>CAYLVM010000004.1:0-2695 GCA_964387145.1 uncultured Acidimicrobiaceae bacterium
ATCTCGATGGGTCGAGCCGTCACCATGCTCATCGACCGGGAGCTCATCAGGGTGTTCGATGAACACACCGGTGATGCGCCTGTGTCCGCTCAACGGGCCACAGAAGAGCTGGCGAGCCGGGAGGCGAATATCGTGGCCCGAGAGCGTGAGGTCGACATGGACGAAGGGAGACTGCTGGAGTGGAGTGAGCGACTGCGACGGTGGCAGGATGAACTCGAGGCACGAGAGCAACTGACCGAAGTGGCGTCAGAGCGCTTCTCAAGTGCCTCGACGGCTCGCACCAAGATCGGACGAAACGAACGCTGTCCCTGCGGGTCAGGCTTCAAGTACAAGCGCTGCCATGGGCATCCTGCGTGCCAACCAGGGAGCGTGTGACGCTTGATACGGGTGGCTGTTCAGCTTGCGAGGCTCGCGATACTCGCGATAGCGTCAAGTGCTCGTCGGCGCATCTCGTCAGCGGAACCACGTCCCTCGAGAAACCAACTGTACCCGCCCTGATCCCAAGTGGCGTACGCCCAGCCTGACGCTGACTCGCCGATGACGACGGGCCGGTCGGCATCGGGTATCAGGTGCGGAAGCGGGATTCGTGGAAGGCGATCCAAGACGGTGAAGGGTGTTCCCTGCGGCAACCAGTTTTCGTCGGTGACGGTCAAGGTCACGGAATCGCCGAAGACGTTGAAACTTCGACGGTCGCGAACGACGACTGGAGCCGACATCTCGCCCGGAAGCATCGAAGCGACCTCATCGTCAGAGAGTGAGGCGACATCGAGAATTGGTTCTTCGACGGGTGCGAAGTCACGTTGTGCACCGACGAGAGGGATGGAAGCAGTGACCAACGTGAGGTCGGACGTGCTCAACCCCTGTGAGGTGACGTTCAGAACGTAGCCAGCATTGTTGATTGGCATGGACAGTACGAGCATGTCACCGTCGGTGAGGAGTGAGGATCCGGGGAGAGGACCAGGAGGTCGTCCGTCAACGGGAGTATTGAATGTGAGACTGATTCCAATGAAGCCGTCCGCGCCCGGATCACAGATCTGATCGCCTCGGGAGGCATCTTCAAACTGACGGCACACTTTCCAGCCCGCCGGCGCAACGGTTGGCCAGTACGCGAGCGGTACATCGACGACCAGATCTGAAAGCACCAATGACACACCCTGGTCCGATGGCGCAGACGTGGGCGTGGGAGTAGCAACGGTGGTCGGTGTTGTAGCGGTCTCAGGCGCTGCTGTGGTGGTGCCGGTTGTAGCATCGTTGATTCCCGAGTCCGAACGCAGGACCAGCGACAATCCGGCAAGCGATCCGATCATCACGAACACGAGCGCGGCGACGCCGATCAGTACGGATGCTGGACGTCGTTGTCGTTCGTCACGGTGAAGACGCTGAAGTTGACCCGTGGCGTATACCCAATCCGGAGCGAGTGGAGCCTCGTCGATGATGTCCTCGAACGCAGCTCGAGCTGCGTCGACTACCTGTTGTTCATTCGTCATCGTTCAACACCGCCTCTAACTTGCGCCTTGCCAAATGGATATAGCGCCGCACCGTTGCCGGTCGACAGCCCATGAGGTCACCGACCTCATGGCTTTGCATGCCGCACCAGTACGACAGGTAGATTGCAGCCCGCTGTTGTTGCGGTAACGCCTGGACTGCTTGAAGCACCTCGGGCTGACTCCGAACCGGGTCGACCGCGACCTCGAATAGCGGCTGCTCATGCCGAGCGTTGCGCCGATTGATCGATTCGTTGAGCACCGACTTCATCAGGTACGGCCGAGGATTCTCTAGTCGGGACAGCGACCGCCGCGAGTTGTAGATTCTCGTTAGTACCGAGGACAGCACGTCTTCAGCATCAGCGGGCCCAACAAGTACTGTGGCATAACGAATCAGCTCATCGCGATACTTCACGTAGATCTCTTCGTCCGTCATACCCCTATACACAATCCGGGCACTCGAAGTGTTGCACGGAGTCGGAAGATTCGGAACTCAGCGTGACCGCGGACATTGGGTACCTTCCGAACGGTACGAACTACTCGGAGCGTCTCTCGCTGGCAGAGTCCTTGGCCCGCAGCACGCCAAGGACCACGAAGGAGAGCGCCATCGCGCCAACAGCCGCGAGGACTCGTCGCTCGACTTGAGAGCGGAGTTGCTGCTCCGCGGTGCCTGTGCCTTCGATCATCACCTGGATGGGTGTGACGAGCTCACCGCCACCGACGGGAACGGTCTTGGTACTCTCGCTGCCGACGGTGACCGCCCACATCGCGTTATGTGCACGAACGGGCCACACAAGGAGCACCAGCGCTCCAGCGATACCAGCGACGAGCACCAGGCCTTGGAATCGTGCCGACATGGACGAAGTGTAGGTGGGTGTCGTCTGCCTGGACGTGTGATGAGTGTCCACCGGTGCTTGGGACACGCCTGGGACACATCAGGGTGAAAAGTGACGACAAATGACGCGAAATGGTGCGATACGTCCGGAGCGAAGAACACCAAGAAACCCAGTGTCCGCACGGCTTTCGGCCCGAAACGCTGTGCCAGCGGGTAGCTGCGGAAACCCGTGAACCTTCCTCTCAAGGCGGTAGCGTGGGTTCAAATCCCATCGGGGCTACGAAATGCATTTGGAACCCTCGCTTCGGCGGGGGTTTCGGTGTTTCGAGGGCGGCGTGCCGCTCGGTCTGCCTATCTGGCAGGGCGGTAGCGTGGG
>CAYLVM010000004.1:2795-54734 GCA_964387145.1 uncultured Acidimicrobiaceae bacterium
GTTTCGAGGGCGGCGTGCCGCTCGGTCTGCCTATCTGGCAGGGCGGTAGCGTGGGCTCGAATCCCATCGGGGCTACAAACCAGCATCCCTTGCAACGCAAGGGATGCTGCGCGTTTCGGGTCAATCCGTCGACCTCAATCCGGGGGATTGCGACACGCCTGTGAACCTCCCCGGGTCATACGTAGTCCCTGGTCTGTAGCGGGTTTGGCGGAGACGAACGGGGTGCCGTAGGTTCGGTGGAGGCCTAGATCGTCCCGGGAGCCGGGGAACAGGGCTTAGGTGAAGTCGCATCGTCCGGTGGACTCAATCGTCGATGCGGAGGATTAGGCCGTCTTCTCGGGTGAGTTGGACGGTCTCGCGGTCATCCTGGCCACCCCAGATGATCAAAGCAGACGATGTCTGGCAGACCGCCGCGCCCTTGCGGTTGCCAAGCCTTCGCGGTGTTGGCAGCGGTTCCCACGTGTGGTCGTGCAGGATCCATGCAGAACGGGATGCCGGATCCCACATCGTGGCACCAGACGCCGATGAGCGGACCTGAGCATCCTTGCCGACGGTAGGGCTCCCTCCGAGCGCGACGAACCCCGATGCCGTCTCGTACATCCAACTTCCAGAGGTCGAGACGACGACTGCCCTCGTGCCGTCTTCGAGCGGAACGACGGCGATCGGGGCACCCATCTCTGTCGGTACCTCGATCGGCGTGGCGATCCACTCATCGGTCGATGAGGCGTACTCGTACACGCCGAGAGAGTCGACGGCGAGTAACTGTCCGCGATCGGTGAACACGACACCGTCGATCGGTGGGCTCTGCGCCTCAGAGATCTGCAATGTGGGGACGTCGAGGAACGCAGCGTTCAACGTTGACGTGTCGGTCCCCGGTGTTGCTTGACCGCCGTATACGAAGACTTCTCGATCGCTGAGGGGAACGGCGACGCCGCCGAAGCGGGGTTGTAGAGGCCCTCCAGGCAGATAGGCCCACACCATCGTGGAGAGATCGAGGGCGGCACCATCGCTCGGATAGTCGAAATCCGTAGGATCGTCCGAGGAGACCACGCTCCCTGCACCACCCCACACCACCAGTTCGTTGCCGACGATGGCCGTTGCGGGTGCCCACCGGGCGGTCAATGGAGCCGGCGGGAGGGGGCGCCACTGTCGCGCCGAGACATCGAAGAGTGCTCCATCGGCGAACGTTGCGATGGTCACGAGGTTTGGATTCTCAGGGTCGGTCTGGCGACGCACCGGGGCGCCACCCCACACGACGAGGCTTGAGTCCGAGCACGCCGAACCGGCGAACCTACGCCCTTCGATCGGTGGCTTGGGCATCTCCTGCCACCCCCCGCTCGAGCACGCGGCGACGACCAGCGCGAACGCCACCAGCACCCCGATCCTCGACCGTATCGATGCGGACCTGCGCGTGGTATGCATCGAGGGGCTCCGCTTCGTGATCATGGACGCGGGATCGTTCACGACGAACCAGACGCCCCGACACCGTCGAAGGATGGCGGACCCTGTTCGATGGCACCCTCGGGGAACCGGTCCCGACATGTGTTGACCGCCATCGACCAGAGAGCGAAAGCACCGTCCTGTGGAGATGGAGGACCACCAATGCTTGCATCCCGTACCGACGCCCCAGCATCGAGATCCGTCGCGATGAACTCGGACGACAACGCAAGGGCGACATCGGGGTTCCACACCCCTTCGCTGCACATGCGGTCGAAGCGGTCCCGCCACACGACAGGGTGGAACTGAGCGAGGCCGAGCATGTTCACCCAGGTCCGCACTTGCATGGTCTCGTCTGGTGTCAACTCGATTCCCCGATCGACCCTGACGAAGAACAGCAGGGTGTAGCTGCCATCTACGAGCCACTGCATCGTGCCATCGACACTCGACACCCTGAACCCCGTCGGATTTCCCATGGCTTCTCGAAAGACGCTCGGTGTGAACATGAGACCAGTGCCGTCCTCCACATCGCAGAGCGCGGCACTCCTCACTACTTCACCGAGGACGACCGGTGTGCCATCGACAGTGAAGCCGTCGGGGGTGAAGCCGGCGCCGTACACGGTGAAGTCGTTGCAACCCGTGTTCCCGACGGTCCTCGATCCGATCTCGATCGTAGGGAGCGTTGCAGAGTTCACACCCACCTCAACCGCTGTGAACTCTCCGTCGACGATGAACGAGTCCAGCATCCAGGCACCATCGACGCGAGTCACAGACAAGCTACCGGTGGTGACGGTGCCGGTCGACCGCATCAGGATGGCCGTTGGGATGCTGAGAGCTGCGACGACAGCCGCCGCGGCCACCGCTACGAGCCATGGCCATCGACGGCGCCCGGGCTCTTGGTCGAACGCGGCAACGCCATCCGACGTCTGATCGAGGACGCGAAGCAGCGTTCGTTGGCCGGCAGAACCCTCCGACCAACGGTCCGCCTCGTGCGTAGGAAACGGGTTGATGTCCCGCAGGAGTGTGTTGTCAAACCCCATTGGTTCCTCCATCGGTCGACGTCGGGAGTTCGGAGGGATCGAGTCCGACCGTCCGCATCTGGGAGGTGAGTCGTCGGCGGGCCCGCGCCAGTCGCATCCGAAATGCGGCAGGTGTGATACCCATGGCGGCCGATGCTTCCCGCGCGTCGAGCCCTTCCCAGCTCACCAAGAGGAGCGTCTCCCTGTCTGTCTCATCGAGCGCAGCAAGGGCATGGTTCGCGGCGATCGCTCCAGACGCCTGCTCGGCAACGGCGTCACCGGGCAAGGACCGATCCATGTCGATGCGTTGGCGGAGCTTCATCCAACGGTCCTGTGCGCGGTAGCGATCCCGGATGACCCTGCGCGCAACACCGTAGAGCCAAGGCAGTTCCCGCTGAGGACGCTGTGTTCTGTGTCGCCACGCAACGACGAACGTGTCCGCAACGACATCTTCGGCATGTTGAGGGCCGATCCGGCGGACAGCGTACGCGAAGATGCGGTCGGCATGTGTGCTCCACATCCCCTCCAACCACTCCCGGTCGTCAATACTCACGTCGAGAACCTGCATGTCGGTCGGTTGCTCCCTGTCACAAGGGTATATGGCCGGCACCCACGGCGGTGCAACAGGAGTTACAGCGCGCAGTGGCTTCGATGTCAGGAGACCGATGTGGTGACGGTCACGTCGACGGTATCGGGTGCGGTGTCGACCCACTGTGATCCGTCCCACAGGAACAGGTACGTTCGGCCGATGAACTCGAATTGTCCTTGGGAGATCCACACATCGACGCCGACGACGTCGCCACGTTCTGTCGTTGCAACGGGGGTAACACTCAACATGATCGAGCCGTCTCGGTATCGGCCGGTGGAGTCATATAGCTGCTCGAGCTGGGACTCACTCACATACTCGACCTCGTCGGTGAACCGTTCGACGATCGCCTCCCTGACCGCGGGTGGTGTGGAGTCGGGGGCGAGGATCGGTGCACCGGCACAGGCGGATTCCTGACATGCCCGCATGAACGCTCGTGCCTGAAGCTGTGTCGAGAGCTCCGGTGTCATCTCCGGGACGGGGACACCGGACCCTGTGGACGCACAAGCCGAGCCGACGAGCAGGATCACAACGACCAGGGCGGTGATCCGTGTCCTCACGTTGCCCCCTTCGCCTCGAGTGTGCTCCGAAACCTACCATCGCCCACCGAAGGTGGGCGTTGCCTCGTGAACTTGGCCAAAGCCGTCCGAGTGCGTATCGTCGGAGTGTCGATCGATCGAGAAGGTGACGATGGCTGAAGAAGCGATCGGATGTGGTCGGGTGACCGCCACAGCCGAGGACGACACACCCGCAGAAGGACATGACCTGATCGGGTCCAACGGAGTGCAACAGGAGGTTCAGATGACCGCGACGGCAGGACAGAAGGCTCCAGAGTTCACCGCCCCTGCGTATCACAAGGGTGGCTTCACGCAGGTGAGTCTCTCAGAGTTCGCAGGCAAGTGGGTGTTGTTGTGCTTCTATCCGGGTGACTTCACCTTCGTCTGAGCGACTGAGGTGTCGGCGGTCGCCGACAGGTACTCGGATCTTCAGGAACTCGGTGTCGAGGTCATCTCCGTCAGTGTCGACAGTCACTTCGTTCACAAGATGTGGAACGACTACGAGCTCTCCAAGATGGTCGACGGCGGTGTTCCGTTTGCCATGGCTTCAGATCAAGCCGGGAACATCGGGCGTGCCTACGGTGTGTGGGACGATAACGCCGGCGTTGAGCTGCGTGGTCGATTCATCATCGACCCCGACGGCGTGATCCAGGCGATGGAGGTGCTCACGCCTCCCGTAGGGCGACGCATCGACGAGACGATCCGTCAGATCCAGGCCTACCAGCTCGTCAGAGAGAGCAAGGGTGCCGAAGCGACACCGGCCGGCTGGAAGCTTGGCGAACCGACATTGAAGCCGGGACCCGACCTCGTCGGGAAGGTGTGGGAAGTATGGAACCCATCCACGGAGACGTGAACCTCTCAGCAGAGCCGGTGTGACGAAGGGTTTCCCACAACACCGGCCTCACTACTGAGCCACCACCTGCTCGTGGATGTGTGGGTCGGCTGGGGATGAGCGGGCTGCACACCGACCCGTACACTTCCAGGATGCCGCGTTCAGTCCGATCATCACTTGCCTTCCTCTCGGCCGAGCGGTTGGTGATGAACACGGCGTACCGGTTCGTGTATCCCTTCCTTCCGGTTATCGCTCGTGGGCTTGGTGTCCCCTTCGAACAGGCTGCCCTGCTCGTGAGCGTGCGCCACTTCTCCGGCCTTGCAACTCCGGCCGTCAGCAAGTTGGCAGGGGTGGGTGAGCGCCAAAGACGTCTGATCATCACCGGAATCATGCTGTTCATCGTCGGATCGGCGGTCACAGCCCTCACGAGCGTGTACGTCGGTGCGCTCATCGGCTTTGCGTTGCTGGGTCTTGCCAAACCGGTATTCGACGTGTCATCGCAGTCCTACGTTGCAGCGCGGGTTCCCTACGAGCGCCGGGCACGCTACCTGGCGACGTTCGAGTTCACCTGGGCCGGTGCCCTCCTCATCGGAGCCCCTGCCACGGGGTGGCTGATCGCAAGCACCGATTGGCGCGTGCCGTTCATCGTGTTCGGCGTTCTGAGTGTCGCCGCCCTCGCTGTCACGGGGAGGTTCATCGATGCTGATGGCCGGGGAGTCGATCAGAACGGAGATCACGACCGTTTCACGTCATCGGGACGGAACTTCCTGCTCGTTGCGGGCCTTTTCGCTCTTGGATCCGAGATGATCGTGGTCGTGTTCGGAGCGTGGCTCGAGAACTCCTTCGGACTGACCGTCGTCGCACTCGGAGGGGCAGCCTTCCTCATCGGTGCTTCCGAGCTTGCAGGGGAGGGCGCCACGTTCGCATTCACCGACAGGATCGGGAAGCTTCGTGCTGTGCTCGCAGGACTCGTCGTGTCGGGTGTGGGGTACGCCCTGCTCGTGCCGGCAAGCGTTCATCTCGGAGTCGGGCTCGCCGTCCTTGCGATCGCCTTGTTCGGCTTCGAGTTCACGATCGTTTCGTCGATTCCCCTCGCCTCCGAGCTGATGCCGGGCTCGAGGACCAGGTACCTCGCATGGATGGTCGTGTCGATGAGCCTGGCGCGGGGCATCGGCGCTGCAGTCGGGCCGATACTGTTCGACTCCTTCGGGATACCTGGACCTGCGCTTGCCGCCCTCGCATCGGTGGTCGTCGCTGCCGTGGTCCTCGTCACCGGCGTGAGCGAAGAGACCCGCGAGATCGCGACGAGTACCTCTCCCTGAGCGTATCGTATTGGCATACCGCGCGGCGTCGTTCGAAGGGAGCCATCGATGGACAACGAGAACTGGTTGAAGTACGGGGTGATCGTTCTCGGTGCCGTGGGGTTCCTTGCGATCATCGCTCTGGCACTCAGCGCGGGTAGCGGTGAGATCGAGGGGCGATCATGGGTTGTTCACGAGATGACGGTCGACGGGACGAAGATCCAGCCGATCGACTCGGCGATGCCCGTTGCCAACTTCGTCGAGGGCACGGTCTCTGGTGTGGCCGGCTGCAACTCCTACAGCGGGTCGTACACGATCGACGGCGATGCGATCAGGATCGGTCCGTTGGCCGCGACACTCATGTTCTGCGAGCAGCCGGAGGGTGCCATGGACCAGGAAACGCTGTATCTGCGTCTCCTCCAGGAGGCGGACGGCTACCGCGTGAGCGATGACACGCTCACGCTCCTCCAAGGAGAGACGGTTCTGATCGAGTTCACCGTTCTCGAGGCGCAGCAACTCGACGACTGACCTCCTGCCGTCCGGAGTGGAGCACCGCTACGCGGCTCGCTACGCGAATGTGCGACACCACGCCGATGCCTCGTGCAGGTAGTGTGAACCCGGCACGTGGCCAGAGAGGGGCTTGATATGGGTTTGGTGTTGATCGCCGCGCTGTTCCTCGGCTACGCCCTCGTATCGCGCCGCCTCGAACACAGCTCCTTGACCGGTCCGATGGTCTTTACCGCCGCTGGAGTCCTTGGGGCGTTGGTCATGGTCTGGACCGGCACGTCGTTCGACACGCTGGCACTCGACGTACGCAACGACGCCATCCAGATCCTGCTCGAGATGACGCTTGTCATCATCCTGTTCTCCGATGCGGTCCTCATCGACGCACGAGCGATACGCAAGGAAGCCTTTCTGCCGGGACGCCTCCTCGGGATCGGTTTGCCTCTGACGATCATCGTCGGCACGCTCATCGCCATGATCATCGTGCCCGATCTCGGGTTCTGGCCGGCAGCTGTGGTCGCAGTGATCCTCGCGCCAACCGATGCTGCGCTCGGCCAGGCAGTCGTGTCGAACGACAGGGTTCCGGGCCTCGTGCGACAGGGACTCGGTGTCGAGAGTGGACTCAACGACGGCATTGCAGTGCCGTTCCTCGCGATCGCCGTTGCCGGTGCAGCCAACGAGATGCAGAGCGGCGCAGAGATCGCACGGGTGTTCCTCGAAGAGATCGGTCTTGCCGTAGTGATCGGACTCGTCGTGGGCTGGCTCGGCGCGCTTGCAGTGCGCTACGCCTACGAACACGGCTGGATGGCCCGTGGTTGGAAACAGGTATCGGTCGTCACTCTCGCGGTCCTGTGTTTCGCTCTTGCCGACCCCGTTGGAGGCTCCGGGTTCATCGCGGCGTTCGTCGGTGGTCTCGTGTTCGGAGCGAAGGTTCGTCATGAGTACCCCGACATCTGCGATTTCTCGGAGGGCGTTGGCCACGTTATGACGATGTTCGCGTTCTTTGTCTTCGGCGCGTTCATCCTTGCCCCTGCGCTCGACGTCGTCACCTGGCAGATCGTGCTGTACGCCATCCTCAGTCTCACGATCGTGCGCATGATCCCGGTTGCTCTGTCGCTCATCGGCACGGGTCTCGCCGGGCCGACGCAACTCTATATCGGATGGTTTGGTCCTCGGGGACTTGCGTCCCTCGTGTTCATGGGGACCGTCGTGGTTGGTGCCAACGCCGATGAAGCAGCCGGGATTATCGCCGTTGGGGCAACCACCGTGGGACTCTCTGTGCTTCTCCACGGCCTATCGGCGTGGCCTGCTTCGGCTCGTTACGCCGACTGGTACGAAGGGACGACCGCTCGCGTCGATGTCAGCGAGTTCCCGGAGGAACAGCAGGTCCAACACATCCCGCACCGGAAGCTCCAAGGGCGACTCCGCTACCCGAAGTGACCCTCGTCAGCGGGCCCCGACCTGTTCGACCGAATCGAGTCGGGGTCGTGTGTCGACGTCGCCCTTGTCCGGCCACATCGAGGTCGCCCGTTCGGCCATTGCTGTGATGGTCAACGACGGGTTCACGCCGAGGTTCGCTCCGATGGCTGCTCCATCGATCACATGGAGTCCCGGATGGCCGAAGACGCGGTGATAGCCATCGATGACGCCGTGCTCTGCATCCGGCCCGATCGGGGCGCCGCCGAGGATGTGTGCGGTCGTTGGTGTATCGAAGAGAACTTCGTTGATGGTGCTCCCGCCGAAGCCACCCATTGCGTCGGCTGCGATGCGCGCCGCCTCGTTCGCCTCAGGGATGTACGTGGGGTTCGGCTCACCGTGACCTTGCTCCGTCGTGAGCCTCGTGCCGAACCAGCCCTTCTTGCGGAACATCCGAAGGCTGTTATCCCGTGTCTGCATGACGAGCAAGATGATGCCGCGTTCGGACCAGTGCCACACGGACAGGGACCGCAGGAAGGCGATCGGATGGGATGCGGCCTGTTTGAGGAACCGAACGTGTCTGGCAACACCGGGCCCTCCATCGACGAGGATCGTCGCGAGAAGGGCAAGGGCGTTGGAGCCTTTGCCGTAGCGCACGGGTTCGATGTGTGTCTCGGGGTTCGGGTGGATCGATGAGGTGATGGCGATGCCTTCGGAGTAGTCGACGGTCCTATCGGAGGCGACGGACACCACGAGTGCCTCGCTGTTCGTCCTCGTCTGGTATCCGAGCCGGTGTGAGATGTGGGGGAGCCTTCCGTGCTCGGCGAGTTCCAGAAGGAGCCGCGTCGTTCCGAGTGCTCCGGCGCTGAAGACGACGTCCTTCGCCACGAAGACCGTGCGTCGCCTCCGGAACCAGGAGCCGGAGCGTTCGGTGGTGACCTGCCATTCATCACCGATCTGCTCGATGTCGACGACGGTGTGTTCAGGGAAGACCTTCGCTCCGTTGCGTTCTGCGAAGTAGAGGTAGTTCTTGTCGAGCGTGTTCTTCGCGTTGAACCGGCATCCGACCATGCAGTTCCCGCATACGACACAGCCGGACCGTGCAGGACCGTCGCCTCCGAAGAAGGGGTCGGGCACCTCGACACCCGGCTCACCGAAGAACACGCCGACGGGTGTGGGATGGAACGTTTCAGAGACCCCCAAATGCTCGGCGACCGTCCGCATGACCTCGTCGGCGGGCGTGTCGAGCGGGTTCTCGACGACACCGAGCATGCGTTTCGCCGTGGCGAAGTGCGGAGCGAGATCTCGCCGCCAGTCGGCGACATCTGCCCACTGTGGGTCGGTGTAGAACGGTTCTAGCGGCTCATAGAGCGTGTTCGCGTATACGAGGGATCCACCACCAACCCCTGCACCTGAGAGCACGAGTACGTCGCGAAGGAGGGAGAGCCGCTGGATCCCCTTCATTCCGAGGCGGGGAAACCACAGCGACTTCCTCACATCCCAGTTGGTGCGTGGGAAGTCCTGTGAGGCCCATCGCTTGCCTGCTTCGACCACACACACGGAGTAACCCTTCTCGGTCAGCCTGTGCGCTGTGACGCTCCCGCCGAACCCTGAGCCGATGACGAGAACATCGAAGGAGCCGCCGCGGTGATTGGTCGTCGACGCCATGGCTCAGATCAAGGCCGATCCCCACACAGGAAGGAAGGCTCCGTTGATCACCTTGGAACGCTCGGACGCCAGGAAGTCGATGACCTGGGCGATCTCTTCTGGTTGTGGCCAGTTGACGTAGTCTGCGTAGGGGAGGGCTGCCCGTGTGGCGTCCGTGTTGATGACCGAGGGAAGCAGCGCGTTGCAGGTCGTGTTCGTATCGAGGAGCTCGATGGCGATCGACTTTGCAAGGGCGAGCACACCGGCCTTCGCGACGTTGTAGGCCGCCTGGCCTGCTGGAGAGTCGAGCGCGTGCTTCGAGCCCATCAGCACGATCCGGCCCCAGTCCTTTGCCATGTACGGGATCGCCGCTCGCGATGTGTTCCACGCGGTGCGGAGATTGAGGTCGAACATCCTCTCGAGTCGTACGTCGGATGTCTCTGCCACATCCCTTCCGCCGGCCCATCCGCCGACCAAGGACGCCATGACGTTGATCTCTCCGAACGCATCGGCAGCCTCATCGAAGAAGGTGTTGACTGCTTCGGCGTCGGTGACGTCCACGCGGCGCAGGATGAGCCTGTCCTCGTCGAGTTCGAGGATCTCCTCGAGGCGTGTCGCCTCGTCTGGGAGAAGGTAGGTAGCCGCGACCTTGAATCCGCGGTCGATGAGGAGCGGGATCAGGCGGTAGCCGACCGAACCCGTCCCTCCTGGGATGACTGCAACGTTCGATTCACTCATGCCGCCACACTAGCGGCACTTCCGCGTGGGCCTGTAGCCGTGGTAGCCTCGCTCCGACGTCCAAGACCGCGCGGAGGAACCTGTGGCATCTATCACGCTTGAAGATATTGGGAAGATCTATCCCGATGGCACCCGTGCTGTGGGTCAGGTGAATCTGACGATCAGAGATGGTGAGTTCCTTGTGCTTGTTGGGCCGTCGGGGTGCGGCAAGTCGACGGTGCTGCGCATGATTGCGGGTCTCGAGGAGATCACCGAGGGGAAGCTCAGTATCGGTGAGCGGCTCGTCAACGATGTTCCTCCCAAGGACCGCGACATTGCAATGGTGTTCCAGAACTACGCGTTGTATCCGCACATGTCGGTTCGGGACAACATGGCGTTCGGTCTCAAGCTGCGCAAGACACCCAAGGACGAGATCGACAAGCGGGTTGGTGATGCTGCTGAGATTCTCGAGATCACTGAGTTGTTGGATAGGAAGCCCAAGGCACTTTCGGGTGGGCAGCGTCAGCGTGTAGCGATGGGCCGTGCGATCGTGCGTGAGCCGATGGCGTTCCTGATGGATGAGCCCCTTTCGAACCTCGATGCCAAGCTCAGGGTCCAGATGCGTGCAGAGCTGAGCCACCTTCATCAACGGCTTCAGACGACGACGGTGTATGTGACCCACGACCAGGTCGAGGCGATGACGTTGGGGCACCGTGTTGCAGTGATGCGTCCCGTGTCGAGCAAGCGGCCGTACAACCTTCAGCAGGTTGCGGCACCGACGGACCTGTTCAACCATCCGGTGAACCTCTTCGTTGCCGGGTTCATTGGGAGCCCGTCGATGAACATGGTGTACGGGACCGTCACGAAGGACGCAGACAGGTACAAGGCGACGTTTGCAGGGCATACGGTTACGATCGATCCGGTGGCGATCGATCGGCATCCAGGAATCGATGAGTATCTCGGCAAGGAGATCGTTGTTGGGATCAGGCCGGGGACGTTCGAGGATGCCCGTATCGTGGACGAGGCCCCGGATCGTACGATCCGTGTCAAGACGGACGTCAACGAGCTTCTCGGTTCAGAGTCCTATGTTCACTTCGAGCTCGAAACTCCACCCGTCGTGACGCCCGACATCGAGGAACTGCTTGCCGATGCAGGGACAGACTCGTCGTCGCTCGGCGACACGACGAGGTTCACGGCGCGGGTCAGCCCCGACGTCGACGTATCGGACTTCTCCGTGCTCGATCTCGTCCTCAACACGGCCAAGCTGCACTTCTTCGACATCGACAGCGGGGACAAGATCGGCATGGTGACCGATCCGTCACGTCACCTCAACGGCGATACCGACACCGCGTAGCTCGGGAAGCAGCTCACTGGCGAGGACGGCCTCGTTCATCGTGTGCACGCCCGGACGGTTCACCCGGCCGCTGGCGATGAGGTCGGCGAGTGCCGTTGCCGGGAACGCCGTGGTCCGTGCCAGAGCCGAGAAGGCCCCGTGGGCTCTGTCTTCGATCTGGTACGTCGCGGTGACGCCGTTGTGCTCCCGCCACACGCGGACCAATACGAGATCCGGCTCTCCTCGCGGAAGGCTGCGGTTCAGCGCGTGGACGAGGAGAGCACGGGGTGCCATCCGAGTACCTTCGACAAGGTGTGGAGTCTCGTCGAAAAGCCCTAACTCGAGCATCGCCCTGAATGCGTTCCCGTGCCCCGGATATCGAAGCGTCTTGTACTCGAGAGACACCACGTCACCCTCGTGAATCCTGCACATCGTGGACGTTCCACCTGCGGTAGAGAACGCCTCAAGTGGTCCCCAGTTCGGCCACGCAACATGTTCGAATCTGGTGAGCGGTTCGACGGTCATATAGGAGCCACCGTCGATGATCTCACACGGTTCGGCGTACTCGTTGATGAGACCCGCAGGGCTGAAAGCGAGTTGATAGCCGAGCGCACCGACAGGGTCCTGGGGGAGAGCGCCGACACGCATCTGGATACTATCGATCGGACCCGGACCCGCAGAGGAGATCAGATCCTCTGCGAGCACGTTGGCAAGGCCCGGTGCGAGTCCACAGTCCGGGACCAGCATCACGCCGGCTTCGAGAGCATCTTCATGCAGGCGCTTCTGTGCGGCAACGA
This sequence comes from uncultured Acidimicrobiaceae bacterium, assembly GCA_964387145.1. Taxonomy (GTDB): domain Bacteria; phylum Actinomycetota; class Acidimicrobiia; order Spongiisociales; family UBA5794; genus JAMBLL01. The sequence continues at coordinate 14,942 of CAYLVM010000004.1, forward strand.
CGGTTGGATTCCCCCCGAAGTCGAGGTAGTGGGTTCCGGTGGCCACCGCTGCCGACGCGACACCGAAGCCGTACCTGTAGGGAACGGCGCTGATCACGAGGTCGACACCTTCAAGGATCGCCGTGACCTCCTTGGCGTCGGCTACGTCGAGTGCCACGGGCACAGCGCCGAAGGCAAGAGCAGATCGTTCCGCCGCCGCGAGGTCGGTGTCCGCGATGATGACGTCGAAACCCCGGCGGCGAAGATCCCACGCCGCGGCCGATCCAACGATTCCCGCACCGAGTACGAGTAGGGCCATAGTGCCTCCTCAGGGAGTTAGTCTCTTGAAAACTTCGGCCGGTCCCGTGCCGAGGTTCCGTCCGTTCCTTGTATGCCACGCATCGATCTTCGCAACGAACTCGGCACGACGACCTTTGGTCTCATCAGGATCACCCATCGTCGTGGATCCTTGCGAAGAGTGGCAGAAGAGAGCCTCGATCTTGCGTTCGAACCACACAGGTGTGACCGGTTCCGCGTGATCGGGCTCGTCGGCAGACCACAAGAGCAGCGCCGCCGGACGATGCGCCGAGAGGCCGGAGTCCATGAGTGCGAGCGGCTCGCGGGCTGAGACGACACCATCGACGGCGGCCATTCCAGCGGCACGGTGGTCCGGGTGGAGTTGATATCGCTGCCACGGATCGTGTGAGAGCACGATGTCGGGCCGGTGCGTCCGGATCGCCGCAGCGATCGTCAGGCGGAGATCCATCGAGTACTCGAGCTCGCCGTCGACAAGACCGAGGTGTTCACAGAGATGGGCACCGATGACATCGGCAGCGGCGCGCTGTTCGCGGATACGCTGAGCGGCGAGATCCCCCTGATCCTGGTGAGGATCCCACGAGCCCTTCGAACCGTCGGTGAGGACGAGGATGGTGATCCTGGCACCGGCGTCTGCCCATCGAGCAAGCGTCGCCCCGGCACCGAACTCGGCGTCGTCGGGGTGTGCTCCGATGGTGAGGACGCGGTCGGGGATTTCGAGTGGAGGGTCGTCGATGTGAAGGTCGGAGAAGAGGTTCGAGGTCATGGTGTGGAGAGTAGGGGTGACCCAGGGAGAAGGCGGAAAGCGGAACCAGCCCCCGGAGATCTCCGTCGGATCTTGGCTGTCTACTTCGTGATCTCAGCGATGAGCTCGGGGAAGGCACTGAGGTGTACCGGCGTATCGATATCGATGCTCAGCTCTGGTGAAGGAACGACCACAGCGTTTCGAACTGCCGATAGATGTCGGTGGAAGGATCCGGGTCCGTAGGAGAACGGGAACCGGCCGAACCCGCCGATGGCACTCGAGCCACCGTCGCTGCTCGGGGCCAGTACGGTCGACCGTTCGGCAATGGCGGCAACGTCGGCGATCGCCTCCGGTGTGACGAGAGGGAGATCCGCGTGGATGACGAGCCACGGGTGGCCCTCGGTGCTCGCGACTCCCGAAGCAGCTGCATCCGACAACCCGGTGCCGGGGTCGTCGACAACGGCGAGCCCTTTGTCGAAGGCCCACGACCAGACGTCGCTGGAGTTGGTGACGACCATCGTTGTGAGGCCCGCAGAAGTGGTCGCAGAGACGACTCTGTCGGCGAGGAGGCGTGCGAGTCGCCGTCGCTGAGGTCCCGTGAGTACCGAGTCCAGCCGGGTCATGCCGTCGAAGCTCCGAATCGGGATGATGGCGACCATGCTTGGCACGGCTAGCCGTCCTTGTCCGGGAACTCAGCGAGTTGGATCAGTACGCCGCTTGCGGACTTTGGGTGGACGAAGGCTTCCTTCCAATCCGCATTCGAGTCGTCGAATCCTGTCACCGTGAACCCGAGTTCCGATGCGCGACGTACAGCATTCGTGATGTCGAAGACCTTGAACGTGAGATGGTGAAGGCCCTCGCCCCTTTCGCGTATGAATCGGTTGATGAAGTGGTCAGGGTCGTTGCCTACCGGAGCGATGAGCTCGAGCGTCCCCCAGCCGGGGAGAGCGTACTGCACCCACTCGAAGTCGCCGTGGGGACTCAGGCCACCGTCGAAGTAGCCGGCTCCGAGGAGCGTGAGGAGAGGGGCGGCTGAATCGAGGTCGGCTACGGCCATCGAGACATGGTCGAATCGCTCGACGACGGACTCGAGACCCTGCGGTGTGGGTGTTGGGCCGGTCACGGTGTCGCGATCCTCCGCTCGTACCATTGGAGGAGGAGGCTCAGTGACACCGTCAGTACGAGATAGACCGCCGCGAGGATCATGAACCCCGCAAAGAACTGGAAACTCCGTCCGGTCCACAGTTTCGTCATCTGGGTGAGCTCGCGCACAGCAAGGATCGACACGAGGGAGGAGTCCTTCAGGAGAGCGATGAGGTCGTTGCCGAGCGCAGGCATGACGTTCTTGATGGCCTGGGGCCACACGATCAAGCGGAAGACCTGACCCTTCTTGAGTCCCATGGCCATCCCGGCTTCTACCTGGCCCTGGTGGATCGATTCGATCCCGGCCCGGAACACCTCCGCGATGAACGCCGCGTAGATGAGCCCTACGGCAACCGTCGTCTTGAACGTGTTCGACGCGATGAAGGATTGGGGGGACACACCGATCAGACGGATGAACCAGGGAACGATCACGAGGCCGAACATGAAGATCGTTACGAGGACGGGGATGCCTCTGATCAACTCGATGTAGAACGTTGCGAGGTTCCTTGCAACAGGGTTCTTCGACATACGCCCGAGCGCGACGACGAGTCCGATGATCATCGCTATGACGAATCCGCCGAGGGTGACCGCAACGGTGAGTGTCAAGCCATCCTTGATGAACTGGAAGCCTTCGTTCCACGTGTCATCGGTGAGGATCTTGAACAGGGGGAACGCGATGACCGCGATGATGCCGAGGAACCACCAGGGAAAACCTGACCACTCATACCGGACCTCCGCTCCCGGAGGTGTTGGATCGGTTCCTATCACGGGCTCGATTGTCGTCATGGCGTCCTCGCTGTCGATGGTGGCAACTTAGTTGGTTTCAACGAGGGAAGGGGCCGGGCTGCTGCCCGGCCCCTTCCTGATGGTCGTACGATCGATCGAGGTCGACGTCTAGGCCTGGAAGTCGATGAACCACGTCTGGATCAGCTTGTCCATCGTGCCGTCTGCCTTCATGTCGGCGATCGCCTTGTTCACCTTTGCGGTGAGCTCGGAGCCCTTCGGGAAGATGAACCCGAGCGGGTCGGAGCGGAGATCGTCTGCGAGGAGGCGAGTCTCATTGGAGTTCGCTCCCTGATAGCCCTGACCTGCAACGTCATCGATGATGACGGCGTCGACATCGCCGGCGATCAACGCCTGGACGGCGACACCGAACTGGTCGAAGGCATCGATCCGTCCCTCGTCGACGAGCTCGGCACCGAGTTCGTAGTTGGTCGTACCGACCTGTGTACCGAGGCGGTAGTCACCGGCCTGGAACTCAGCGAGATTCCCGAAACGGGACTCGTCGGTGCGCACCATGAGCTTTTGGATCGTGACCATGTACGGATCGGAGTAGTCAACGACTTCCTTACGGTCCTCGGTGATCGAGATCCCATCGGCTGCAACGTCGTACACGCCCTGGCCTGTCTCTTCGATCACGGCTGGCCAACCAGCCTCGACGAACACGGGGGTGCACCCGATGCGGTTGCAGATCTCATCGAAGATGGCGTAGTCGAAGCCTGCACCCTCACCGTTCGCGTCGATAAAGTTGAACGGGGTGTACGCGTTCTCGACGCCGATCTTGATCTCACCGACATCGTCGCTGCTGGAGCAGGCCGTGGCGACCAGTGCCAGCGCGAGTACGACGACGAAGATGCGAATTGTGTTCTTCATTGCTTGTCCTCCATGTTTGAGCGCATTCGCGCAACCCATACGCTACTCGTTCTCGGAGTTCTCGGGGCCAAGGGAGCGATGCAACCGATCGAGCGTGGTCCCAACCGACGCCTATCGTGTGTCGATGCATCGAAAGACCAAGATCATTGCAACCCTCGGGCCGGCAACGAGCACGCCGGAGGCGATCGAGAAACTGATCACCAGAGGGATGAACGTTGCCAGGTTGAACTTCTCCCACGGTGAGCACGAACAGCACGAAGCCCGCTACGTCCTCATCCGACGAATTGCCTCGGACATGGGCGTTCCTGTGGCCGTGATGCAGGACATCCAGGGCCCCAAGATCCGTGTCGGCACGTTCCCCGACGGCTCGGCCATGCTCGAGACCGGTTCGGTCGTCACGCTCCACCCCGGCAGCGGTGATGGAGATGGTGAGAACGTCTACATTGCCTACCTCGAGGACGTTGACATGAACGTTGGGGGGAAGATCGTTCTCTCCGACGGGCTCATCGAACTCGAGGCGACGGATGTCGCACCCGATCACATCACGGTACGTGTCCTCAGCGGTGGCGAGCTCAAGGACCACAAGGGGGCGTCGTTTCCAGGAGCGCGAACCCAGATCCCCATAGTGACCGCCAAAGATGAGAAGGACCTGACCTTCGGTGCCGAACTCGGCGTCGATCTCGTCGCTGCATCGTTCGTCAACTCCGGCCGTGATGTACGGACGGTTCGCGAGGTGGTCGGAACGACTCCCATCATCGCCAAGATCGAGACCGCGGTCGGCTATGCGCACATCGATGGGATACTCGCGGAGGCGGAAGGTGCGATGGTCGCTCGCGGTGACCTCGGGGTGGAGCTTGCGCTCGAGTCGATTCCCCGAGCCCAAAGCGAGATCGTTCACACGACGAACGCTGCTGGACGTATCTCGATCATCGCGACCGAGATGCTCGAGTCGATGATCACGAGTCCCCGGCCGACACGGGCAGAGGTGACCGATGTGTACCGGTCCGTCCTCGACGGCACCGATGCGGTGATGCTCTCTGCAGAGACCGCCGTTGGGGCCTATCCAACCCGCGCCGTATCACTGATGTCGAAGATCTGCTTCGAGGCCGAACAGTCCAAGGAGTACGGTCGGGCAGCCGACATCTCGAACCTCTCACACGGCGCACCGTTCGCCTCGGCTACCGCCGAGGCGTCCGTCGATACAGCAGATCGCCTCGGCATCGCGACCATCGTTGCGTTCACCGAGTCGGGGACGACGGCGGGGCTTCTCTCGAAGTACCGACCCCACGCCCACATCTTTGCGTTCACGCCGAGTGTCGCCACCTATCGTCGGATGGCGATCTACGGGGGTGTCACGCCGATGCTGGTCGACCGGGTCCGATCCACGGACGAGATGATCGCCGCGGCCGAGAGTGAACTCCTTCGCCTCGGGCTCGTGCGGGAGGGCGAGGGACTCGTCATGGTGGCGGGGATCCCACCTAATCAGCGGGCGTCGACCAACATCATGAAGCTCCATGTCGTAGGCTCCGGTGACACGTTGGCGCCCGACGCTCGCTGAGGGCCGTTCGAGGGCCGCCAGGCGCGCCTACCATCGACGCATCACACAGCCTGAGGAGGCTCTCTTGGGACAGCGAATCGAGATCGAGAGTGCCGTGGTCGTGGATGATTCGCTGATCGTGACGACCAATCGCAGCCTCACCGGAACAGATGGGGAGGGGTTCGACTCCGTCAACGAGGCTCGCGACGGCGGCACGTTCGCTGCGAAGCTCACCTATGACCTGTTCGAGATGGACAAGGCGATTCGCCGTGTCTATGTCACGTCGAACGTCGTCATCGTCACACGAGACGGCACCTGGACGACACAAGCCAAGGACGCAACGGCACACGTCGTAGAAGAGTTCTTCCTCTACTACCCGGCTGCACAGGACGTCGCTCAACCGTCGCCGGCGTAGGAGCCAACGGTCAGAGAGATCGTCGTCCCGGGCCGTACTAGTTCGCCACGGGTGGGTTTCTGGTCGAGGACGATGTTGTCTTGTGCCGGGTCGTCGACGCTTTGGAGATTCTTGGCCGCACGGAACCCCTGTTCGGCAAGGGTTGACAGCGCATCCTCCCACGTCTTGCCGGTGACCGATGGGAGAGGTACCGGGCAGTTGACCGGCTCACCGGTGACCTCACAGGGGTGCACTGTGTAGAGCGTCGACAGCGGTCGGTACCTCCAGACGAGCTGCAGATCGGTCTCGGTCCGACCATCCGGGTACGTCACGACGCGGTCGACACGCTGGAGGTATCCGTCGATCCCGTTGCGTTCCTTGACCCGTTCTCCGGGTTGCAGCGTCCCCTCGGTGTCGGCGACGAACTCGTCCTCAGCCTCGACGATGGCCTCGCGTTCATAGGTCACGTCGGTGCACTTCTTGCCCCCGTTGTTTCCGAACATCTTGACCGTGATACTCGTCGTTCGATACGCCGTCTTGACGATGACGGGATAGTCGGTGTTGTTCCTGAAGCGCACATCGGGCTTGGGGAATCCAAGCGTCGCCTCACGGCCCCTGGGGTACCGTGAGAAGGACAGCGAGTGTGGCTGATGTTCGACGTCCTCGAGGCAGGAGAAGAACACGGCGTTGAACAGTGTCGTACCGAACTGGCTGACGCCTCCACCGATGTTGGCAGGGTTGTCACAGCAGTAGGGAACACCGTTGATGATGGCCGGAGCAGCGACGTACCCCTTCTTCTCGGTGCGTATCCCAACCTCGTCGTTGATCGACCAATCGTCGCCGGGGAGAACGACTGCACCATCGACGTCGCGGGCCATCCTCTGGATGTTGACGACTCGATCCTGGCCCGCGGGGTGCTCTGTCGTGAACTCACCGAGGAGTCCAAGTGAAGGGAGATACGCCTGGGCATCGGCTGCAGTGAAAGTCGGATCCGCTCCGACGATGAGGGGGAAGACCCCGATTCCGTCGCCGAGAGCAACGCGTTTCATCTCGACGAGCAGAGCGCCCATGTCGATGAGGGTGCCCGCGCGACCGGGGATCACCGAGATCTTGTTCGTTGCGAGGTCCACGTCGTAGGTAGCGTTGACCGGATTTCGCTCGAACTCGTCGCGAAGTGGATCGATGACGTGCAGGACCCCATGTTCGTCGAACGACACGATCATCGTATCGCCCGTGTCGGAGAGATCGGCCCGAACGGCCGCCTCGAGGTCGTGGGGAGAGAACGACACTCTGACGCCGACTTCGTTCGAGATCAACGTGATCTCGGAATCGATCATCTGTCCCATCTCGGCTGCGGCTGCGTCGATATCGTCCGAAGTGAGGCTCGGTTGCGATGTCGTGATCGTTAGGGGAGTTACGGACTTGTCGAGTGTCGACATCGTCTGGATCACTGCAGCGATCGATGGGGTCCGGTCGATGGCGTCCCCTGCAGTGGGGTACTCGGGAGTGACAACGCCGTCGACGACCGTCACAGCGCCCTCGAACGCAAGGGTGTCGATCGCTGCTACCTCCCACGTGTCGAGCACCTTGTCGATCGCATCCTCACTGAACGAGATCGTGAGGGGCACGTCGAGGACCGATCCGAATGATCGGAGCCAGGAGGTGAAGTTGGACAAGATGTTGCCGTCTCTGCGGGCCAGCATCGCGTCGTCGACGGCTCGGTCGGTCGCCACCGTCAGTCCGATCGTGAGGGGGCTCAGATCGAACGATCGGTCAGCGACGGTGAACTTGCCGGAACTCTGACGCAGTTCGGACTGATGGGCCTCGAGGACGAGTGTCGCGTCTTGTGGTGCGAGGCCGCCGACGGGAAGCCCGACGACGGTGACGTTCCGGGCGATCTCGTCGGAGGTGGCGCCGACATCAGCCAGGTAAATGGCAATCGGCAGGAGAAAGATCGCCATCGGGACGAGCGTAAAGATGATTCTCCGCGGTGGCTTCATGGAGGAGTGGGGTACCTGGTCTCGGGAGAGCGGAGTGTAGGTTCAGGGTTCGGCAAGTGATCCCAGCCGGGGCCTCGGGCAACGACAGGATCGGACGGTCAGCCGCCCTCTCCGCCCCCACCACCGGCGTCGACGTAGGAGCCGACGGTGATCGTGATCGTCGTTCCCGGCTCTTGATACCCCGTTGGAGACGACGACAAGACGATCCCGTTCTTCGCCGGATCGGTGGTGTCGACGTGAACGACAGCCACGGTGAATCCTGCAGTTGCGAGGGATGCCGTTGCATCCGCAGCGGTGAGCCCGGACACCGACGGTACGGTGATCGGGCAGACACCGTCGCCGCCGACTCTTTCGTCGCAGGGGTGGAGCAGGATGACGTTCTTCTCGCCGCGGTACCGCCAGTCGAACCGTTCCCGATCGATCTCGTTGCCCTCAGCGTCGTAGAAGATGCGCCAGTTCGTGATGCTCCACCCCTTGGAGCCCCTCGACTTGACCTTCTCCTCGCCGGGGGCGACGACGCCGTCCTCATCGGCCTTGTACAACTTGATCGGTGGCGAGACGTTCGAGCGTTCGGAACGCTCGGTACCGCAGGTCTTACCTTCCTGGTTCCCGAAGAAGGTGAGGGTCACCGAGTGGTCCGTATAGGACCCCTTGATGATCACCGGGGCGTTCGAATCGTTCTTGAACGCAACATCGGGTGTCGGGTATCCGAGGGTTGCCTCACGGCCCTCCGGGTACTTCGAGAAGTAGATGCTGTGGGGCTGGTGGACAACGTCCTCGTAGCAGCCGAAGTAGATCGCGTTGAAGATCGTCGTGCCGAACTGGCTGACACCGCCACCGACGTTGACGAGATCCTGCTCACAGGAGAGTTCGCCTCCAACGATCGCGCAGTCGTACTTGAAGCCCTTCTCGAGGGTGCGCTGCCCGATGTATTCGTTGACCGAGAACGTGTCTCCGGGCCAGACGATCGTTCCATCGACGAGGTCGACCATCAGTCGGATGTTGTCGGCTCTGTTGCGTCCCGGCATGTAGGTTGTGAACTCGGAGACCTCATAGAGCTCCCCGTACTGCTCGGCGTCCTGCGTGCTGAACTCGGGTTCAGCATTGAGATCGAGAGGGAGGAACCCGGTGCCATCGCCGAACGCTGCCTTCTCGACCGCGGCGAAGACATCATCGGGGTTCACGGTCGTACCGAGGAGCGAGGGGACGAGATCGATCGTGTCGTTGAGGGGCAACCCGTCCTGTCCCGGGGGACGTCGCTGCTCCTTGGCCGGGATCTGGAAGTTCTCGTTGAAAGGCTCGGTGTCATCCACGAGGACGATGTTCCAACTCGCATCGACGGGCGGGACCTCGAGCTGTGGTCTCGCTGCTTCGATCAGAGGTGTGATGACCGACTGGTCGAGGGAGAACTCGACATCATCGGTTCCATCGGTGGGGACACGAACCTCGAGGGCGTTCGCAAGGTCCGGGGGCGGGACGAGGAAGGTGAAGTCGTACTCATCATTGGTGAGCACCACGCCTCGGGCAACGATCGTTTCGGCACGGTCGCCTGCAGCGTCGATATCCGCGGTCGTGTGGACCGGTGTTGAGATCGCTGTTGGAAGCACCACCGTGTTCGTTGCTCCGCTGATGAGAGCGTCGCGGATGAGCAGAGTCGCCGGGTCCCTGTCGATCGCGGTTCCTTCTTTCGGGTACCGGCGCTCTGCGCTCTGGCCGACCATCCTCACGGATCCTTCGAAGGCGGGGTTGGGGATTGCAGCCTGCTGCCACTCGGTGAACTTCTCGTCGAGAAGATCCGCGTCGAGTGTTGCTGTGACGGGAAGGTCCACCTCGTCCGAGAACGCCTGGAACCACTCCGTGACACCGTTCTTGTATTGGGCCATGGCGGCTGTGACGGCACCTTGCGTATCGAACGTGAGGTTCACCTCTTGGGGCGTGAGTGAGAATGATTCACCGTTCACTTCGATGGTCACGGTGTTTGCGAGAAGATCAGCCGTGTAGGCGTTGACAGCAGCGATAGCTTCGGCTTCGGTGTATCGGGCAACATCGACACCCGAGATGGAAACATTGCGAGCGACCTTGTCCGAAGCGGCGGCACTGTCGATGAAGTAGATCGTCAACGGCAGCAAGAAGATCAACGCCGGCACCGCAATGAGAAGCAACAGTCGAGTTTTCGGGGTAGCCATTCACAACTCCGTGCAGGTTCAGATTGTGGCGCTTTGCGAGTATATGAGTGGGTTCCAGATAGCTGATCCATTTCGAGGCAGTGAGGGCACAACGGCCCTCGAGATCTGGAGGCGGCACGTCCCCGCCGATCGTCGCGCCGTTTCAGTGACTCCATGGACGCGCCATACTCTTCGCCATGTCCCTCACCATTCTTGCTCTCCACGCCCACCCCGACGACGAGTCCTCGAAAGCTGCAGCGTCGGTTGCCAGACTTGTCGATGAGGGTGCTCGCGCAGTCCTGGTGACCGCGACGGGTGGCGAAGCCGGCGACATCTTGAACCCTGAAATGGACATCCCCGAGGTCGCTCGGCGTCTCGGCGAGATCCGAGCAGTTGAACTCGAAGAAGCGGCCCGCATCATCGGGTTCGATGAGGTCGTGATGCTCGGCTACCGAGACTCGGGGATGCCAGACTCGTCCGACAACCGACGAGAGGACGCGTTCTGCAACCAGCCGATCGATGAGGTTCTCGAGCGGGTGGTCGAGGTCGTTCGAAGGGTCCGCCCCGACGTCGTGCTCGGCTACGACGATCACGAGTTCTACCCCCATCCGGATCATCTGCGCATTCATGACATCTCGTTGAAACTCGCCGCGGCCGCCGCGGACCCAGATCGGTTCCCCGAAGCGGGGAACCCGTGGCAGATCGAGGCGGTGTACGCGCCGGTGTTCGCGAGAGAGCGCATCCTTGCTCTTCACACGGCGATGTTGGAGTCGACCGGTGAGTCACCTTTCGCTGTGTGGCTCGAGCGAGGTGTAGGGACAGAGGCCGAGCGGACGCTATTCAAGTTCGATGTCACCGGATACGTGGACCGCGGTCGGAAGGCTCTGGCCGCTCACCGGACACAGGTCGATCCCAGAGGGTTCTGGTTCGCCGTACCGACGCCGGTGATCGAAGCCGTGTACCCGTGGGAGGACTTCGAACTTCTCTACAGCAACGGACCCTCGAGTACCGACCGGGACCACCCATTCTCTGGGATCAGAGAGTGACACGGCCCCGCTGACGTATCCTGCATCGGGTATGACCGACCTCGACGATTCCCTCCATGCTGCACTGAGCGAAGTTCCCGAGTCGCTACTCGATAGAGACGAGAGGGCAGTTCTGACGGACGCGCTGGCATCGACCGCCGTCTTGAGAGGAATCGAAGCCACATCGAAGGTCGTCGTATTCGTCGGCCCATCCGGAGCAGGACGGTCCTTCCTGTTCAACCGTACCGTCGGCGTTCAGGCATCTCCCGAGGGGGTGTTGCGACCAACGACGACCGCGATCATCGTTGCAGGTACCAACCCACCTTCCCGGTTCACCATCGATGGAGTGGCCGTGGCGACCCCCAACGCTCCTCCGGGGTTGACGTTTCTCGACACCCCGAGCTGGGAGCACGACCGCAGCAGCGTCACCGGAGCCCTTTCTGAGGCCGATCTTGCGGTTCTCGTCGTGTCCCCACGCAGATACGCCGATGCTTCGGTCACCGAGTTGTGGATGGAGCTGGAAGACACGCAGAAGGTGATCGTGCTGAATCGGGCACCCGGGAGCGCGGGTGCCAGGGACGAGATCGTCGAGTCGATCCATGGCATCTTCGGTACCGCCCCGATCGTCGTCCAAGAGGGTGCCGATGATCTCGGGCATCTTTGGAGCACCCTCGAGGATCTTGCCGACACCTCATGTGTACTTGCTCGCCGCAGGATCATGGCGCGATGTGTGTCGAGCGCCGCGAGGTTCGTCGCACGTGCCACGACGCACAACGCGTGGCAGATCGAGGCGGTCCGTTCCACCGTCCAAGCAGCGGCAATGCCCGTGAGCAACCGCGAGTCCTTGAGCGTCCACGACAGCTGGATCGCGACGAAGCAATCCATGGTGGAGTCCGTTGCGCGGCGCATCAGAGATCGTGACGACGACGTGGTTCGCGGCTCGGGAACACTGCTTGCCCGGAGAATCCTCGATCGCCTCGGGCCGTGGGACGAGTCGGTACTCGACGGCGACCTCGACGCATGGAGAGATCGATGCGTCAACCTCCACGAGGCAGCAGCGTCGATGCGCTGGCGCCGAACATCGGGAAGGCAGTTGATCGAGCGGCTGAGTTGGAAGTCGGCGATCAATGACGACGTCGTCCAATCCAAGCGCTTCCTTCGCATCATGGGCAAGGAGTTTCCGACCGTCGCAGGGGCGGTCCGAGAGGAGTTGTTCATCCTCCTCGAAGGCTCGATCGAAGAACGACGGGTTCGCTGGCTCGATGTGTTGGCCGAGCTCGGGGAGTATCGACCCGGGGTTCTGACCACGCTTGCAGACTCCTTGGACGACGAGTACCGATCCGATGGCTGATCTTCGGGAACTCTTCGATCTGGTCGACATTGCCATCGCCCGGTCCGACGGCGTGCTCGACGAGGAGCAGCGCAGGGACATCGCAGCGATGGCGCGGAGCGCACGGCGCAGATCCGGGTTTCTCGGTGAGGTCCTTGTCGTGGCCCTCGCGGGTGGTACCGGTTCGGGTAAGTCCTCGCTGCTCAACGCTTTGGTCTCGTGTGATGTCGTCGACGTCGGAGTGGTCCGTCCGACCACCCGACACGCGGTTGCCGTCATGCCTCACGACGCTTCGGTCGATCTGGGCACCGTGATCGAGGATCTATCCGTCGGAGAAGTGCTCACCTCGACATCTTTGCGTACCACCGTATTCGTCGACCTCCCTGACTTCGACAGCATCGAGGCGGCACACCGCAACATCGTCGAGGAGGTGCTTCCCACGGTCGACGCCGTCATTTGGGTGGTCGACCCTGAGAAGTACGCGGATCCTGTGATTCACGCCGAGTTCCTCGATCCGTTGGCGAGATACGCCGACCAATTCATATTCGCGTTGAACCACTCAGACCGTCTTTGCGGGTCCGTCCCTGTCGTAATGGACCATCTCGTTTCGCTTCTTCGTGCCGACGGTTACCCGGATCCGGAAGTCGTCGCGACGGTTGGGTCGGCACCGGTCGACATCGATGATCTCGAGGCCGTGATCGCCCGGAGGTTCGACGCCAAGGTCACAGCTCTCACGAAGCTTGCCGTCGATTTGAGGTCGATCGCCAACGATGCCTGGCGATCGTGTCGGTCGCGTGCCGAATCTTCAGACGGCGATGCCAAGGTCGGTGCGGAACTTGCAGCGGCGACATTCGTATCGTTGGGCATCGAAGCCTACGATTTTCAGAGTTCGATCAGAAGAGGTGAACGTGGCTGAGTCCATCGGTGAGTTCCTATCGACGTTGTGGACCGAGAGAGGGTTCGAGATTCTCGCGACTGTTGGAACGCTCGTCGGAGCGGTGATCCTGATCGTTGCCATCCGCCGGGCCCTCGATCGATGGAAGCAGCGGGTCACCGTCAGGCTGATGGAGTCCGAGGCGTACGACGACCGCGAACGAGGGCAGCGACTCGTGACCCTCACCGACGTCGCCAGGCTCGTGACGAGCATCGTCGTGTGGGCGGTCGTCGTCCTCACCATCATGGGCATCTGGGGCATACCGATGACTCCGTTCGTCGCCGTTGGCGCGACGATCGGCATCGCGGTCGGTTTCGGTGCCCAGGACGTGGTCCGTGATGTGATCGCAGGATTCTTGATCCTGCTCGAGAACCAGTACGCGATCGGCGACGTCGTCACGATCGCAGGCGTCGATGGAACAGTGGAGTCGATCCGACTTCGCACGACAGTGCTTCGGGACATCTCGGGCAACGTCCATCACGTTCCCAACGGCCAGATCAAGGTCGCATCCAACCTCACATCTGACTTCGCGAGATACGTTGCGGACATCCCGGTGTCCTACGACACCGACATCGACCGCGCCATGGAGGTGATCCTCGACGAAGCGATGGCGATGGCAGCGGCTCCGGAGTGGGCCAAGAAGTTCGTGGAGGAGCCAGCGATGCTCGGAGTGAATGAGCTCGCAGACTCATCGGTGAACATTCGGCTGCTGATGACCGTTGTGACCGAGGACCGGTGGTCGATCAAGCGCGAGTTCCTACGGAGGATCAAGAACCGGCTGGACGATGAGCAGATCGAGATCCCCTACGCGTACATGAACGTCGTCATTCAGGGTGATCGGCCAGATCCGGCCTGAGTACGAGAACCGCGTTTGGCGCCGGGCGTACCTCGAGTCGAGACGCGTCGCCGAGCAACTCGCCATCTGCCTGGAACGGAGCCGCAGGCTCAGCATCCAAGGCCAGAAGATCGTACCCGGACCAGAATCTGATGCCGGTTGCCTCACGGTGTCGTCGTCGCAGCACAGCCCTCCCGAAGATCTCGGTTGCATGGACAACAGAGAGGCTATTCGCTGCGAGTGTTGCGATCCCATCTGGTGGATCTGGAGCGAGGTGGAGGGGGACCTTGCCGAAGTACGTGTAGGGGTTGTGCACCTGGGTCAGGGCGACGACAGCGTCGAAACGATCACCATCACACTCGATTCGCAGGTTCGGGTACTCCGTCCTCCAGTTCGTGAGGAGCCTTGTCACCGCTGTCGTCGCGTAATGGACCCCGCCGAAGCGCGATTTGGCGAAAGGACGCGCCTCTGCGACCGAGACGACGTCTGCGTCGAATCCGATGCCGAGCGAGAACGTCGCGAAGCGTGTGACGTGGCCGAAGGCGGTGTCCGCGTCGACTCTGACCATGTCCGTGGGAACGGGCGAGTACTCCGTTGCTGCTTGGGCAGCCGCCCTCGGTTTCTTGGGGATGCCGAGGATGCGAGCCAGGACGTTGGTGGTGCCGGCAGGTATCAGGCCCAGTGCCGTGTCGGATCCCTCCAGAGCGTTCGCGACGTGGTGTGTCACGCCATCGCCGCCCATGGCGAAGACGGCGTCGATACCGGACTCGGCCGCCCGTCGGGTCGCAACGCCGGTCTCGAGTGCTGAGATCGGCCACTCCGTCGTCAGGTCGAAGCCGTCCTTGAGGGTGTTCACGACCTCGCGGTAGAGGCCACCGGTGAACTGTGAGGCAGAGGGGTTCGCTATGAGCAGGGCAGTGGCCATCGGGCAAGCCTACGCCGCAGATAGGGTCACTTTCGGGCTTGGTTCAGCCTGCGAGGAGTTTCTCGACCTGGATGCGAAGGTCGAGCGGACGGAACGGCTTGGTCATGAAGGAATCGGCCCCACCGCGTGCGGCACGATCAGCCATCTCCGGCTGGGCGTGGGCAGTGAGGACGAGGACCTTGAGGTCGGCCGTCTCGGGATCCTCACGAAGATGTCGGAGAACTTCCCAGCCATCGAGGCCCGGCAGTCCGATGTCGAGGACGACTGCATCGGGTCGCTCCTGGCGGATGGCGTCGAGTCCCTCGGGACCGTCGCTTGCCGAGCGCACTTCGACGCCGAGCACTCTGAGGCAAACTTCGATCAGTCTCCTGACCGATGCCGAATCTTCGATGACGAGTACTTGTTGTTCCACAATGACACTATCGGCGGGTTTCGAGAAGACTTCACAAGTTCCTTCGTGATCTGTATTCAGCACATGTACATGCACATACGTACTCTTGCTGTGGACGCCTATCGATCTCGAGGAGACACCGTGCTGAATCCGTACCTCACAGAGCCGTATTCCGACTTCTCGGACCCCACGAATGCTGAGGCGTATCGCCGCGCCCTGGCCACCGTCGAGCAGGAACTCGGGGAGCGGTCCCTTCTCGTGATCGGGGAAAAGCACGTCGATACGAGAGCAACGATCGAGTCGGTCAACCCGGCCGCGCCGGACCAGCACGTGGGCACCTCTGCTGCGGCTTCCACCGCGCATGTCGATGAGGCTCTCGACGCTGCGTGGGCGGCGTACCCCGACTGGTCGGGGCGGACGGCGGAGGAACGCGCCGGCCTGATCTATCGCGTGGGAGACCTCATCGCGGAACGGAAGTTCGAGTTCGCAGCCTGGCAGACGTTCGAGGCAGGAAAGAACTGGGCAGAGGCGGAGGCCGACGTCGCCGAAACGATCGATTTCTGTCGCTACTACGCGCTCCAGTCGTTGCGGCTCGCCGAACCGGTCGACCTGGCACCGTGTCCGGGTGAGGTGAACGAGGCGTGGCTCCAGGCGCTCGGCGCAGGCGTGGTGATACCGCCGTGGAACTTCCCGCTGGCGATCCTCGTAGGGATGACCATCGGGCCGGTTGTGGCAGGCAACACCGTCGTCGTCAAGCCTGCGTCCAACACTCCGCTCGTGGGCTGGGGTTTCATGAAGGTGCTCGAGGATGCCGGGCTGCCGCCGGGTGTCGTGAACTATCTGCCGGGTTCGGGTGGCGAGATCGGTGACTCGCTCGTCGACCACCCGCGCACGAGGTTCGTCAACTTCACCGGCTCGAAGGAAGTCGGGCTCCGAATCGGGGAACGCTCGGCCAAGGTCCATGAAGGCCAGAAGTGGCTCAAACGTTCCTATATGGAGATGGGAGGCAAGGACGCCCTCATCATCGACGACACATGCGACCTCGATGCGGCTGCCGCCGATGCTGTGGCATCGGCTTTCGGCTTTCAGGGCCAGAAGTGCTCGGCGTGTTCACGCCTCATCGTCTTCGAGTCCGTCCACGACGCCGTACTCGACAAGGTCGTAGACATCGCATCACGACTCAGCGTCGGCCCGCCGCGTGAGAACCACGCGATGGGGCCCGTGATCTCGGCCGCACAGCACGCGTCGATCCTGTCCGAGATCCAGCGCGGTCTCGATGAGGGGAATCTCGTCATGGGGGGCAAGCCGATCGATCGCGACGGCGGCTACTACATCGAACCGACGGTGTTCGACGCTGTGGATCCCAATGCGCGCCTTGCGCAACACGAGATCTTCGGCCCTGTGCTGTCCGTGATCACTGTCAAGGACTTCGATGAAGCGCTCTCGGTGGCCAACGGAACGGAGTTCGGCCTCACCGGTGGCGTGCACTCGAACGACGAGCGTCGGCTCGAACGGGCCAAACGTGAGTTCCACGTCGGGAACTTGTACCTCAACCGCAAGATCACCGGTGCCCTCGTCGGCATCCAACCGTTCGGCGGGTTCAACATGTCGGGGAGCAACGCCAAGGCGGGAGGACCGGACTACCTCCGCCTGTTCATGGAGATGAAGACGGTCAGCCGAAAGATGACGTAGCGGTTCGCGAGGCTGGCGCCTCGCGAACCGGATACCTGGAAGATTCGCGAATAGGAGCAGTCGTTCACCGTTGACCGACGAAGCGCAAGCATCCAGAAACTGCCCCGGTTTCCGACTGTGAACTGTGATCTGTGAGCTGTAAACCCATCGATCACATTCACCTATTCGCTGTTCTTCTGGGTGCTTGGCGGTCCTACTTGCCGGTGTAGGTGTACCAGATCACGGCGTTGCCAAGGGTGTCGGAGACGATCACGGTGTCTCCGCCGTTGGACCATACGGGTGTGTCCGAACACCACTTGATACTGTCGGGCGGACCGCCGTCACAGCCTGTCACGACCGTGACGGAGTCTCCAGGGGCCAACACCGTGTTCTTGGGGAACGTGAGTCGGTTCGACGAGCTCTCGTCCCGCAGCGTCCATCCACTGAACGACACCCTGCCGTACCCCTCGTTGATGAACGTGACGTACTCCTGATCGAGGGCATCGTCGTCGGGTCCTTGCGGATCGAACTGGATCTCCCCGACACGCACCACGGGCCGATCGGCACGGATAGCTTCGCCATCGCCGCAGACGATCGTGCCCCACATTCCCTTCCCGGACTGGTAGGCACGCGCTTCGATGTCCTTCAGGTCGCTTTGGAACGGGCCACCGTTCTGAACTGCCAGGGCGTTGCCGTCGGCGACGAGCGTCGCGTTGAGGAACTCGGCACCTGTGTCGGTTTCCAGATAGGCGTATCTCAGCAGCCGTCCGAACTGGTCGACGTCGGTCTCA
The DNA here is from genome assembly GCA_964387145.1 of uncultured Acidimicrobiaceae bacterium. Taxonomy (GTDB): domain Bacteria; phylum Actinomycetota; class Acidimicrobiia; order Spongiisociales; family UBA5794; genus JAMBLL01. The sequence continues at coordinate 32,775 of CAYLVM010000004.1, forward strand.
CCTGCGACGAGTACGAGTTCACGGTTGGTGACCTGAGCGGCGAGGAGAGCGCTCGCCTCTGGACCCCAGCACTCGTTGAGTTCCGGGGCGTTGATGCCGTCGAGGCGAACGATGACCTCGCTGCCGGCGATGAGCATCGAGAGGGTGTCTCCGTCGGTGACGGCGGTCACCGTACCGACCTCCCGATCCTCAACAGGGGGAAGCGTCGGAGTCGTCGTCGTAGCGGACTCACCGAGTGGAATCGTGGTCGTCGATGTCGTGCTCTCCTCGAACTCAGGGGGCAACGGACGTGTCGAGGTACACGCAGCCGCCACAAGAGCGATCGCTGAAATCAGCGGGATGATTCGTCTCCACATGACACAACGGTATAGCGAGTTCTCACGAACTCGTTGCATCCGAATCCTAGAGTGAGCGGACATCGTCGATTCGAGAGGAAACAACTGTGGAGAATACGCTCGACCTCACCGGCAAGGTGGCACTCGTCACCGGTGGTAACCACGGGATCGGTCTCGGCATGGCCGAGGGCATGGCAGCAGCAGGCGCCTCCGTCGTGATCTGGGGTAGGAACGAAGTCCGTAACGCCGAAGCGATGGATCGTCTCGCGCTGTTCGGCGGTGAATCTCTGGCACTTCGCGTGGACGTAGCCGACGAGCAAGCGGTCGTCGATGGGTTCCAAGCCACGGTCGATGCGTTCGGAGCAGTCGATGCTGTCTTTGCGAACGCCGGAGTCGGCGCCGGTGCAACGGCGTTTCACGAGATGACGACCGAGGAGTGGCGTTGGATCTTCAACGTGAACATGGAAGGCGTGTTCTGGACGTTCCGCGAGGCGGTCAAGCACATGAAGTCGCGAGGATCGGGGTCCCTCGTCGTGACGTCGTCGATCTCGGCAGACATGGGGTTCCCACGTGGCGAGCACTACGCGGCGACGAAGGCGGCAGTGCGAGCCTTGATTCAGGGGATCGCCGTTGAGTACGGAAAGTATGGGATACGCGCGAACGCCATCTCACCGGGATGGGTCATCACCGGGATGACGGATGGATTCCTCGAAGGTGAGCGGTTCGAGGCAACCGTCAAGCCGCGGATTCCTCTCGGACGGTGGGGTTCACCTGAGGATTTCGGAGGTATCGCCGTCTATCTCGCATCGGATGCGTCCCGATGGCACACAGGTGACACGATCACCATCGACGGTGGCTACCTCAAGAAGTAGGTCGTTTCCATGGTCCTAGAATCGGCTCACCGGAACCGACAAGCGAGGAAACCATGATCACCTTCGATGAGCAGGTTGCGATCGTCACAGGAGCGGGCCAGGGGCTCGGCCGTTCACACGCCCTCGCACTGGCCGCCAGAGGCGCCAGGGTCGTCGTCAACGATCTTGGCGGGGCACGCGATGGCACCGGTGCTTCACGGACCGCCGCAGAGGCCGTCGTCGCTGAGATCGAGGCCGGCGGAGGCGAAGCCATCGCGAACGCCGCAGACGTCACCGATGTCGCTGCCGTCGACGAGATGATCGCAGAGGCGATCGACAGGTGGAGTCGTGTGGACATCCTGGTCAACAACGCAGGCATCCTTCGGGACAAGTCGTTCGCCAACATGGATCAGGCCGACTTCGATCTGGTCGTCAAGGTTCACCTCACCGGGACAGCGATCTGTACGAAGGCGGTGTGGGGCCACATGCGCGACCGTGGGTACGGCCGCATCGTCGTGACGACGTCATCATCGGGTCTCTACGGCAACTTCGGTCAGGCGAACTACGGCGCGGCGAAGATGGGCGTCGTCGGACTCATGAACACCTTGCGGGCCGAGGGAGCGAAGTACGACATCAGAGTCAACGCCCTTGCGCCGGTCGCTCACACCAGAATGACCGATGACCTCCTCCCCGATGAGGCGAAACGGCTGCTCGCGCCGGAGGAGGTGACTCCCGCGGTGCTGTTCCTCGTTGCGAAGGACGCTCCCAACGGCATGATCCTTGCGGCAGGCGCCGGAGGATTCGCAGCTGCTCGCATCGTCGAAACAGAGGGCATCTGGCTCGAGCCGGGGGAGCGAACGCCTGAAGTGATCGCGGCCAGGATCGACGACATACTCGATCCCGCGGGCCAGCGTGAGTACACGGCCGGAGGGGAGCAATCGATGAAGTTCGTCGGAAAGGCGATGGAAGGTATGCAGGGCGCTGGATGAGGAGAGCATCATGAGAGAAGCGGTCATCGTCGCGGCGGCGAGAACTCCGATAGGCAAGGCGTACCGTGGGGCCTTCAACAACCTGGAAGCGCCCAGCCTCGGGGCCGTCCCCATCAAGGCGGCGGTGGAACGGGCCGGTGTAGAGCCCGGCGAGGTCGATGATGTCATCATCGGTTGTGCCATGCCCCAGGGAACGCAGTTCCCCAACCTCGGAAGGCTCGCAGCTCTTGCGGCGGATCTTCCAACTTCGGTGAGCGGGATGACGATCGACCGGCAGTGTTCGTCCGGGATGATGGCGATCGCGACCGCAGCCAAACAGATCATGTACGACGGGATGAACGTTGTCGTAGCCGGTGGCATCGAGTCGATCTCTCTGGCACAGAACGAGCACACCAACATGTGGCGCATGATCGATCCTGCCCTCGTCGAGAAGCACCCTTCGGCATACATGTCGATGCTCACGACTGCTGAGGTCGTCGCCGAGCGGTTCGGTATCTCGCGTGACGCCCAGGACGAGTACGCGTATCAATCACAGATGCGCACAGCAGCGGCACAGGCAGCGGGAGCCTTCGACGAGGAGATCGTGCCCGTGACCGCCAACAAGATGCTCATGAATCGCGAGACGGGGGAGGTCACCTACGAGGAGGTGACGCTGACTCAGGACGAGGGGAACCGGCCTTCGACGACCCTCGAGGGACTTTCGAACCTGGGCGCGGTCAGCGACGGTGGAGTGATCACTGCCGGGAATGCAAGCCAGCTGTCCGATGGAGCAGCCGCGACCGTTGTGATGGAGGCCTCACTGGCAGAGGAGCGGGGTCTCGAACCGCTCGGCTACTACCGCGGTATCGCCGTTGCCGGCGTCGATCCCGACATCATGGGCATCGGCCCGGTGTACGCGGTTCCGAAACTTCTCGACAATGCCGGTCTGGCGATGGACGATATCGATCTGTGGGAGCTCAACGAGGCTTTCGCCGTCCAGGTGCTCTACTGCCGGGACGAGCTCGGCATTCCGAACGACAAGCTCAACGTCGATGGAGGAGCGATCTCGATCGGTCACCCCTACGGGATGACCGGTGCACGGATGGTCACCCATGCGCTCATCGAGGGAAAGCGTCGCGGAGCGCGCTACGTCGTCGCCACCATGTGTGTTGGTGGAGGCATGGGAGCTGCTGGTCTCTTCGAGGTCGCTTGATGCGAGCGATCGTCTGCTCGCGGCTCGGTACACACGCCGATCTCGAGGTTCAGGACGTTCCCGAACCCCCGCTAGCGCCCGGCTCGGTCCGTATCGCCATGGAAGCGGTCAGCCTGAACTTTCCAGATCTCTTGATGGTCCAGGGGTTGTACCAGTTCAAGGCAGAGCCGCCGTTCGTCCCCGGCGCCGAGGGAGCAGGGATCGTGCTCGAAGTGGGAGCCAACGTGGCCAACGTCGCTCCGGGCGACCGCGTGATGGCGGTGGGCCTGACCGGAGCGTTCGCAGAGCAGTGGGTGGTCGACGCTGCGTCGGTCGTGCCGCTGCCCGACAGCATCGACTTCTCGACCGGCGCGGCACTGATGCTGACGTACGGAACCTCTTACCACGCGCTCATTCAACGAGCCGTTCTGACGCCCGATGACACGCTCCTCGTTCTCGGAGCAGCAGGTGGTGTCGGATCGGCGGCGGTCGACATCGCCAAGGCGATCGGAGCGACGGTGATCGCTGCTGCCAGCACCGACGAGAAGCTCGACTTCTGTCGATCGATCGGGGCCGACGCCACGATCAACTACACGACCGACAGCTTCAGGGATCGTCTCAAGGAGATCACCGCGGGGCAGGGCGTCGACGTCGTCTTCGACCCCGTCGGGGGAGAGCTCTCAGAGCAGGCGCTCCGATCGATCGCATGGGCAGGACGCTACCTCGTCATCGGATTCGCTTCAGGCGACATTCCGAAGATCCCTCTGAACCTGCCACTGTTGAAGGGAGCTTCGATCGTGGGGGTCTGGTGGGGGACGTTCACCCAGCGAGAGCCCGACGTCAACAGGGAGAACACGGCTGCACTCTTCACGATGGTGGAGGATGGTCGCCTGGCTCCCCGAATCACGCGTACACTGCCGCTCGAAGAACACCGTTCGGCGTTCGACCTCCTCGCCTCACGATCGGCGACCGGCAAGGTCGTCATGACCATAGGCGCAGACGACTGAGGCAGGTTCGGCGTCAGGTTCCCGGAACGACACTCGATTGCAGCGTTTGCATCCCGGCTATCCACCTGTCGTAGTCGGTGGCTTTCCGCTGGAAGTACTCGCCGACTTCAGGGTGAGGCAGGATGAGGAAACGCTCCTCGGCGATCCCTGCGAGCACTGCGTCGGCGACGTCATCGGTCGTGATCGCGAGGTTCCTGACCCAACCCTGCATCTCGGCGGTGTGTCCACCGAACGCTTCCAGCATTGGGGTATCGACGAACATCGGGCAGAGACACGACACGGCGATGCCGCGTTGACCGTACGTGACTGCGAGCCACTCGGCCAGAGCGACTGCCGCATGCTTCGTCACCGAGTACGGTGCTGCCCCGATATTCGTCAAGAGGCCTGCAGCCGATGCGGTCACCAGGATGTACCCGGATCCGCGCTCGAGCATGCCCGGAAGGGCGTGGCGGGTGGCATACACGTGGGCCATCACGTTGACGTCCCACGTTCGCTGCCAATCCTCATTGGGGGCATCGACAGATCCATCGGTCGGGATGCCTGCGTTGAGGCAGAGCAGATCGATTGCCCCATGAGTCCTTTCTACTTGTTCGATGACCGATCGGTTCTGTTCCTCGTCGCTGACATCGAGGAGCGCCGCTTCGCCGTTGATGGCCACTGCGACCTCCCGAGCACGGTCGATGTCGATGTCCGCGACGATCACGGCTCCTGCGCCACTTTCGGCGAACCGTCTCGCCATGGCAGCTCCGATGCCGCTTGCGCCACCGGTGATCAAGACCACTTTGTCTCTGATGTCCACGTCTCGCCTTTCATGTGCTTCGTATCCAGTTTGGCACGACGTTGCATCGACCGAGATGTGCCGTCGCTCCAGGAGGTAGGTCGTTGGTCGCGCACACCATCTCGGCAGTTGGTAAACTGTCGTTCACATTCGTGGAAAGGATGACATGACTGCCGTTCCCGTTGACCAACTCGCCTCGTACGTCGGAACCGAGATCGGGCGGTCCGACTGGTTCACGATCGATCAAGAGCGCATCGACAAGTTTGCCGATGTGACGCTCGATGACCAATGGATTCACACGGACGCCGATGCGGCAACGAGAGGCCCTTTCGGCAAGACGATCGCGCACGGGTTCCTCACGCTATCGATGCTGAGCCATCTGTCGGGTGACGCCAACGTCGTTCCCGAAGGTGCTGCCATGGTCATCAACTACGGCAGCGACAAGGTCCGCTTTCTCTCCCCGGTCACCGTCGACTCCCGGATCAGGGCCGTGTCAACGCTCAAGGCCGTCAGGGAGAAGTCCCCAGGCCAGTACCTCCTGACCTCACACGTCGTGGTGGAGATCGAAGGAGAAGAGACGCCGGCACTCGTTGCAGACGTCTTGACCCTGGCGATCGTGCCGCCCCAAACCTAGATCACCGGACAGTTCGCCATGGAGGCCCACGAAGTGACAGATACGACAACGGATGTGACGACCGTCGAGACCGCCATCGAGACACTTCTTGCAGAGTATCCGCCCGATGCCACCGAACCCGGCGTCTTTTGGGGAGCACAGTTCGACGCCGGACTCGCATTCGTCGACTTCCCGGTTGGACATGGCGGCCTCGGTGTATCTCCGAAGTTCCGTGAACTGATCGCGCGAAAGCTCCCCGAGGCCGGAGCGCCGACGTGGAACCGAACGGCGAACGTGCTCGGTATCGGGATGGGGGCGGGCGTCCTTGCAACGCATGGGACGAGTGAGCAGATGACGCGCTGGCTCCGGCCGATGTTCACGATGGAGGAGATCTGGTGTCAGATGTTCTCAGAGCCCGGCGCCGGATCCGACATAGCGGGCCTGTCGACCCGTGCGATCCGAGACGGCGACGAATGGGTGATCAACGGCCAGAAGGTGTGGACGACGTTGGCTCACCTCGCCAAGTGGGGGATGCTCGTGACGAGGACCGATCCAGATCAACCCAAACACAAGGGTCTCACCTACTTCATCGTCGACATGGAGTCCGACGGCGTCGAGATCCGTCCCCTGTATCAGATCACGGGCGAGGCCGAGTTCAATGAGGTGTTCTTTGATGACACCCGTATCCCCGACACGAACCGGATCGATGACGTCGGCGCGGGGTGGAGAGTCGCTATGACAACACTCATGAACGAGCGTGTCGCGATCGGGGGTAGCACGGTTCCGAGGAACTCGGGGACGATCGGCACGGCGATGGACGTGTGGCGTTCGTCGGGTTCGAGAGACCAGTCACAACGTCGAGAGCTTGCAAGACTTTGGGGAGAGATGGAGGCGTTGCGACTCACGGCGATACGCGCGACGGAGAACATGAAGGCCGGTGTTCCCGGACCGGAGGGTTCGACGGGGAAACTCGCATGGGCCGACCTCAACAAGGAGGTCACGTCTTTCACCCTTTCGATGCTCGGCTTCGAGGGGGCAACGATCCCGGAGGGGTACACCCTCGAGGCGACGACGTACGACACCCGTCAGGTTGAGCGGGTGATGAGCCCACAACGACAGTTCTTGCGAGCACGAGCGAACAGCATCGAGGGGGGAACGTCAGAGATCATGCGCAACATCATTGGCGAACGGGTCCTCGGGCTCCCCGGGGAGCCCCGAGTGGACAAGGACCTGCCGTGGAAGGAGGTTCCCCGTGGCTGACTCTGCGACGTTCATCCGCTCCGAAGAACAAGCGATGCTCGCCGCCACGGTGCGTGAGCTTCTCGAAACGAGCGCCACGCTCGACACGGTACGCGACATGTCGCTCACGAACGATGCTTTCAACCGGGATGCGTGGAACGGCCTCGCCGGTATGGGCTTGATAGGCCTCACGGTTTCCGAGGAGTACGGAGGCGCCGGGTACGGCTTTGCGGAGATGGCTGTCGTGTTCGAGGAGCTCGGTGCAATGGTGACCCCTGTGCCGATGCTGTCATCGCTCCTGGCTGCCACAGCGATACTCGAATCCGGGACCCGCGAACAGAAGGCGGCCCTCCTGCCTCCGATAGCTTCGGGAGAGGCCGTCGGTACGCTTGCGGCGTTCGAAAGTCCACACTGTGACGGTGTGACCTCGATCGCCACGTCGGCGATACCTACCGACGGTGGATGGGAGATCTCGGGGACGAAACGTTTCGTGACAGACGCTCCCAACGCAGACCTATTCGTCGTGACGGCAAACGTGGACGGCGAGACGAGCCTCTTCGCCATCGAGCGTGGAGCCGGAGGTCTCACCGTCACGTCCACGCCGTCACTCGATCCGACCCGGCCCCTCGGGCAGATCACGTTCGAGGAGGTTCTCGTTCCCGACGATGCATATCTCGGCAGTACGCCGAACCCGAGAGCTGTTCGTCGTGCCCTTGACCTCGGCGTCGCTGCGCTTGCACAGGAACAGGTCGGTGGAGCTCAGCGTTGCCTCGAGATGGCAACTGAGTACGCAAGGACCCGCTTCCAGTTTGGGAGGGCGATCGGCTCCTTCCAGGCGATCAAGCACATGTGCGCCAACATGCTCGTCAGCGTCGAGCATGCGAGATCGGTTGCATGGCATGCAGCCCGCACGATCGACGACCCGGATGAGGCATCGATCGCCGTACCCCTTGCACGGTCCGTGTGTTCGGACGCGTATCTCTCCGTTGCCGGGGCGAACATACAGGTACACGGCGGGATCGGGTTCACGTGGGAGCACGATGCTCACCTGTACTTCAAGCGTGCGAAATCGACGTCGTTGCTCCTCGGATCGGCCGAGAGATACAGGGATCGACTCGCCGACGCGATCGGGATCTGATCGGGGTGAGCGAGACAGATCCGGCTGATCGTCGCGCCTCGCAAACGAAACGAGGCCATGAGCGCAAGGAGCGCATCATCGCGGTGGCGACGGACCTGTTCGATCGCCATGGGTATCACGCAACGGGGATCGATGACATCGGGGAGGCAGCCGGGATCACCGGACCGGGTGTCTACCGCCACTTCGCACGCAAAGACGACATATTGATGGAGGTCTTCGATCGGATCTGGCTGATCCTGCGAGACAGCGTCGACGCCGCGAGGGATCTTCCGCCGGGCGAGGCTCTCGACCTCATGGTTCGCACACATGTCCAACTCGTCATCGATCACCGGGTTGCCACGACGTTGTTCCTCAAGGAGCTCCAATCGCTCCCAGAGGAGTACCGGGCGAAGGTACGACGAAACGACGCGGTCTACCACGACGCCTGGGCGCAGGCGATCATGGGATGCAACCCACGATGCACGCTCGGTGAGGCGCGGATCGTGGCACGTTCCTGTTTCTGGGCGATCAACGCGTACGATGCGGATGCAACGAGCGATCGGCTCTCACCGACGCGGGCAGAAGAGGTGCTGACGTCGATCGCTCACGGTGTGCTCGGCGTGGTGTAGATACCATGTCGATGACCGCGCGACGATAGAGATAGAGGCGAACAGACATGCAGTTCGGAGCTTTCATACCGCAAGGATGGCGTCTGGACCTCGTCGGCATCGACACGTCCGATCACTGGAGCACGATGGTCGACGTGACGAAGAAGGCTGAGATCCTTGGCTTCACATCGGCATGGGTGTACGACCACTTCCACACCGTTCCGCTCCCGACACAGGAGCCCACCTATGAGGCGTGGACCCTCATGGCCGCCCTGGCGGTAGCGACCGACACGATCAGGCTCGGCCAGATGTGCACGTGTAACGGGTATCGCAGCCCTTCGTACCTCGCAAAGGTCGCTGCGTCGGTCGACGTCATCTCCAACGGCAGATTGGAGATGGGCATCGGTGGCGGTTGGTACGAACACGAGTACAACGCGTACGGATTCCCGTTCCCCAAGCCGTCCGTACGGCTCGGTGAGCTCGATGAGGCCGTCCAGATCATGCGGATGATGTGGAGCGAAGATGAATCGTCGTTCCCAGGCAACCACTACACGATCGACGGCGCCATCTGCCAGCCGAAACCGCTCCAGGATCCCATGATCCCGATCTGGGTCGCCGGAGGCGGTGAGCGGTACACCCTGGCAACGGCTGCCAGGTACGCCGACTACACGAACTTCGGGGGGACACCCGAGTCCTTCGTCGAGAAGTCGTCGATTCTCGAGCGCCACTGTGAACGCGAGGGGAGGGAGTTCTCCTCCATCACGCGATCGTCGAACTTCAACGTCCTGATCGGTGAGAGCACCTCCAAGATCGCATCGAGAGAAGGGGAGTTGCGTGCCAGGTTCGCTGCGGTCCTCGACGATCCCGACCTCGCCATGGACCGGTTCTTCGGGGGAGTCGATGCGGTCATGGGAACTCCAGATCAGGTCATCGGGCACCTCAAGGCGTACGAGGCAGCGGGGATGGGGTACGCGATCATCTACTTCGCCGAGGCAGCCCACACGACCGAAGGCATGGAACTGTTCGCAAGAGAGGTGATGCCAGCCTTCGCGTGAGCTACTCCTCGCCGTCGTAGAACTGAGCTGCTTCTGTCGAGCCTTCGAGGGCGAGCGTCGATGAGGATCCACCCGAGATGACCTGGCTGACCTGATCGAAGTACCCTGCGCCGACCTCGCGCTGGTGCCGTGTCGCCGTATAGCCGACCGCCTCCATGGCGAACTCGGCCTCCTGGAGTTCCACATACGCTTCCATTCCTCGTTCGGTGTAGCCCCTCGCGAGGTCGAACATCGTGGCGTTGAGGGCATGGAAACCGGCAAGGGTGATGAACTGGAACCGGTAACCCATCGTACCGAGCTCCTTCTGGAACGTCGCGATAGCGGCGTCGTCGAGGTGCCGCTTCCAGTTGAACGAGGGTGAGCAGTTGTAGGCGAGCATCTTGTCCGGGTAGCGGTCGTGGATCGCATCGGCGAATGTGGCTGCCTCATCGAGATCGGGTGTCGACGTCTCACACCAGATGAGATCCGCATACGGCGCGTAGGCGAGACCTCGAGAGATGGCTGCGTCCATGCCGTTGCGGATCGTGTAGAACCCTTCGGCAGTCCGCTCACCGGTCGTGAACTCCCTGTCCCGCTCGTCGACATCGGTCGTCAAGAGGTTCGCGCCGAGCGAGTCGGTCCTGGCGATGACGAGTGTCGGTGTCCCCATCACGTCGGCAGCGAGGCGCGCCGATTTGAGCGTCCTGACATGTTGCGCCGTAGGGATCAACACCTTCCCACCCATGTGCCCACACTTCTTCTCGGAGGACAGCTGATCTTCGAGATGAACGGCGGCCGCTCCAGCGTCGATGAACGCCTTGGTCAGCTCGAAGACGTTGAGAGCACCTCCGAAGCCGGACTCGGCGTCGGCGACGATCGGGACCAGCCACTCGCGAGAGCCGTCACCCTCCGACCACTCGATCTGATCTGCTCGTCTGAGCGCATTGTTGATCCTCCGAACGAGCTCCGGAGCAGAGTTCGCCGGGTACAACGACTGATCGGGGTACACCGACCCGGCGAGGTTCGCATCTGCTGCCACCTGCCAGCCCGAGAGATAGATGGCATGGAGTCCCGCCCGGACCATCTGGACCGCCTGGCCACCGGTCATCGCTCCAAGGGCGTTGACGTACTCGTCTCTGTTCAGGAGATCCCACAGCTTGTTGGCCATCGCCGAAGCGACCGTGTGCTCCTCCACGAAGGACCCCTGAAGCCTGACGACATCGGCTGGCGTGTAGTCGCGTTCGACCCCGTCCCAACGTGGGTTGGTGTCCCAGTCATGGCGGATCGTGGCCGCCCGGGTTGCGATGATGTCTTCGTTCGTCATTGTCACTCCCGTGGTGTCGTTGTCAGGATTCGAGGATCTCGTAGGCGGGCAAGGTGAGAAAGTCTGGAAACTCGTGTGCGAGAGCAACTCGTTCGAACAGGGCACGTGCTTCATCGAATCGGGAAGCGTCGTAGATCTCGCTCCCGAGCTCGTTGCGGAGGCGTGAGGTCTCCTCGCCGGCGATCGTGCGAACGCGTTCCGCTGTGATCGGCATGCCGTCACTGGTCTGTGATCCCGAATGGATCCACTGCCATATCTGGGAGCGGGAGATCTCAGCGGTCGCTGCATCCTCCATCAAGTTGTAGATGGCAGCTGCCCCGGTACCTCTCAGCCAGGATGCGATGTACTGGATCGCGACGTCGACATTCTGTCTGACCCCACCTTCGGTGATCGTGCCACCGGGTACGGTGAAGTCGGTGAGGTCGGCAGGCTCAACAGATACCTTCCGACGCTGCTTGCCGAGTTGGTTGGGAGCATCGCCGAGAACTTCATCGAAGATGGCTGTGACGAGCGGAACGAGGTCGGGGTGCGCTACCCATGTTCCATCACATCCGTCGGATGCCTCACGCGTCTTGTCCTCGCGCACCTTGGCCATGGCGACCCGGTTGATCTGCTCGTCCCGTCGTGATGGGATGAATGCCGCCATACCGCCCATCGCGTGTGCGCCACGTCGATGGCACGTTGCGACGAGCAGCTCGGTGTACCCCCTCATGAACGGGACCGTCATGACGATTTGGCCACGGTCGGGGAAAGAGAAGTCATCCCGCGACCTGAACTTCTTGATGATCGAGAAGATGTAGTCCCATCGACCTGCGTTGAGGCCCGCTGAGTGATCGCGAAGTTCGTAGAGGATCTCGTCCATCTCGAAGGCAGCGAGGATCGTCTCGATGAGCACCGTTGCCTTGATCGTTCCTCTCGGGATGCCGACGGCCTCCTGGGCGAACACGAACACGTCGTTCCACAACCTGGCTTCGAGATGGCTCTCGAGTTTCGGCAGGTAGAAGTACGGCCCGGAGCCTCGCTCGATCAACTCGTGTGCGTTGTGGAAGAAGTACAGTCCGAAGTCGAACAACGAGGCGGACACTGCAGTCCCGTTCACCGACATGTGGCGTTCCTCGAGATGCCAGCCGCGGGGCCGAACCATCAGGGTCGCTGTCTTCTCGTCGAGCTCGTACCGCTTGCCCTGCTCGTTCGTGAAGTCGATTCGGCGGCGGATCGCATCCGAGAGGTTGACCTGACCGCGGACCATGTTGTCCCAGGTCGGAGAGTTCGAGTCTTCGAAATCAGCCATGAACACCTTCGCGCCACAGTTGAGCGCGTTGATCACCATCTTGCGATCGGTGGGTCCGGTGATCTCGCACCGGCGATCTTCGAGGTCGGCGGGTGCAGGCAGCACGCTCCACGATGACGAGCGGACATCTGCCGTCTCGGTGAGGAACGTGAGGTCGGCACCGGCCTCGAGTTGTGCCTGGCGTTCGTCGCGCTGTTCGAGGAGTGCACGTCTCGAAGGGTCGAACCGGAGGTGCAGATCCGCGATGAACGCGAGCGCATCGTTCGATAGGACCGCCTCGTACCCCGACTCCATCCGACCTGTGATCGCTATCTCGCTCATGCCTGTCCTTTCGGTGTATCGGCAGGAAAGGCGAAAAATGATGGATAGGCAAACGCGGACACGAATAAGAAACGCTATAGTTGTTGGAAATCATGAGAGGTAGGTATCTTCGTGGCGACGATCGACCCGTTGATGTTCGGCCAACGCGTCAGGCACTTCCGGAAGCGAGCCGGGATGACGCTCGATGATCTCGGTTCGCTGGTGGGCAAGCCTGCTCCGTACCTCTCCCTTCTCGAGAATGGAAAGAGAGAGCCAAAGCTCGGTGTGATCAACGATCTGTCGGTGGCGCTCGGTGTCGACGCAGGGGAGCTGCTTCGGCCGGAAGCCCCCACCCGTCGGGCCGAGCTCGTAGTTGCGATCGAACGTGCTCAGCGCGACCAGGCCTATCGGGACCTCGGTCTTCCGTATCTCAAGGCAGGGACGCGCATCCCCGACGTGGCGCTCGAGCACATCGTTCGCCTGTACGAGGAGCTTCGTGGCAGAGACGCTGCGGCATCCTTCACAAGAGATGAAGCCCGAGCGGCAAACGCCCAGTTGAGGGCCGAGATGACGGCTCGCGGCAACTACTTTCCCGAGATCGAGCGTCTAGCGACCGAGGCCGTCGAGGCGATCGGCTACTCGGGGCAGGGAGCGATGTCGAAGGGCGACCTCAACGCCCTTGCAGCTCACTTCGGCTTCACCGTGACGCGGACACCCGACATCCCGGCATCGGTGCGATCCGTCACCGACACCCGCAACGGCAAGATCTATGTGCACGGGCGAGACAGCTTCGATGCGAAGCAGGCACGTTCGGTGATCCTCCAGACCCTCGGCCATTTCGCGCTCGAGCACGCCGATCCGAAGGATTTCGGAGAGTTCCTCCGTCAGCGGGTCGAGGCGAACTACTTCGCCGGTGCCGTCCTGGTTCCCGAATCGTCCGCGGTGCCGTTCCTTCTCGATGCGAAGTCGGATCGGAACCTCTCGGTCGAGGACCTGAAGGACCGATTCTTCGTGTCCTACGAGATGGCAGGCCACCGGTTCACGAACCTCGCAACGCAGCATCTCGGGTTCGGAACCCACTTCCTGCGTTCCGACGATCAGGGGATCATCTGGAAGGCGTACTCCAACAACGGTGTGCCGTTTCCCAAGAACAGCGCCGGGGCGATCGAAGGCCAACGGTTGTGTCGGGAGTGGGGGACGAGACAGGCGTTCACGTCCGATGCGCGCTTCACCATCCATTACCAGTACACAGACACGAGTGAGGGCACGTTCTGGTGCGCGACGTTCGTCGAGACGGCACAGGAACCGGCCCACGCCATCACGGTCGGTGTTCGGTTCGAGGATGCACGTTGGTTCCGGGGTTGGAACACCGAACGCCACTCCGTGTCGAAATGTCCGGATGGTGCGTGTTGCCGCTTTGTGAGTGAGGAAGCAGCGGAGCGGTGGAACGGCTACGCCTGGCCGTCCGTTCGGCCGAACTCCCACGTCCTTGCCGCTATGCCGGTCGAGACCATTCCAGGGGTCGACATGGTCGAAATCTACGAGTTCCTCACGCGTCGCGAGAACGGGGCTTTCGACTAGTTCTCTCTGGGCGGCACCATCGTTAGCCTGCTCGATGTGTCTATCACGTCGCGTACGGTGCTTGTCGGGTTGCTCGCTTCACTCGGCTTGCTTGGTTACGGTTGCACGGAGGCGAACGCTCCGTCGACGACGGCACCGCCGATCCTCTCGACGACATCGACCGCACAGGACTCCACGACCACGCCGCTCATCGCGACCACCACGACGGTTGCAGCCACCGACGCTTCAACCACGTCTACCGTACCGCTCGATGAGCTCACACTCATGTTGTCGGAGACCGACTCGGGGTTCACCTCACCGGTGCTGCTACGTGCCGATCCATCCGGCGGCCGGGATCTCGTAGTCGAGCAGATAGGTCGGATCGTCCGGGCCGATGGGGGCGCTCACGACGTCGTGCTCGACATCAGCGATGACGTCCTCTTCGACGGTGAGCAGGGACTTCTCGGGTTGGTGTTCCACCCGGACTTCGCGAGCAACGGCCTCGCCTACGTCAACTACGTCGACAGATCGAGACGTACCGTCATCGAGGAGTTCTCCGTCTCTGCCGGAGTGTTTGAACAGGACTCTCGAAGGGTCATCCTCACGATCGACCAACCGGCCGGCAACCACAACGGAGGCATGATCGAGTTCGGTCCCGATGGGTACCTCTGGATAGGTATGGGCGACGGCGGCGGTGCCGATGACCGCTTCGGGAACGGACAACGCCCAGACACCCTCCTGGGCGCCATGTTGCGAATCGCCGTGGGTGTTCCCGGTTCAGCGTACGCGATACCTCCAGACAACCTGTTCGCCGATGGCGAAGGTGGGCGTCGCGAGGTGTGGGCGATCGGGTTGCGGAACCCGTGGCGTTTCACCATCGACGGTGGCACCGTGTGGATCGCCGACGTCGGCCAGGGCGATGTTGAAGAGATCGACATGGTCGACGCGACGGTCGGCGGGCTCAACTACGGTTGGCCGATCATGGAGGGTGATAGGTGCTTCCGCGACGATGGCTGTGACACCGACGGCCTCGTCATGCCGGTCGTCGTATACGCACACGACGAAGGGTGCTCGATCACCGGCGGCAGGGTGTATCGAGGCAGAGCCATCCCCGAGATCGTTGGCCAGTTCTTCTATTCGGACTACTGCTCGGGATTCATCCGTAGCTACGCACCAGAGACAGGATCGATCGACTGGACGAGCGTGACGGGACGCCTCGATGCGGTGACGGCGTTCGGCAGCGGCGGCGACGGTGAGTTGTACGTCGTGTCGCACACCGGATCGATCTACCGGTTGGAGGCAGAGCGGTGATCGTCGTAGCGGCGTTCATTGCTTCCTATGTTCGCACAGGCGATCGATGCGGGGCATGATGGAGCCGACGACATCGACGACGTCCGCCCCCACGAAAGCGACAGAGCACGAGCCATGAACGCACGACCGATCATCATCGACACAGATCCCGGTCAGGACGATGCGATCGCGATCCTGCTTGCGCTGGCATCTCCCGAACTCGAGGTGACGGCGATCACCTCGGTTGCAGGAAACGTTCCTCAGCCGCTTGTGACGGAGAACTCCCTCGGGCTTCTCGCCCTTGCAGGTCGCGAGGACGTCCCCGTGTACCGGGGATGCGAACGTCCACTTCTGCGAGATCTCGTCACCGCGGAGTACGTACACGGGCCGACCGGAGTCGATGGGGCGGTTCTCCCTGCGGCGACGGTCGAGGCCCGTACGACCCACGGCGTCGACCACATCATCGATGCATGTCGAGAAGCACCAGATGCATCGGTCACGCTGTGCCCGATCGGGCCGCTGACCAACATCGGCATGGCGATCGCCAAAGAGCCGTCGATCGTCGACAAGATCCGTGAGATCGTCTGGATGGGTGGTGCTTTCGACGAGGCAGGCAACACGACGCCCGTTGCGGAGTTCAACGCGTATGTCGATCCCCACGCGGTTCACATCGTGTTCACCTCGGGGATCCCGCTGACCATCTTTCCCCTCGATGTCACGCACAAAGCACTGATGCTGCCCCGCCACATCGAGATGCTCGCATCGTACGGAACCCGGATCGCTGAGGCGGCCGCCGGGATGATCCGGTTCTACGAGATATACGACATCGACAAATACGATCTCCCAGGCGCACCGCTGCACGATCCGTGCGTCGTTGCATACCTTGTCGACACGAGCCTCTTTCAGGGGGCACGCCACCACGTACTCGTCGACACGACGAACGAAGAGACGATCGGAAACACCTACGTCGATGATTCGGGCGGTGAGCCGAACGCCCTGATCATCACCGATGTCGACGCCGAACGATTCTTCACCCTCGTCGTCGAGCGAATCGGGCAGATGTGACCGATCGACCTCTCACCGGACTCCACGTCGTTGAACTTGCAGGTATCGGGCCGGCACCGTTCGCTTGCAACTACCTCGAAGATCTCGGAGCAGCAGTCGTGCGTATCGACCGGGCTGTGGGGTCGAACGCTCTTCCCGATGCTATGGCTTCCATCGGCCGACGGGAACGCCCGACGTTGTACCTCGACCTGAAGGACGAGGAAGATCGTGTGATCGCGACAACGCTGATAGAGCGTGCTGATGTCCTGATCGAAGGATTCCGGCCGGGGGTTGCCGAGCGTCTCGGCATAGGCCCTGAGCCGATGTGTGCGAGGAACCCGTCGCTGATCTATACGAGGATGACCGGATGGGGCCAGACCGGTTCGTACGCGTCGATGGCCGGGCACGACATCAACTACATCGGCCTTGCAGGAGCCCTCGCAGCGATCGGAACACGAGCGCTTCCGATCCCGCCGCTCAACCTCGTCGGTGACTTCGGGGGAGGTGGCATGTTCGCCGTTACAGGGATCCTGGCTGCGGTGTTCGAACGATCGGTCTCGGGGACCGGCCAGGTCCTCGACGTTGCCATGGTCGATGGTGTCGGCACGCTGATGGGACCCATCCGTGATCTGGTCAACGCCGGAGTGTGGCGGGACGAACGCGAAGCGAACTTCCTCGATGGAGGAGCGCCGTTCTACCGGTGCTACGAGACGGCCGATGGCGCCTACGTGGCTGTCGGTGCCCTCGAACCCCAGTTCTACGACCAGTTGCTCTCGGGTCTCGATCTCGACGAGAACGACCTCGGGAACCGGTTCGACAGGGATAACTGGCCTACGATCACTCGTCAGATATCGTCGGTGTTCACTCGCCGTACCCGTGAAGAGTGGATGGAGGTGTTCGACGGGACCGATGCGTGTGTCACTCCCGTGCTCACCCTCAGCGAGGTCCAAGCCCATGTCCACAACCACGACCGTGGTGCGCTTCGCGATGGCCCCGGCGGTTCCATCCCGGCGATTGCTCCCCGGTTCGAGCATCTCGACGCTGATGCGCCGGTGCCCGGCGTCGACGTTGATGCGGCGATCGGCTTCCTCGACGCGATGGGGTTGGACGTCGGCGCCGTCGACGCCATGCTCGCTTCAGGGACACTCCGTTGGGTGTGACATGTCGGTAGGGCGAATGTGGCGCAGAAGCGGGCATAATGCGTCCTGTTCACGTCTCTGCGGGGAGGATCGGTGAGAGCCGTCGTGGTCGGTGCGGGTGCAAGTGCCCGCGAACTCATCAGGCGACTCGGCGACAGCTGGAGTGTCGTCGTGGTCGACACCGACGCGGATCGGTTCGGTGAGATCGCTGCGATTCGTGACGTCGATACCGTCATGGGGGACGGTTCGAGTTCCATCGTCTTGAAGCAGGCTGGGATCGAAGGCGCCGTTGCCGTGGTCGCTGCTACGAGCTCTGACGATGTGAACCTGGAAGTGTCGAGACTTGCAAGAGATGCCGGCGTCGAACAGGTGATCGCGCTTGCGAGAGACCCTGAGCGTATGGAGGAGTACCGCGAGCTCGGCGTCGACGTGATAAGCCCTGCCAGACTCGCAGCGCGGGGCATGGAGATCGCAATGGAGCCTCGCAAGTTGGCCTCCACGACGTTTGCAGATGGTCGCGCAGAAGCCATCGAGTTCGAGATCGCCCCGGACTCACCGGTGCAGGGCAAGGCATTGAAGGAGATCCACTCGGAGCTTTGGGTCGTGGCGGCGATCCTGCGAGATGGCAGACTGGTGGTTCCCCACGGCAACACCCGCCTCTTGACAGGCGACAAGGTGACGGTGGTCGGCTCCGCGACAGATTTCGCTCAGGTCGTCCGAACGTTCGCTGGAGGGATCTCACGATTCCCGCTCAACTTCGGCCGGAAGGTTGTCGTTCCACTCGGAAGCGAGACCGATCGCGCAACGGCCGTCGAGGAGGCGGCATACTTCGTACGGAACTCGAACGCTGTTGAGCTGGTCGTCGTTCATCGGGATCCCGAGGAGATCAAGAATCAGACGGAGGCCGATGAGCTCACCCGGTTGGTCGGGACACTCGATGCCGAGGCACTCGGTGTTGAGATAGATGTCAGGCCCGTTCGCGGAGACTTGCTCCGTGCCTCCGTCTCGATCGCTTCAGAGGAGAGTGTCGGTACGATCGTCGTCGGGCTGCCGACCCGATCGGCGGTGCGCCCGTACGCGAATATTCCGTCGCTCCTGAACAGTCTTTCTGCTGGGAACGTCCCCGTCCTTCTCACCCGTGGCGACACGAAGTTCAGTACGATCGTCGCTCCCGCCCGACGCACCGTCTCGGGCGACGTAGCCGGTCGGGCTGCGATCGACATTGCAAAGCGTGCCGGAACCAGGGTCATCGGTGTTGCAGTAGCCAGCCCGGTGTTCATGGGGCGCGATGATCTCAAGGAGAAGCGAGCAGCAACTGCCTGGCTCCGACGTGAGGCCGCCGTACAGGATGTCGAGGTCGAGCGTCACGTCGTGCGTGGAAACCCGGTCAAGGTCCTTGCCTCCGTGACGAGACCGGACACGCTGCTCGTTGTGTCGATGCCACCGATCCCCGTGAGTCGATTCAACCCCGGTCTCGCCGTATGGGCGGCGGCACGTGGAGAGGGATCGGTGCTGTTCGTACCGGTGTCGGAGTGACATGTCGATCGTGATCTCTGTGGTCACTGAAAGCGTTCTCCCGAACGCTACGACGTTCATCGTCATCGGGTTCGCCGCATTCCTGCTTCCGCTGCTCGCACGACGAATCGGGTTACCTGCCGTCGTGCTCGAGATCCTGTTCGGACTCCTCATCGGTCCCCAGGTCCTCGGTCTGATCGCAGCCGAGTCGACATCGGAGGGATTCGTTCTCGTTCTCGCCGAACTCGGGTTGTTCCTGCTCATGTTCCTTGCGGGGTTCGAGATCAACTTCACATCACTCGAGCGGGAGGGCCGGGGGCCGATCGTTGCGGGCATCGTGGCCTACGTCATCGTGGTGGCCCTGGCCTGGGTCGGCTTCGGTTTCCTCGATCTCGCCACGTTCAACGCACGTGTCTTCCTGACATTGCTCGTGTCGGCTGCATCGGTCGGCATCATCGTCCCTGCGTTGCGAGCGACGAATCGATCCGGTTCACGTCAGGGCCAGATCACGATGGTCGTGGGCATCCTCGCCGAGTTCATCGCAGCGACGGGAATCATCGTGTTCGCCGTCTGGGTGAAGAACGGTTGGGGAATCGAGATGCTGGCCGTGCCGTTGTTCGCTGTCATTCTCCTCGTTTCCCTATGGCTGATGCGTCGCCTGGCGTGGTGGTATCCAGAGAAGGCTGAAAGGTTGTTCGCATCCAATGACCCGGACGAACTCGGCATCCGCTTCTCGTTCGCACTGTTGTTCGTGTTCATTGGACTGTCCCTCGCACTCGGCATGGATCCGATTCTCGGGGCGTTCATGGCGGGCGCGATCTTCGCTTTCGTGTTCCGCGACTCGGGAGATCTCGAGGAGCGGCTCTCGGGCTTCGCGTACGGATTTCTCATCCCCATCTTCTTCATCTCCGTTGGCGTTCGGTTCCCGCTCGACGCGCTTGCCGACACCACTGTGCTTGTGACTGCTCTCGGGATCATCGTCGTGGCGATCGGTGCGAAGCTCCTTCCCTCACCGTTGCTGATGCTGCGCGGCCTCTCGTTCAGAGACAGCATCGGTGCCGGGGTGTTGCTCGCAGGTCAGCTGAGTGTCATCATCGCTCTCGCCGAGGTGGGTGTGGCGATCGAGGTGATCGACGAAGGTCTCGCAGCAGGTGCAGTACTCCTCGTCGGGGTGACTGCGATCCTTTCTCCTGTGCTCTTCAAGGTGCTGTCACCGCCGCTCGAGCCGGAACCGGCCAGCCACTACGGAGGGTGACGTTGGGTGATGCACCACGCCGCCGGCGCGATGTGGAGGACGTGAAGAGACGTATCGAGGATGGAACCTATCACCCGCGTGTCGAGGACGTTGCAGCCGCCATCCTCCGTGTCTGGAGTGGTCAGGAGACGGTCGATGCGTGGGAGTCTCAGCGACCTTCGGACGCATTGGACAGCGCCTGATCAGCAAGCTCGAGACGTTGAGCAATGCGGGCGACGACGATGACGAGCACGAAGGCGCCGGCAGCGATGGCGATCGATGCCGGGATCTGGCCATCGGGTACACCGAGTACCGTGGAGTCGACGCCGAGCGGCCACGGCCACAGCACGCGCATCGACCCGGCCATCAACCCGATCAGCGCAGCGATCACCGCGTCATGGTGCAGCTGGAGCGCCTTGTGCAGCACCTGGGAGAAGAGGGCAAGGCCGATGATCGTCCCGAGGACGAAGACGCCGAGAGAGACGAAGTCTCGGTCGGTGACGGCGCCGAGTACGGGCCCATACATCCCAAGGAGGATGAGGAGGAACGATCCCGAGATTCCCGGCAGGATCATGGCGCAGATGGCGATCGCTCCCGCACCGAAGAACACCCACAGCGCAGGGTCTGTCAGCTGTGACACAGCGTTCTCGGTCGTTCCCGAGCGGAGCCCGAGGCCGACGAAGAGGACCAGCGCTACACCGACCATGATTGCAACGTGGCGACCGTTGACCCGCGGGATCATCTGCCACGTGACGACGATGGATCCTGCGACCAGGCCGACGAACAGGGATGCCATCAGTACTGCCTGCTCCAGCAGGAGCGTCTCGAGAACACCCGAGAGGAGAGCAACGGCAAGTAACAACCCACCGCCGAGTGGCAGGATGAACACCCAGTCGATCCGGGCGAGCCACTTCCTCGTGCCGTTGATGTCTCCACGAATGAGGTGCCCCAACGTCGAGGAACCGGCGCGAACGGAGGCGATCAAACGGTCGTAGATGCCGAAGATCAGAGCGATCGTCCCACCCGAGACGCCGGGAACGATGTCGGCTGCGCCCATGGTGAAGCCGCGGGCGAGCGAAAGGAGCACAGTGCGAAGCATGGAGACGAGTGTAGGTTGGCGCGCCCGGACAGTGAGGGAGCGGTCATGAGAGCGGTGATCCAGAGGGTACGTGGTGCAACCGTCACGGTCGATGGTGGCGAGGTAGCGTCGATCGACACGGGTCTGCTGGTGCTCGTAGGTGTCGTACCCGCCGACGTTCTCACGGACGCTGAGGTTCTGGCACGCAAGCTGGCAACTCTGCGGATCTTCCCCGATGATGCAGGAAAGATGAACCTCTCGGTCATCGATGTCGAGGGGTCGGTGCTCGTGGTCTCCCAGTTCACGCTCACTGGCGATGTTGGGAAGGGCAGGCGGCCGTCGTTCACCAAGGCTGCGCCTCCGGACCATGCAGCCACCGTCATCGATCACCTCGTAGCGACGGTGCGGGGTCTGGGGGTGCCGGTCGAGATCGGCCGCTTCGG
>CAYLVM010000004.1:54834-62947 GCA_964387145.1 uncultured Acidimicrobiaceae bacterium
ACCTCGTAGCGACGGTGCGGGGTCTGGGGGTGCCGGTCGAGATCGGCCGCTTCGGCGCGATGATGGAGGTGTCCCTGACGAACTGGGGTCCCGTGACGTTCGTCGTCGACGTGGTCGACGGCGCGATCGCGTCCACCGGTGCCCGGTAGGATGTCGATGGATCGGATCGAACGATGAACGCGGAAGGAGTCCATGATGGGCCTACTCGATGATGTGACCGGCAAGGCGAAAGATCTCGTCGAAGGGAACGAAGACAAGGTCGAGGCAGGCATCGATGCAGCCGCAGACTTCGCCGATGACAAGACCGGTGGCGAGCACACCGACAAGATCGACATGGCAGCCGACAAGGCGAAGGACCTCCTCCCCGACGACTGACCCCCACGTTTGGACTCTGGCGCTGATACGGCTCGGATACGAGCCGTATCAGCGCCAGAGTCCTAGGTGACGGTGGATCGGCCGGCGGGGCAGAGGTGGAGGAAGTCGCACCAGCGGCAACTCGGTGAGGGCCGGGGGTCGAAAGGTCCGGTGACGGCGGTGGCGATGAGATCGTCGACGTGGGATCGAGCTTCGGTGATCCAGGTTCCGTCCACATCGGTCGAGACCTCCTCACAGGCAGTACCTCCGAAGTAGGCGAAGGTGACCTGAAGGCGCTCGGGCACTGTTCCTGCGATGGCGCCATCGGTGACGGCGAGTGCGTAGGCCTCGAGTTGAACGTCTCGCGCCTCGGCGTCGCGCCGCACACCCGACTTGTAGTCGACGATCTCCCACGTCCCGTCGTCGTGCTCGTAGATGGCGTCGATCTTGCCGCGAACGGATCCCTGTTCGATGCTCAGAACGAAAGGCACTTCAGCGAAGCGAGCCTGTGAGGCGTGGAAACGCGACTCCTCGAACACCTCCCACGGGTTGCGACGATCTGTGCCCGGGGTGTCGCCGGTAGCTTCGTCGACGCCCCCGACGTCGTTGGGATCGAACGTCGAGGTGCCAAGAGACGCGATCCCCAGGTTGTGGAGTTCCACCTGGCGGTGGAACCTCGTGCCGGCGATGGCAGAGATGCGCGGGCGACGGGGTAGGCGATCGTGATGGATCCATTTGAACTTGAGGGGGCACTCGGCGAGGGCGACGAGGTTCGTGACCGATGTGGAGAAGGTGTCCATCGAGCGCTCCACCGTTGGCACCTGGAGGTTCCCGATCTGCATCACGAGCTGTTCGCTCCGACGCTCCACGTCGTCGACCAGTTCGATGTGGTGGTCGATGATCCATTGTGGATCATCGATACGATCCCTCAACGCCGTTGCCCAGTCGTCGGGGAACAAGGGGTCGGGGATGTCGAGTATGTCCTCCTCGGGCATCGGTGCCGGTTTCGGACCGGGCTCTGAGACCCACGCAACGGTCGTCGATCCCGCAACGGTGTGTGCCATCTCGAGCAGAGGTGAGGGCGATCGAGGTTTGCCGACATCCTGGTCCCAGGCGTGGCCGGTCATGATGAGATCATGTTTGGCACGCGTTACCGCCACGTACGCGAGGCGCCACTCGGCGTCTTCGTGGCGGGACTTGAGCACCGCTCTGCGATCCGACGCCGTCGCTGCCGAGTCTGCATCGACGTACGACGCTCGGTCGAGGCGGAGGGAGTAGGGGAGTGACAGGGCAGAGGTACCTGGATCATCGTATGTCCGGACTCGGGTGGGAAACGTCCCTTTGGCGAGACACGGCAGGAACACGACCGGCCACTCGAGTCCCTTGGCGGTGTGGGCGGTGATGACCTGTACGACGTCGTCGGAGATATCTGCGGCAGCCTCGAGTTCTTCAGCAGACGTGGCGTCTTCGAG
Source organism: uncultured Acidimicrobiaceae bacterium (assembly GCA_964387145.1). Taxonomy (GTDB): domain Bacteria; phylum Actinomycetota; class Acidimicrobiia; order Spongiisociales; family UBA5794; genus JAMBLL01. The sequence continues at coordinate 56,661 of CAYLVM010000004.1, forward strand.
GGCGTCGACGTAGCGGAGGAATGCGGCGAGAGTCGGCTTGCCGTCCAGCGGACGCCACCGGTGGGCGAGGGAGGCGAAGCGCCCGATGTTGACCCGTGCGGTGACCGACTGCGGAGATGGTTGGGCAGCGACTTCATCCCAGAAACCGAGCTGGTCGATGACCATCGACAGCGTGCGTGGCACAGGGAGCATCTGGGCCCGAGCACGGAGATCGACGTGGTGCGATCTGAACCTCTCGAGGCGTTCTTGGCCGTCGGGCGTGAGACCTTCGACCTCGTCGAGGTGTTCGAGCGCAACGGCGAGGTCCCGTCCTTGGGAGTGGCTGCACCATCGTGCGAGGCACGAGATGTCCCGCATCCCAACGCGGTACATCCCACCCATCCAGATGCGCAGGAGTGACGGTTCGTCGCCTGGATCTCCGAGAAGCCTGAGCCAGGCGAGTAGATCTGCAACTTCCGGGATCGTGAGGAGCTCACCCATCGAGCTCACAGCATGGGGGATCTCTGCCCGACGCAGGGCACGCACGATGGCTGGGATCGTCGATCGCTTGCGGCACAGGACGGCGAACTCGGACCACGGTTGCCCTGTCCGGTGACGTTCTTCGATCGTTTCTGCGATCCATGCCGCCTCCTCGAGATCGGACGTGAACCAGCCGACCTCGAGAACTCCGTCGGCAGCGTCGTCGTTCGCCGTGAGCGGTTTGGACGCCTCGAGACGGGGGAGAAGGGTCTGGATCTCGTTCGCGAGATCCAGAACGACCCTATCGGAACGACGGTTGATGCTCAACGGCAGGGTTTCTGTGGCAAGGCCGTCGGGCCGTGGGAAGTGCTGTGGGAAATCGATGAAGTTCTCGAGGGAGGCGCCACGCCACTCATAGATGGTCTGGTCGGCATCGCCGACGGCCGTCACGGCTGTCTCACGGCCCGAGAACACAGCCGTGAGAAGGCGACGTTGGGCGGGGTCCGTGTCCTGGTACTCGTCGAGGAGCACGGTGTCGTAGCGAGCGGCGAGCTGTGACGAGATCTCGTCGAAGCCTTCGACGAGATCGACGGCCAGTCGGATGAGATCTCCGAACTCGAGGAAGTCGAGTTGATACTTGGCCGCGGCGTAACTCTCGGCGGCATGGGCAAGCGCGATGCGTTTCTGCCACACCTCGTCTGGATCGCTCGGTGCGACGCGTTCGATGTCATCGACGGTGAGCAGATTCGCCGTCATGGCGTCTGCCATTGCGAGGAGTTCTTCCTTGCGCTTTGAGAGCGCCGCGAGGTCGAGTCCCGTACTGTCGAGTCCGCGCAGGACACGGTACGCGAGTTCGGAACGATGGCCTTCATCCATCAGGGACGTCGTGGGCCGGTAGCGAACGAACGCCCCGAACTCCTCGAGGATCGATGTCGCGAAACCGTGATAGGTTGCGACTTCGACCTCTCTGCCATCAGACCGATCACCGATCGCCGCCCGGAGACGGATCCGGAGTTCGTCGGCCGCCTTGTTGGTGAAGGTGATACCGAGGGCCCTGGTCGGGTCGCCACCGCGTCGGACTCCCGCGGCGAGACGCTCGACGATCGTCGTCGTCTTCCCCGTTCCGGCGCCGGCAACAACGCGCAGAGGGACGGGGGGGTATTCGATGATGGCTCGCTGTTCTCGTGTCGGTGTGAACCCTGTCATCGGATGAACGCCTCTCTACCTTCGGGTCGTACAGGGCATACGAGAGCGACGTCACACCCCGTACAGGCCCGGCCTATGAGCGGATCGAAAGCTTCATCGGCGATCGCGGTGGATATCTCCTCGAGCCGGGTGGTCACAGTGCGGAGCGATCCCACGTCGAACGCCCGCTTCGCGATGCTGTCTTTCGTCGGTTTCGCCCGCGGGTACCAGAACTCGGCTCCCGTCACAGGGCCGTGTGAACGGAGGGACTCGTCGCTGCGGGCGGCAAGGAGGTAGTAGCCGAGCTGGATCGACTCGGCCGCCTCTGCAACGGTGACCGTCTGACCCGATGTCTTGTAGTCGACGACAACGAGTTCCTCGCCGCGCTGCTCGATCCGATCGGCACGGCCGAACCATTCGACACCCGCGATTGCAAGCTTGAGGCCCTTCTCGAGGGAGACCGGTCGTCCTGAGGCGGGCCAGAGATCGTAGAGGGTGTCGAGCGTCGCCTCGGCCCGCGCGTGCCAGGACCTGCCGACGGCGTCATCGTCGAACCCGGAGTCACTCCAGAGCCGATCGAGGCACACCTGGGCCTCCTTGCGAGTTGATCGAGCCCGTCCGTCGTCGAGTGCAGCCTTCTCAGCTTCCTCGAGGATCGTGTGGATGAGCGTACCGAAACGCATGTAGTCGTTCGTGTCGTCCTGGGTGAGGAGGTAGCGTTCGACGGCGTACTTGCGAGGGCAGGCTTCATACGCCATTGCCTGGCTCGGGGACAGACGAAGCCTCTCGGGGACGATCCGGTCGTCGGGACCACGTTGGAGGGTGCCGTACCGTTCCAGCGGGTGCGCGAGGCCGAGATCGGGACCACGTGCGAGGACATCGAGTGCTGCCAACCGGTTGATCGGAGACGCGACTGGGTCCTTGAGGATCCGGCGGAGCGAAGCCTCGAACGAGCGCGGCGTCAACGGATCCGTGTTGTGGCGTGGCCGGGTCACCGGCGCGACGAGGGAGAGGAACCGGCTCGGTTGGGAGCCCTGGTGGTCCTGGTCGTTGCTCGTTGCCGTCCACACCACGCGTGAAGTCGCTCTCGTCATGGCGGTGTACGCGAGCCGCCGCTCTTCGTCGAGTCGGAAGGCGACGTAGTCATTCGTGTCCGCTGGAAGATGTGGGTTAAGGAGGCGAACGCCGAGAAGGGAGTCTCTGGATCGCAGGTCGGGCAACTCGCCCTCGACGGCGTGCGCGATGTACACGACGTCGAACTCGGTGCCTTTGGCACGGTGAAGTGTCGAGAGGGTGACACCTCCGCCGTCGGCGGCGCGGAACGTGAACAGTGGATCTGCTTCGAAGTCGGCGCCGCTGATGAGTTCGCCGTGATCGGCGAGCGTAGCCCCGGGAGACCTCTCGACGAGCCTCGTGAGAACCTGGCCGAACGCCGACCATGCTCTGCGATCACCCGCTCGGGTGTCGTCGAGAGCAACGTCGACGAGCTGAGGAAGCGTCGCCCACAGATGCCAGAGGCCCGCGGGCGCAGGGACGTCGAACGCCCATGTGGGATCCATGAGAAGTGCAGCGAGTGGAGCGCCTTCGGGGACCCGCTGTGTGATCACATCGCTCCAGGATGTTCCCGAACCGGCGAGCCGGGTCATGTCGTTGACCGCCCCGTAGGGCAGCGAGAAGAACGGACTCGTGAGAACCCTGGCGATAGCGAGATCGGTGTCCTCGCCTGCTCCTGCAGCCGTGACGAGGTCATGGACGAGGCGTACGACGGGTTCGTCGGTGAGTCGACCTTCTGTGAAGGAGTGGGGGATCGAGCGGCGTTCGAGTGCCGATGCGAGTTCGACTCCGAAGTCGGTGTTCGATCGCGTGAACACAGCGATTCTCTCGAGGGGAACGCCGTCGAGCAGATGTACCCGCTCGATGTCCGATGCCAGCCACTCGGTCTCGTCAGACGTCGTTGTGAACGTGTGGGATGCAACGCATCCGCCGGTGCGGGTGCTGAGGACCTTCCCGGCACCGCCAGGGAGCGCTCTGGCTGTGACGCCGACTGCGGCGTCGAGGATCTCCGTCGGGACCCTGAACGATGTGGTGAGAACGATTCGCTCTGCTTGGATGCCGAGCCGATCGTGTGCATCGCGGGGAAAACTGAACACGTTGGTGATGTCCGTACCGCGAAACGAGTAGATCGACTGATAGGGGTCTGCGGCGACGACGACATCCCGACACGACGCAGCGAGGAGGAACAGCATCTCGGCCTGCGCCGGTGACGAATCCTGGTACTCGTCTGCGACGACGAGACGGAATCGTGTGGCCTTCCCAGGCCACCGCTCGAGTGCTGTGATGGCCTCTGAGAGGATCCGTCCGTAGTCGGTGCGGTGCTCGGTGTCGAGTCGCTCGTTGTAGCGGGTGAGGAACCCGGCCATCGCGACGAAACGCGGATCGGTCATCGAAGCGAGATCGTTGGCTGTGACGAGCTGTTCGTGGCACCGCAGGATGAAGTCGGTGACCTCACCGGCCATGATGGACGAGTCGAGCAGCGTTCGATACCCGGCCGGCCAGTTTCCGGGAGGTTCTTCGGTGAGCAGTTCGGCGACGAGTTGCTCCTGTTCTGCTGCAGTGAGCACGGTCGGAGTCTTCTCCCACCCGAGGCTTGCGGCGTTCGCTTCGACGATGCGCATCGCGAGAGCGTGGTAGGTGGTGACACTGATCCGGTACGCCGGAGGCCCCAGGGCGTCGACCAGGCGTCTGGTGAGGTCGGCGACGCCCGAGCGAGAGAACCCGAGTACGACGATCTCTTCAGGTGCAATCCCGCCGTCGCGCACTGCAGCTTCGACACGTGCGATGAGGAACTGGGTCTTGCCGGTACCAGGGCCACCAACGATGATCTGTGGATGGCCGGCGAGCGCCGTGTGGTCGTTCCAGAGCTCCGGAGTCACCCTTGTCTCGTTCGGGAGCACCAGTGGATCCTTACCGCGAGACGACGATCGAGCAGCTCACGACGTCTCCTCGTTGTCATCCTGCCAAACGGGGCACAGATCGGTCTTGAAGTCGCACCAGTTGCACAACGGTGACTTCTTCGCAGGCCATCGTCCCGTGGAGATGGCACGGTCGATGGCTGCCCACAGTGCCTCGAGCTGGCGCTCCATTGCATCGAGCTGGGCGTCGGTGACGTCCATCGTGTACTCGGTTGGCCCGTTGAGGTAGAGCAGGCGCAGACGGTCCGGGGTGACGTTTCTCGTGATGCGGATCAACAGGGCGTAGATCTTGAGGGCGAAGAACGCCTTGTTCGCATACTTCTCGGGTGGTGCCTTGCCCGTCTTGTAATCCGTGATGACGAGAACCTCTCTCGAGCTGCCGTCGGGTGCGGTCTCGGTGACCGACTCCATGCGGTCGAGGATGCCTCGTATGGTCATGTCGTTCACCGCGACGGTGAGGTCCATCTCGAGCTCGAGCGGTTCGAACGACGTTGGATCTTCGACGGTGAAGTAGGACGCGAGGAGCCCGAGCGACTCGATACCCCACGTGCGTTCGTCGTCTGCCGAAGCGAAGAGCTCCGGATACTCCTGTGCCTTGAGCTCCATCCACGCCGATCGAAACAGCTCGTAGAGCCGATCCGGCGTCCGTTCGTGTGCAGGAAGTTCGAACAGGCGCTCGAGCGCGAGGTGCGCAGTGGTGCCCCGTGCCTGATAGACGGTCGGTACGGTCGGGATCTTGTCGATCGATTTGAACTTGTACAGCTGTGGACAGGTCTTGAAATCGCTAGCACGGCTCGGTGACAGGGATGTCAGCTTCGGAGGAGTGATCGTGGTGTTCGTTGGATCGTTCGCCATGTCAGGAGCGTACCTGGCGGGTGTGACAGAATCGGGGAGCGGGTGCCCGATTCTGTCTCTGTGCGACGATCACCCGCAGATCCTGGGCTCCCGACCCCTTTCGCGACACGTCGCGAAAACTCGATATGGGTCGCGAAAACCAAGAAGCTGTGTGGGTTGCGGTTGCACGTCGACTCATCTATTTTTCAGATTGTCCGGAGGCGCAAGCCGAAGGATGGGCACAGGCCCGACTCCTCACCCGAGTCGGTCCACCGGGAAACCGGGTGCCGGGCGGCGAAGGGCAACCGAACCCGCCAGCTGATCGCCTCGGCGATCGGTTCCGATCTCGAGGAGGAGCCCAGACTTCGAGAGATCAACGGGGATCTGCCGAAAGGTCGATCACCACCGGATGCAGCCTCGGCTGCAAACGGACGCCACCGAGAGCCTCGGCTCGAAGTGGCAGGTTCCAAGCGAACCTGGCGGCTTCGGCCACCAGCAAGGGAGGAGCCACCCCGGGTGGAGTCGGGCAACCGACGAGACCCGGACTGGAGCGACATCGTCGCTTCACAGGAGAATCCCGAGAGGGCAAGACTTCGGTCGAGCTTCCTCGGGGTTCTTCGCGTCTGGAGGTATCTGGTATCTGGTACTCGGTAGTTGGTGAGTTGGGGGATTCAGCTGTTGGGATCACAGTTCACCGTCCGAAACCCCGGACTATTCATGGGTGCTGCCGCATTCCACCGATACCCCGGCGCTATCAAGGTCTCTGAGAAGGACCGAACCGCTCGACCGTCCCTATCCGCGCGTCCTCCAAGTACCAAGTTCCAAGTACCAAGTACC
>CAYLVM010000005.1:0-56221 GCA_964387145.1 uncultured Acidimicrobiaceae bacterium
GAATCAGTACGCTCTGGCGATGAGAAGTGCCTTCTCTGCGTACTCACCGACGGCCTTGAGACCGGTCTCGTCGGCACTCTGACGCTGTACGACGAGACGGCACCAGTCTCCAGCCATACCCTTGATCACCTGGTCGGTGTCTTCAGGCCCGAACCGCCATGCTGCGTACAGCGGACCCATCACCTCGACACGGATTCCGGTCTCGGGGAACTCCTCGCCGGCCTGGGCGAAGGCGAACGGCAATGAACGCTGTCCGAGGGACGCTATATGACGCAGACGGAGCGAGTCGGCGAGCGGATCGTCGTACTCCTCCTCATCCTCATCGTCCGGCGGTTTGTCGAGCGGTGTGATCCTGCCAAGCATCGCGGCTTTGACATCGAGACCGTGAGCCCATGTCTCCATGAGACGGATACTGGCGAACGACTGAGCGCTCATCGTGCCGTGGAGCCAGTGCACGCGTTCAGTGCCGATCATGCGCGAAAGCGCGTCGACGACGTCGGCGCGCCCGAACCGCCACCACTCGATGATCTCCTGATGGCGGCGCCCTCGGCCCTGTTCGACACCGATGGCAGTCCACGCGTCGATGTCGGTGACCTTCTCGGATTTGAGTCGTTTCTCACCCTCGGCGAGAACCTCGGCGGCAAAGTCTTCGGTGAAAGCGAGATGGCTCACCGTGTCCTGAATCGTCCAACCGTCGGCAGGCGTGGATATCGCCCATTGCCGATCACGAAGGGTTTGTAGGAACTGGTCGAGCTGTTGTTGCTCGGCCACTAGATCTGAGAGGATCTCACGCATGAGTCAATTCTACTGTACTTCGGGGGTGAGTCGGATAGCGGCTCTACAGGGCAGCGGCGTTGAGACGGTCGATCAGTGCGCGGAGGCGGCCGTAGCCATGTCGGTCGAACTCAAAAGCAAGGCGCGGAAGCTCAACGTGGTCGTCGCCGTCGATCTCCGCCTTCGCCGGCGGGACCCGCTCGATCGTCCCGGACGCGATGATGTCGGCGAACTCTGCGTTCAGCTCGGTGATCAGGGAGTCCGGGACGTCGCGGCTGAGGCGGAGAACAAGGCGCCCATCGACGTAGCGCTGGGAGTGGTAGACACGGAAGAAGCCGACGATCTCTTCGATCGCTTCATCGATGTCGTGGGTGAGAAAGTAGAGGTTCTTGTCCGCCGAAGAGATCATGCCAAGGTCGATGAGCGTGTTGCACAGGCCCTCCCAAGCTTCCCAGTATCGGGTGTCCTCGTGGTCGATCATCACGATGGGGTGCATATCGGACTTGCCAGTCTGGACGAGCGTGAGAAGCTCGAACGCTTCGTCCATCGTCCCGAAACCGCCCGGGAACAGTGCAAAGCCGTCGGACTCCTTGACGAACTGGACCTTACGGGTGAAGAAGTACTTGAAGTTGATGACCTTGCCGGGTGAGAGGTACTCGTTCGCCCCGTTCTCGAAGGGCAGCCGGATGTTGACTCCGAAACTCGCCTCGGTGCCTGCTCCCTTGTTGGCTGCCTCCATGATGCCGGGGCCGGCACCGGTCACGACCATCCACTCGTGGTACTCAGCCATCCTCCGGCCGAACTCCTCGGCCATCTGATAGTTCGGATCGTCGGGTTGGGTTCGTGCCGACCCGTAGACGGCGACCTTCTTGCGGTCGCGATGCGGGTTGAACACGAGGAAGGAGTACCGCAACTCCTTGAGAGCGGTGTTCATCATCTTGATGTCGCCGCGGTCTGTCTTGTCCTTGATGAGTTTGAGCGCGGTGACGATGATCTCGCGCACGAGATCTCGATCGGCGTCGTCCCCATCGGTCATGGCGACGACGTCGGCTACCAACTGGTCGATTTGTGCATCGATCGATTCGTTGTTCATGCGGTAGGTCATGGTCGCAACGGTAGCGGGGGATGCTCGTTGTCTGGTGACTGTTTCCTACGGGTGCCGGCCGTCCTTGAGCGGCGGTCGTCGAGATGTCGACTCGTTGTCGACGCCACGGGCCCGGGGGATGAACAGGGTTGCATGGAACGTACAGAGCAGTGTGCCTGATCGATGGATCGTGACGGCTGGCTTGTCGCACCAGCTGCAACGAACTTCGTTTTCGAGTCGGGCGGTGGTCGTTGTGTACTCCATATGTCCTGTATCGGCAGGAAAGGGTTCGAGGGTGAGAATGGTTCCCTGATTCACACCGTGACTAGACACTGCTCGAGGTGCCCGTCTGAAGATATCGCGGGTTCGCGTCGTGGTCAGTCCCGGAAGTTGACGTACTGGAGCGGGAGCCGAAAATCGAGGGCCTTGACCGCGGTGATGACCTCCTGGAGATCATCACGTTTCTTGCCCTGGACACGGAGCTGTTCTCCCTGGATCTGGACCTGAACCTTGAGCTTCATGTCGCGGATCAGCTTCGAGAGTTCCTTCGCGGCGTCCTGCGCTATACCTTCGTTCAGCGTGAAGACGGCCTGGAATCTTCCGCCACCGATCTGCTTTGGGTCACCACCTGCAATCGACTTCAACGAGACGCTTCGGCGCACGAGCTTGCTTTTGAGCACGTCGATCGCCGCGTCCAGGCGTCCCTCGGCCGAAGACTCGACGGTGATCCCGTCATCGGAGAGTCGGATCGCCGAGTCGGTCCCCTTGAAGTCGTAGCGGTTGACGATCTCACGACTCGCCTGATCTACGGCGTTGCGAACCTCTTGCATGTCTACCTGTGAAACAATGTCGAATGATGGCATGGTGCAATGCTACTCAGTCTGAGAACGGTGGACCGGCAGGTCCCTTGCGGACGACCGCCGACCACACTGTCTCATAATGATCCCGGTCGTACTGGTCGATGTGGGGAAGTACGAACTCCTCCCACGCAGAGCGCATCGGGTCCTCCATCGCCCCATACATGCGCAGGCCTGCGGGGAATCGATCAAGGACTGTTCGCAGAGACATCGGGGTCTCGACGCGTGTTCTCGCGTCACCTGCTGTGAAGGACGTGTTGATCTCAACGGCGAGCTTGGTGAGCAGCGAGCGGATCTCCGGCTTCATGCCGGGGTGTCGTCTCTCGATCATGACGGCCAGACCCTCCTCTCCTGGGAACGTCTTCTCCCAGATGATCCAACGGTCTGCGAACGCCTTGTTGAGGGTCTGGGTGCCCGCGTAGTCGCGAAGGTCGGTGGGGTTCAAGGTTCCAAAGATCCGCACGTCGCCACGGAGCTTGATCATCTCACCGGTTGGGAGTTCGATGGCTTGATGCCGGTCGAGGAGTCCATGGAGGGCGAAGAGCGTCTCGGCTCCTGCAGCGTTGAGTTCGGAGAGGTTGACGATCGCCGGCCCACGCAAGGCACGAGTGATGTCTCCGTCCTCCCACCTGCTCTCGGTGCCGCCCTTGCCGTCGCCGTGCAACTTGACGGACCCGATGAGGGTGATGTCGCGGACTTCACCGGTGAGGGGAATGCGGTAGTACGGGGTCTTGAGACGCGCTGCGAACTGTTCGAGGTCATGATCCTTGCCTGTGCCCATGTGCCCGCGTAGAGCAAGGTGGAGTGGGGCATCGACAAAGTGCTCGCGACGAACCGCCTCGAGGAGGGCGAGCTTGTACTGCATGCCGAGATCGACGTAGTACGGGTCCTGTGTCGGGATGTGGTTCAGGCGGATATCGTGATCAGGCACGTCGGATCCGACCTCGGCAACGGGTAGCTCGACATCTGGTCCGATACCCAACGGGTCGGTGAAGGTGACTGTGTTCGTCATGGGTGTGTCTCCTAGTTGGCAAAGGTTTCGAGTGCCCGGTCGCCAGCGTGGACCCACCAAACGTCGGATCCTGATTCGGCGATGCTGCGATACAGCGTCGAGCGAACACCGTCGATCATCGCAGATGCAAGGGTCAGCGGTTGCTCGACGACCTGGGCACGGGAGTACGCCGCACGCACGGTGTCGTCACCGATGCCGATCCCGAGCACCGTGGTGCCCGCACGTTCGATGCTGGCAACCGTCTCAGCGAGAGCAGCGACCGAGCCCCTGGTCATGCCGTCGGCGAGCACGATGATCATGCGATGACTTGCACGCTGTGCAGTCAGTCGTTCGGCGGCGTGTGCGAGGTTGAACTCATCGACGTTCGCTGCCTTGTCGAACATCGATACCGGGGGGGAGAGAAGTGGGTTCTTGCGTGCAATACGTGCAGCATCCTGAGGTGCCGCGGCTGTGTAGAACAGTCCGGCGAGCACATCTGAGGAGACTCTCCACCGATCGCGGAAGCTCTTGATGATGTAGTGGTTGACGGTTCTGGTGAGACGTTCAGCGTTGCCTCCCTGGCTCTGCCTGAGGCCTGCCGTGGCCCGCGTCCGCATCTCACGGTACGAGTGTTCGGTGTCGTTCGAGCTCGTGGCGAACGATCGGTTGAAGATGGCGATCTCGAAGTCGATCTGGAGTTCGTCCGCGAGCTGGGCAAGGGTCCACGCTCCCAGAAGGGCGGCGGCCATCGCCCACGGAGCCTTGCGGGAACCGAGGCCTCTCGGTTGGAGCATCGATGCCGAGCCATCCACGAGGAGGCTCACCGCGTACGAGCGTCGGCTGGGAAGATCCCTGCGTTCGAACATGCGGTTGTAGAGACCGGCACCGAGCAAGAGGGGCGTGTAGGGAGAGAGATCCCCTGCGTCGAATCCGGAGCGAAGCCCACGGCGTTGGTTGGCAAGGAACAGGGGGTACAGCTCGCCCGAGATACGGTGTTGGGCAACGCCCCAGTCGAGGGATGCCTGGTCGAGCATCGCCCGGCCCTCACTCGAGAACGTTGCAAAGGTGTGGGGGAAGTCCACGACGAGGAGCTTTCCTCCTTGACCCGTCGGCAGGTACACGGTGGGTGCCGACGAGACCTTCATGATCTGATCGGTTGCGGGGTCACCGGCAGTTTCGGCGTCACCCTTCTTGCCTTCGTGAGCAGACACGCTCTGTGCCGCAGCCCTGGTCTGGTCGTATGCATCCCGGTTCGCAAGGGGGGGCGAGACGATCCGTACAGCATCTACCGACTCGGAGATAGCGGCTGCATCGGCCTCCATCTCCGTCTTCCGTCCGCGCTGGCCGGATGTTGCTGCACCTTCCTGGACCAGGTTGTGCATCTTGGCTACGGAGAGCAGCTGAAGTGCGATGGTTCCAACTGACCAAGGATCATCGATCTCGGCGACGGGATCCATGAACGCCATTGCATCGTCGATGGCGGGGGCAACGTGGGGTGCGAGACGTTTCTGGACAGCATCGCGATCTTCATGCCCGCCGGCGATGAGAAAGCATGCGAGAGCGAACTGTCCGAGTGGGCGTGCATTCCCCATGGCGTGCCCAACCGACGTTCGGTAGAGGTCGCGCAGCACCGACCCCGCCCCCGGGTAGGCGTTGAAGTGGATTCTTTCCTGGCGTGCATCCTCGATCGAGAGGAAGAGTGCCTCGGCTGCGGGCCCACCGATGGCGTTCAACGCATGGAGGAGGGGCACCGCATCGGGAGGGGTGTCGGATTCTTCGTCGAAGTCGATGTCGTCTTCAGAGAGTTCCGGACGAACGAGATCCTTGTCCATCTCCCCGAACTCGAAGAGGCCGATGGGAACGGGTGCGCCTTCGGGGTCTTCGTCATCGGCGGAGGCATCCTCTTTGAACGCGAGCCACTCTCTGGGGATCGGTCGCTCTTCGTCGAGATCCGTCGCGATCAGATGGATGACTTCGTGAAGTGCCGAGGTGAGTGCAACCTCCGACGGAGTGACCGGCGCCGATCTGGCATATGCCGTTTGGAACACGCCGGGGTCGATGACGACCATGTCCCCGGTGGAGGTCGCCTGGGTTCCAAGTCGAACCTGGAGTTCGTCGTTGCCCGACAGCGTGCGCGCGAATCTCGTGATGGCAGGGGCCACACGTTGGTAGCGTGCAACCACGGCCTCGATCGCCCGTTCCTCTGGGGGGAGGATCTCACTGAGAATGGATTGGTCTCTGTCGCGCATGAACTTCCGATTGTACGATGGTGGCAATCTCACTGGGGCGGTTCTGCAATGCGCTTCAACATTCCAGAGTCGGAGCTGCTGTGGCACTTCGACACGTCGGGTGGTCCGGGAGGCCAGCACGCCAACAAGAGCGCGACGCGTGTTGTGCTCCGGTTCGGTGTTGCTGAGTCGCGGGCTTTCGACGGATCCACGCGGGATCGGATAGTGAACCGCCTCGGGAGTGAGGTTCGCATCGTTGAGGCGGGTTCGCGGTCCCAGGCTACGAACCGCAAACGTGCTGTGCGTCGGCTTCACGCGATGCTCGAGGAGGCTGCACGGCCACGACCGCCCCACCGCAAGGCAACCCGTCCTCCAAGAGCGTCACGCCGCCGCCGCCTCGAGGCCAAACGTTCTCGTGGTCTTCTGAAGCGGCAACGTTCGCAACCTTGGGACGATACGTAGCTGAGGGCAGGTACGGGTGTCGTCAACGCTCCCAGTGAGGCAGTGAAACACTCAGGCACCAAGTGATGTGAACCGATATATGACGGATGGAATCTGGAATGGGGCCTCTCGCCGCCCCACGTCGTGGCCAGCCGCGGCCCCAGCGCGTCGTGGTGCTCGTCATGGCGGTCGTGCTCGGGCTCGCAGTTCTCGGTTTGGCAATGTCGTTCGCCAACTCGGCGAGTGCCGAACGAGTAGCTGAGAATGCGTCCTTGCTCCACTGGACGAACTCGGCTCACGGCTCTGCTGCATTGGCTCGAAGCGCTGTTGGGCAGGCAGTCGTGTTCGCCATCGGTGAGGAGCTTGGAGTTGTAGATGCCCAGGACCGTGCATCGGCGTTGTCCGAGGCCGAGGAGAGTCTGGCGGCATTCAACCGATGGGCGGATTCAGCGCCACCAGAACTGCTCGTCCAGACGCCGGGCCTCGGTCCTGAGCTCAAGAGGTTCACCGACGCGAGCAGTGAGGTGCTGCAGCTTCTCGGGAGCGGGGACACTTCCAAGGCAGAAGAGGTACGTGACGGGGTGGTCGAGGAGGCCTACGTTTCGCTCGCAGCGACGGTCGGAGCGAACCAGCGTCTGGTCGCCGATCGCATAGCCAACAACGAAGACAGGGCTGCGTTGGTCTCCCAGATGCTGCGGCTCTTGGTGACGTTGTTGATTCCAGCGGTTGCATTGATCGTGTATTGGCGAATCGCGAGACGGCAACTTCGTGAACGGCGTGTGGAGATGAACGCCACGGTGGCTGCACAACATGCGATGATCGCGGGGGTGTCGCATGAGCTACGTACACCGCTCACATCCATCGTTGGATTCTCCGAGGTTCTGCTGACCGATGAACTCGGGGACCAGGAATCGGTGACCGAGCTGATCACCGTGATCAATACCGAGGCAGAGCAGCTGGCCCGGATGGTGGATGACCTGTTGGTCGCTGCACGTGTCGACATGGATGAGATTGCCCTCATTCCGACGCAGATAGACCCACGGTTCGAGATCGATGTGGTCGCAGCACCGTTCCGTCGAGGGGGTGAGGAGATCCATGTCGAGTGCACCTCAGGGACGATCGAAGTCGACGTCGAGATGTTCCGGCACGTTCTTCGCAACTTGATATCCAACGCCGTCAAGCACGGTGGGCCGTCGTGCGTGGTGATGGGCACCTGGGGCGACGACGAGGTTCGTTTCACGGTGATGGATGACGGGACAGGCGTCGATGAGGCGATAGAGAGAGACCTCTTCAGACCTTTCGTCAACCACGGGGAACGAGCGCTCCTGAGCGGCAGCGTCGGCCTCGGTCTGGCAGTTTCGCGCGCGCTCGCGCGAAGCATGGGTGGCGAGCTCACCTATGCGCGTTCGGATGGTTGGTCCAGGTTCTCTCTCACACTCAGTCCGGACGTCGTTGTCACCGACGAGCACGAGAATCCAACACCGGTAGAGGCGGGCGATCTGTTCGACGAGCCGGCCCGTGGTGCATCTCGTGCAGCGGCCGCGGCACCGAGTGAGTCTGGATGACGCAGATGGGGCAAAGGTTCTCGGTGCCATCGGTGCGGATCGTGTTGGCCGGCATGGCCGGGGTAGTTGTCTCTCTCGTTGCCCTCACCGTCGCGGTCAGCGCTCTGAGCGGTGACGTTGGAGACTCTTTCCCCGCTGTTGCCTATAACGGGAACACCGGGACCTTGGACTGGGCGGGACCCTGGGTCGAGATGGGAGAATCCGATGGGCCGACGGTTGGTGTAGTCGATGTGGTCACCAGTGTTCGCTGTAGCGCTGGTAACTGTCTGCGTATCGGGGGCGATCCGGCAGATGCAGAGGGACTGGGTGTGTGGCGTGAGGTCGACCTCGCCGGTGCATCTTCTGTCGTCCTGTCGTTCAGTTACCGACGCGAGGTTGCGCTCAGCACCGGTTCTGTGACCGTGGCCGTATCCGCCGACGGCGGGGGTACATGGATCGACCTTGCCACCTACGACTTCGCTGGGGCTTCCAACGAGTTCGCTGCAAGCTTCGACATCTCGTCATACGCTGCGGTGAATATGAGGGTCAGATTTCTGGGGGCGGGAAGCGCTGTCACCGGATACCTGCACTTCGATGACATCGCCATCACCGTCGTTCTGCCCGATGTAGCGACGACGACGACGGCTGCCACGACGACGACGGCTGGGACCACGACGACGACTGTTGGGACCACGACGACGACGGCTGCCACGACGACGACGGCTGGGACCACGACGACGACGACGGCTGCCACGACGACGAGCACGACCATCGCGTCGTTGACCTCTGCATCGACGACGACGGCTGCCACGACGACGAGCACGACCATCGCGTCGTTGACCTCTGCATCGACAACGACAACGACGATGGCCGATACGATCACAGCGATGGGAACTCCCCCTGCCAGCGCAGGTGGAGTCGTCGGTTCGTTGAGGAGGCTCACTCCGATGAAGGATCTCACCGTTGTCTTCGTCACGACGGTCGAGGTCCTCGGCGAGAACGCTCTCTCAGGGGTCATCCTCGGCGTACTGGTCGGGTGGCTGGCGATCCTCGGCATCGATCGACGCGCCGGGGGCCTGGTGCAGGGATGGTGGCCACGTGTATCTGGCACAGCGAGCAGCAGGGATAGCGATACCTGAGCACGTTGGAGTGTTGGCGACCCTCCAATGATCGGATGCTAGGTCGACACCGGTAGCCGGGACGAAGATTCCCATGAGGCTGGTGCCTCGCACCTCCTCGAGCGCCCCCCTCATCGTCCGTTCCCCGAGGGGGGGGTCTGGCTGAGAACGCGAGTCTCGAGGATGTTGCTCGACCGATTTCACCGAGGCGGAAAGAGACACGTCCGTTGCTGGCACCACGTCGGTGCCGCCTCGGGTGGAAGCGTGCGCGCGCTCACCTGAAGCGCCAACGCGGCTGCCCACAGGACGACTCCCTCTGGAGGCGGGAGATTGTGTGGAAGGTGTACTCCGTCGAGTGCGGATGCACGGCGCACGGTTCGAGAAGGAACCCCCTTTACCTTCCAGTGGAGTGGAGGGTATATGGTGGAGATATTGTGACAAATGCACACCACCCATCCACCGCAACGACATCGGACGAGCGGAGGTTTCTGAGAGCACCGCTACGTGTCGGCATCGTATTCACCCTCCTCGTGTTGGGACTGAACCTCGGTACGAACCTCCTCATCGGGGGGTTCGATCCTCAGATACACCAACTCCTCCTTCGGGACGTGTCGCCGACGTCACTCGTTGTACCGGCAAACCCGCCGGCGTTCCAGGAGATGCCAACACCCAAGACCGAGGGTGATGTTGCGCACATGGCCTTCGAGGTGGTGCTCACCGACTTCTTCCCACAGAGCATGTACAACACGCTCTACATCTTCCTGATCAGCCTCTTCGCTGCGAACGCCCCTTTCATCGGAGATCACGAGCGACGGCTCATCACCTGGATGGTTGGGGTGGGCGGATTCACGTTCGCTCTCGTATTCCTCATCACCGCACTCCTCACACCCACGTTCGGCCCTGCCGGTCACCAGATAGCCCGAACGTGGCTCTTCCCGATCCCGGCCTTGATGATCGCCGCCGCGTTCACCTGGACGATATTCGCCTACATCGCCGGGCTGTTCATCCCGAGTCCGAAAGGCGCCAACTGACATGAAGCTTCTCCGACGACACAGGCACGTTCCCGCACTCGAAGCCCGCAAGGAGGCAACGGCCGGCGCGGCGACGCAACCGTTGCCTGCCCCCGACGTCGTCGCCATACCTCTGCGTCAGCACATCGGAGAGACCTGTGAGCCGACCGTGCACGCTGGTGACCGTGTCCGTATCGGCGACCTCATCGGAGAGAGCTCTGCTGTGGTGAGTGCGAATGTTCATGCTTCCGTCTCGGGGCGTGTACGCGACGTCGGGCCGTACCCACACCCACTGGGAAGCGACGTCGACGCTGTTGTGATCGAGAATGATGGAGACGATGAGTGGGCGGACCTATACGTCGTCCCCGACCCCGAAGGTGCAGGACCCGATGCGTTACGAGCAGCCGTTCGACGCGCAGGAGTAGCGGGCATGGCGGGGGCAGGGTTCCCGGCAGCTGTCAAGCTCGATCCTCCTCCCGGGTCTGACATCGACACGGTGATCATCAACGCGATGGAGGGTGAGCCCTATCTGTCTGCCGATCACCGCATGGCGCTCGAGCACGCGGACGCAGTGGTCGACGGCGCTCGTTGGATCATGCGTATCGTCGATGCTCCCCACACAGTGATCGCAGTGGAGAGCGACAAGACGGATGCCGCTACGGCCCTCGAACGAGCAGCCGAGGCTGCCGGCGTCTCCTCCGTACTCGAGGTGCAGCTCCTGCCGCGCGACTATGCGGCTGGCGCCGAGAAGATCCTGGTTCAGTCCATCCTCGGTCGAGAGATCCCGGGTGGCGGGTTTCCCTACGACGTCGGCGTGGTGAGCCAGAACGTGAGTACCACTGTTGCGATCTCACAAGCCATTCGTCTCGGCCGTCCACTCACCGAACGCGTGATCACCGTTGCAGGTGAAGGTGTGCAACGGCCTGGCAACTATCTCGTGCGAATCGGAACGTCCTTCGACCATATCCTCGAGCAGGTCGGCACGACCGGTGACGTCGACCGGGTCATCATGGGTGGCCCGATGATGGGGATTGCCCAGGGCGATCTGTCGGTCCCGGTGATCAAGCCGACGACGGGCATCGTTGCGTTGTCGAGCGCCGAGTCCCGTCGGGGCGCGGAGGTTGCATGTATCCACTGCGCATGGTGTGTCGAGGTCTGCCCCATCGGTCTCATGCCCTTCTTCCTCGTGGACATGATCCGGATCGGCGAGCCGCTCACGGCCGAGGCGTCTCACCTGTTCGACTGCTTCGAGTGCGGTCTTTGCGACTATGTGTGTCCTTCCAACATCCCCCTTGTCGAGGTGATCCGCTCGGGAAAGAGCACCATCTCGGAGACCCGACGATGAACGTCCCAGTATCCCCACACGTACGGCGATCACTGGACAAGCAACGCGTGATGTGGGAGGTGATCGCTGCCCTACTCCCCGCTGCAGTGTTCGGTATCTGGTACTTCGGACCCGCCGAAACCCTTCCACAGTTGACGGCTTCGATCGCCGGCGCTGTGGTTACCCAGGCGTTCGTGGAGCGACTTCGGCGTCGACCCATCACTGTGATGGACGGTGCCCCGTGGGTGACCGGCCTCATACTCGGGATGAGTCTTCCCCCTGGACTCAACCCACTCATCGCGCTCGCCGGAGGGGCGTTCGCCACTGGAGTGGTCAAAGCGTTCGTCACCACGTCGACCGGTCGAAGCCTCTTGAACCCGGCCATGGTCGCCAGAGTTCTCATCGTATCTGAGTTCCTCGTACCGGCGACCACGTTCACCGTGGATGGAGTTTCGACGGCGACGCCGCTGACGTCGAGTTCCCCGACGAGCTACCTCGATCTCTTCATCGGGGCGCGTATCGGCTCGATCGGCGAGACGACGGCTGTTCTGCTGCTGCTTGGCGGTGGATACCTTCTGTGGCGTGGGATCATCCGATGGCATCTCCCCGTTGCCTACCTCGTTGGTGTCGTGGCGACGTCACTGATCCTCGGTCGTGATCCGTTCTTCGACCTTCTCGCAGGCGCGAGCATCCTCACCGCCTTTTTCATCATCACCGATCCGACCACGTCGCCCGCCACGGTTCCAGGTCGGGTGGGATTCGGATTCGCGACAGCGACGATCGCGACGTTCATCCGTATCACGACACTGTTCCCGACAGGGGAAGCGTTGGCAGTCGTCATCGGCAACTTCGCTACACCGTTCATAGATCGTGTCGTGACGAACCGCGTGTACGGGACACGGAGGCGCGCAGGAAGGGCATCGACATGATCTCACGAAGACGCTTCATCCGGGATATGTCGGGCGTTGTCGCTGGTGCCGGACTCGTTGCGCTGCCCGTCTGGCAGTGGACGGCCCAGCGACAGAGAGTCGAGCGGTTCACCCGTCCGATGATGGGCACCGATGTCGAGATCGTTCTCCTCGGTCTCGGGCGTGATGCCGCAGTCTCAGCTGCAGAACATGCCTTCGTCACGATGAAAGCGGTTGCGGATCAGCTCACGACGTTCGATCCACAGAGCGATCTGAGTGGCCTCAACGCCTCGGCGGGGAAGGGGCCGGTCCGCGTTGGTCGGGATCTCGAAGCCGTGCTGCTCCAGGCGAATACGATGCGAACTCGCACCGAGGGTGCTTTCACGCCTGCGATCCTTCCCCTCAGCCTGCTCTGGCGACCACCCCGAACACAGGTCCCCGAAGCCGTCGCGATAGAAGCGGCTCTCGAGGCGGTGTCGCGGGCGGAGGTACGTGTGCCATCGACGGGTTGGGGTGAGGTTGCCACGACCACACGTCTCGACTTCGGGGGCATCGCGAAGGGGTACGCAGTAGATCGGGCGGTCCAATCGCTCAGGGCAGCAGGGGTCACCGATGGAATCGTCGATGCCGGTGGTGACCTCAGACTTCTCGGGTCGCGTGGTGGCCAACCGTGGCGTATCGGTATTCCAAACCCAGATCACCCACAGCAGATCGCACGTGTCCTGCACCTTCGCGATGCTGCGGTCGCAACGTCAGGAGGGTACGAGCGCTTCTTCGTGGTCGATGGTGTCCGTTATCACCACATCGTTGACCCTCGTACCGGGTATCCGGCACGCTCGACCACGTCGTTCACCGTCGTGCTTCGAGATGGCACGTCGGCAGACGCTGCTGCAACCGCCGGATTCGTACTCGGACCCGGGGCAGGACTCGACTTCGTAACCAGCATCGGAGGCGAAGCCCTTGCTCTGGGGCCGGACGGCTCATGGCAGTACACGAAAGGGCTCGAAGACCGGCGGGCGTGATGTCGCGTCACACGTTCTCAGCCATGTGGCCGGTGTTTCGTTGACAAGTCGACTTGGTGAGTCCACGTGTTCCTATCATCTCTGATCGATGCACTACGAACTCACGACACTCCCCAACGGTCTACGGATCATCACAGAGCACATGCCTTCGATCCGTTCGGCAACGATCGGTTGCTGGGTCGACACCGGTAGCCGGGACGAAGATTCCCGTGAGGCTGGTGCCTCACACTTCCTCGAACACCTCCTCTTCAAGGGGTCGGAGGACTGGTCAGCGCGCCGGATCTCTGAGACCTTCGATGGGCTCGGGGCGCGTCACAACGCCTTCACATCCAAGGAGTACACGTGTTTCTGGACCAGGACCCGTGACGAGGATCTCCCGGTCGGTGTCGAGATCCTCGGTGAGATGCTCCAGTTGCCTTCGTTTCGCCAGGAGGAGATCGACTCGGAGCGCAACGTCGTTCTCGAAGAGATCAACATGAACGAGGACGATCCGACCGATGTCGCCCATGAGCAGTTCATCGAGGCGATGTGGGGATCACATCCGCTCGCCGCACCGATCCTGGGTACGAAGGAGTCGATCACCGGGATGTCGCGCACGACCATCCGGTCGTACTGGGAGCGAAGGTACTCGCCGCACACGACCGTCATCGCCGTTGCAGGGAACCTGCCGGAGAACCTCATCGAACTTCTCACCGACCGCTTCGGCTCATGGGACGGAACCGGCGGTGAGAGGGTGTCTGTCGAACCGACGGTCACCGCCACCGTCGGTTTGCGCACCAAGGACACGGAACAGGCGCATCTGATCTTCGGTTCACCGTCGCTCGTACGCGACGATGATCGTCGATTCGCTCTGACCATTCTCGACCACGTGCTTGGTGGCGGCATGTCGTCACGGCTCTTTCACGAGATTCGTGAGACGCGTGGCCTTGCCTACGCCGTGCACAGTTTTCGTATGCCGTTCCTGGATGCGGGAGCCTCCGCGGTGTACGTCGGTACGACACCATCCCAGGTCGACGAAGTCCTCAAGATCGTGAGGGCACAACTCGACGAGCTCATCGCCAACGGCATCTCGGACGAGGAGTTGGAGCGAGCCAAGGGCCACATCAAGGGGTCGCTCGCGCTTGGGCTCGAAGATTCGAGTTCGCGGATGAACCGTCTCGGGCGGAACGAGCTGACGGGGATCGACCACCTCTCCGTCGATGAGACCGTTGAGAGGATCGCGCAGGTGACCAACGACGACATCAAGCAGGTTGCGAAGATCGCCTACTCCGGGCCGTACGTCCTCGGTGCGGTTGGTCCGTTCGATCGCGACGATCTCGAGGAGTACGTCAGATGAAGGTCGGTGTGTCTGGTGCCTCCGGACGTATGGGAAGCCTTGCAGCGGCGACCATCGACGAGCAAGAGGATCTGCATCTCATAGCGTTGTACGACGCGCACACGGTCGGCAACATCGCAGGGCTCTCCATCAATCAGGATCCCGGCACCCTGGACGGCTGTGACGTGATCGTCGAGTTCTCTCGTCCAGACGTCGTGATGGACAACCTCGCTCGATGGCGTTCCCTCGGAGCGAACGTGGTCGTCGGCACTTCTGGTTTCGACGCGCAGCGTCTTGGGGCGCTCGATGAACTGTGGGGGAACGGACCGGGGAACTGCCTCGTCGTACCGAACTTCTCGATCGGTGCCGTTCTCATGATGAAGCTCGCCGAGATCGCAGCACGGCACTTCCCTGTCGTCGAGATCATCGAGATGCACCACGATGAAAAGGCCGATGCACCTTCGGGCACGGCGATCGCGACGGCCCGTGTCGTCGCGTCTGTTGCGGGCGAGCCTGTGCGGGCGGTCGACTCTGAGGAGTTGTACGACGGTGCGCTCGGTGCCGATGTGGAGTCCGTGCGCATCCACTCCGTAAGGATGCCGGGCATCGTTGCGCACCAGGATGTCATCTTCGGCGGTCCCGGCGAAACGCTCACCATCAGCCACGACACGACGGACCGCTCCTCGTTCATGCCGGGACTGCTGTTGGCGGTGCGAAGTGTCGGTGCTCAGAAAGAAACGCTCGCCGTTGGCCTCGATCGGTTGCTGCGGATCTGAGAACTCTCGCGAACATGCAGCACCCCGGGTTCTGTGGGCCCACTGCGGCATATATCGGACGTACAACCCTGGGTACGCGCAGAGGGGGTTAGTAGAGGGTGTTGGCGAGTTGGCGGCGGTACGTCACGGTGAGTGGGTGGTCGGGTCCGAGCACCCCGAAGATGTCGACCATGGCGAGACGGGCCTCCTCCCTCAGGTCTCCGTTGTGGCGGACGACGTCGAGCATCCGATCGAGAGCCGGTTCGTACTCCGCGTGAGCTGCGAGTGCGCGTGCCAGTTCCAATTGGGCGTTGTCATCGGCGGGATCGGCCCGTACTGCGGCTTCGAGTTCGGAGAGATCGGTCCCAGCCGACCCACGAAGGCGGGCGGCGGACTGGAGTCGCCCGACATCGGCGTCAGGGATGAGCTTGCCGAGGACGATCATGGCTTCTTCGGTCTCGCCCTTGTCGATCAACAGTGCCGCAAGCGACGTCCCGGCTTCCTGGTGATCCGGCTTCTGATCGAGGACCTGGCGAAGCATGTGCTCGGCTGCCGTGGTGTCGCCGGCGACGAGCGCCGATCGTGCCTCGTCGACGAGCAGATCGAGCTCGCTCGGCATCACCCCATCGATGAACGCCAGGATCGATGCTTCAGGGAGCGCTCCCGAGAACCGGTCCACCTCCTTGCCGTGACGGATGGCAACGACGGTTGGGATCGACTGGACCCCGAACTGCGCCGAGAGCTCCTGATTGGCGTCGACATCCACCTTTGCAAGTTCGAATCGGCCACCGGCTTCGTCCGTGATGCGTTCCAGGAGGGGGGACAGCGTCTTGCACGGGCCGCACCACTCGGCCCAGAAGTCCACGAGGACCGGGACTTCACGCGACCGGAGCAGCACGTCCTGTTGGAACTCCGCCGTTGAAATGTCCTTGATGTGGGGGCTTGTATCTTCCATGGGGACAAGGATAGATAACGGTCCCGTGGTAACTTGCGGGTCATGGAACATCGCACCGAGGCACCGTTCGGACGGGTCCTCACCGCCGTCATCACCCCGTTCGGCGATAACGGCTCAATCGACTACGCGGCGTTCTTCCGTCTGGTGAAGCACCTGAAGAAGAACCGCTCCGACGGCATCGTCGTTGCCGGTACAACGGGAGAATCGCCCGTCCTGTCTCGGCCGGAGAAGATCGCTCTCTTTCGCGCAGCCGTAGATGCAGCGAAAGGTGGGATGGTTGTCGTTGCAGGTGTAGGGACCTACGACACGAGGGAGTCGGTCGCGCTCGCCAAGGCAGCGGCGGACGCCGGAGTCGATGGTCTCATGGCAGTGACCCCCTACTACTCGAAACCGCCGCAGGCGGGGATCGTCGCCCACATGGTCGCGATCGCCGATGCGACCGATCTCCCGCTGATGATCTACAACATTCCGGGGAGGACATGCACGCGGATCGAGATCGAGACACTCGTCGAACTCGCCATCCACCCGAGGATCGTCGCAGTCAAGGATGCTGTGGATGATCTCGAGTGGTCCAAGAGAGCCATCGATGCGTTCCCGGAGAGCTTCGCCGTCTACTCGGGGAGCGACGCCATGACGAAGGATCTGGTGGAGGCTGGGGCCGTCGGGGTCGTTTCTGTTGCCTCCCATCTCGCAGGTGTGACGATCGCAGAGATGATCGATGCTGCTCTCGGTGGAGATCTCGACAGGGCTGCAGTGATCGACACCGTGCTCGGCCCCCTCGTCGAAGCACTGTTCATGGAGCCGAGTCCGATGCCGCTCAAGGCCGGTCTCACCTCCTACTGGGACTCCGTCGGCGAACCACGCCTCCCGCTGGTTCCGGCGAGGCAAGAGACGACGGAGGCGATAGGCTCGGCACTCGAAGCGATCAACGAATTCAGGTCACAATGACGGTCAAAATAGGATTTCTCGGCGGCCTCGGCGAAGTCGGGCGCAACTGTGCATCGGTCGATATCGACGGCGAACTCGCCATGATCGATTGCGGCTTGATGTTCCCGGAAGAGGACATGCTCGGTGTCGATCTCGTCCTCCCGGACTTCACGTCGATCCTCGACCGCCGGGACGATCTCAACTGCATCATCCTGACGCACGGCCACGAGGACCACATCGGTGCCCTTGCGTTCCTCCTCCGTGACGTCAACGTTCCCATCTATGGAACTGCGCTCACCGTCGAGTTCGCTCGTGCTCGCGTCGAAGAGTACGGGATCACCCCCGACCTGCGGGTGGTCGAGCAGTACGAGTGGGTCGATCATGGACCGTTCCGCTTCACGTTCGTGCCGGTGTCGCACTCGATCCCCGATGCCGCCGGCGTTGCGTTCGACACCCCGGAAGGGATCGTCCTGCACAGCGGTGACTTCAAGCTCGATCCGACACCGATCGATGGGGTGCCGACAGATCTCCGGTCGTTCGCGACGATCGGGAAGAAGGGTGTCCGGCTGCTTCTTGCCGACTCGACGAACGCCGAACGGCCGGGCTTCGTGCCGTCGGAAACGACAGTGGGGGTACGCCTCGACGAGATCATGAGCAAGGCGACCGGCAGAGTGATCGTTGCTTGTTTCGCCTCACATGTGCACCGGGTCCAGCAAGCGATCAACGCTGCCGTCAGCGACGGGCGACGCTTCGCCTTCATCGGTCGATCGATGCTGCGCAACTCGGACATAGCGGTCGATCTCGGTGTGCTCGAAATCCCCGATGGTGCGCTCGTCGATCTCGACGCACTTGTTTCGATGCCAGAGGAAGAGACGGCGATCATCTCGACCGGCAGTCAGGGAGAACCTTTCGCAGCGCTGTCGCTCATGTCGGCAGGGGACCATCGGTCGGTGAAGTTGACCGAGCGCGATACGGTCATCATCTCGGCGACACCCATTCCCGGGAACGAAACGAAAGTGTCGCGGGTCATCAACAACCTGTACCGGCTCGGTGTCACGGTGTTCCACGGTCGCAACACCCACGTCCACGTTTCCGGACACGCCGCAGCTGAAGAGCTCAAGACCTTCTACAACACGGTCCGCCCGGACGCGTTGGTCCCGGTGCACGGTGAGTACCGCCACCTCGTCACGAACGCCGCCATCGGCAGGGAGATGCGGATCCCTGAAGTCGAGGTGTGTGAGGACGGCGACGTCGTCATCCTCGAGGACGGCAAGCTACGCGTGGAGCGCCAGGCGATCCCTGCCGGGTACGTCTACGTCGACGGGACCGAGATCGGAGAGGCCGATACGATCATCAGAGACCGTCGCCACCTCGCCGACGACGGTGTCCTGATCGTCACCGTCGGAGTGAACTTCACGACGGGTGAGGTTCTCATCGGCCCCGACGTCGACAGCCATGGTGTGATCACCGACGAAGAGGACATGCACGCGCTCATCAAAGAGCGCGTCATGGCATCGATCGCTGATCTCGATCCTCCGATCGACGCCGACGTGTTGCGCCGCCGTGTGCGCAACGTCGCTACGAGAGCCATCAAGAAGGCTGCCAAGAGGCGACCCGTGGTGTTGCCCGTCGTCATAGAGGTCTGAGCCGGTCTCTGCCCGATTCCAGGGTGAATTACAAGCAGGTAACTCTGAGCGCGACGAATCGCGCGAACGGTGGTTTGTTGTTGGTGGGATCTGGGGTACAGTTATAACCCCATGGCGACACGCACTACGTCGAGTCGGGCCACGGGGCGGAGAACGGCACAACGCAAACAGAAGAAACCGACACGATCGAGACGCACGGTCCTCGCGCTGAGGAGCATCCCGTCGAAGGTCGGTGACCACCTCGGCGACCACCGTGCCGACGTATGGGGGATCGCCCTCATCGCATCGGGTCTCCTCGTCCTCCTCTCGTTCTTCGATCTGTCCGGACCGATCGGCAGCATCGCGTCGAGCGGAACACGGTCTCTCTTCGGGGTCTGGGCGTTCATCGTGCCGCTCGTGCTCATCGTTTTCGGTCTCTCGCTGATGGGTGTGCTGCCGAAGCGGGACAACAACCGATCCATCATCGGCACGGCGATCATCTTCCTCGGATCACTTGCACTGTTCCACCTCATGACGGGCAATGTCCCTCTCGTCGGTGCAGAGACGTCCGTCGACCAGTCCGGCGGGATCGTCGGATCCGTCATGGCCTTCCCCCTGGAGCGCCTTTCCGGTTTCTGGGGAGCGTTCGTGATCCTGCTTGCCGTGATCGGTGTCGGCGCGCTGCTCGTGACGGGGGCGACGATCGGCGACGTCGTGAGCGCTGGCGCAAGATCTGCGAGAAGTTTCTGGAACTGGGTCGGCATGGCACGCGTGCAGCGTTCCGTGCCGACCGAGGCCACGGCTACGGCGACCATCATCGACGACGCTCCGATCGAGGTCGCCGCACCCCAGCCGAAGGCCAAACGGAAGTCGGCGAAGGCCAAGCAGACGCCCCGGACCGAAGCGGTGAAGGTCGCGACACCAACAACAACGAACGGCTACCAGCTTCCCCCGCTCGACATGCTCCACCTGTCCAAACGCTCCGGCCACGATGGGAGAGGCCTGAAAGAGACGGGCGAGGCACTCGAGGAGGCACTCAAACAGCACGGAGTCGACGCAAGGTTGACCCGCATCGTGCCAGGCCCGACCGTGACACGCTATGAGATCGAGCTTGCACCCGGTGTCAAGGTGAACAAGGTCACGAATCTCAGCAACGATATCGCCTACGCACTTGCCTCTGCAGACGTGCGGATCCTTGCACCGATACCTGGCAAGTCGGCGATCGGCGTCGAGGTCCCCAACAGGAAACGACAGCTCGTGACCGCAGGCGACATCCTGCGCTCCGATGTCGCCCAGGCCGACCACGACCCGATGCTCGTCAGCCTCGGCATGGATGTCTCAGGGACACCGAGAATGCTTCGACTCACAGAGCTTCCGCACATGCTCATCGCCGGGGCGACGGGGGCAGGCAAGTCGTCATGCATCAACTCGTTACTTACGTCGCTGCTCGTCCGCTCGACACCCGAGGAGGTCCGCCTGATCCTCGTCGACCCGAAGCGCGTGGAACTCGGCCAGTACAACGATGCACCTCACCTGCTCACGCGGGTCATCACGAACCCGAAGAAGGCTGCCGACGCGCTGCAGTGGGCAGTCGCGGAGATGGATCGCAGGTACGACCTCCTCGCAGACGCCGGCGTGCGGGACATCGACTCGTACCGTGAGAAGTACGATGCTGGCGGTGTCGACGAGGAGATGTTCGACCGGTTCCCCTACATCGTCATCGTCGTCGATGAGCTGAACGACCTCATGATGGTCGCCGGTCGTGTGGTCGAGGACTCGATCGTGCGCATCGCCCAGATGGCCCGTGCGGTCGGTATCCACCTCGTTCTCGCCACGCAGCGACCCTCGGTCAACGTCATCACCGGTGTGATCAAGGCGAACATACCGAGCAGACTCGCGTTCTCCGTGGCTTCTCAGACGGATTCGCGGGTGATCATCGATCAGGCAGGGGCAGACAAACTCATCGGTCTCGGCGACATGCTCGTCGTCACGAGCCGGGACCCGAAGCCGGAGCGAATCCAGGGTTCGTTCGTCTCTGAGGCAGAGATCCATGCGGTCGTCGAGTGGGTCAAGGCGCAACGAGAAACGCAGTACCGCGACACCGAGGTCTTCGAACAAGCCAAGCAGCAGGCGGCAGATGTCGAGGAGTTCGATGGCGAGGATCCCGAGATCATGCGTCAGGCGATCGAGCTGATCGTGCGCTCCCAGCTTGGATCGACGTCGATGCTCCAACGGAAGCTTCGGATCGGATTCGCACGTGCAGGGCGCGTGATGGACATCCTCGAAGCCAAGGGTGTGGTTGGACCATCCGAAGGATCGAAGGCCCGATCAGTGTTGATCACCGAGGACGAGCTGACGTCGATTCTCGGCTAGGGACGGCCGATCCATGCGATAGAGGATTCGCGCTCTTCGTCATCGAACAGAACGGCCGAGCTGGCACGCAACGCGGGCTGTGCCTCCCTCGTGTCGAGGACCTTCGGTAGGGTTGCAGACTCACTCCATCAAGAGGTTCTCGTACTCGGCGCGTACAACCTTCTTGTCGAACTTGCCGGTGCCCGTCTTGGGGATGTCATCGATGAAGATGAACGCGTCCGGCATCCACCAGTCGGCGATGCGCGGCCCGAGATACTCTCTGATGTCGGATTCGGTCACCTCGGAGTTCTCCTTGGCGACGACGAACGCGACGGGTCGTTCCTGCCACTTCGGGTGTGCAAGGCCGACCACCGTCGCCTCGGCGACGCCGGGACAACCCATGATCTCGTTCTCGACGTCGAGTGACGAGATCCACTCGCCTCCGGACTTGATCACGTCTTTCGCCCTGTCGGTGATCCTGACGTAGCCGTCTGGCGTGATCTTGCACACGTCTCCCGTTCGGAGCCAACCGTCGACGAACGACTCGGGGGAGCGGGGATCGTTGTAGTACTCAGCTGCGATCCATGGTCCACGGATGAGGAGTTCACCGAACGCTTCCCCATCGTTTGGGAGCGTGGCGAAGCTCTCGTCGACGATCTTGACCTGGAGGCCCGGGATGGGGCGGCCTGCCGTCTCGAGCACATCGAGCTTCTTCTCCCACGTCCAGTCCTCCATCCACGGCTTGAGCATCGAGGCGGCCGCGACCGGGTTCGTCTCCGTCATCCCCCAACCCTGGACGACGCGAACGCCGGCGTTCTTCTCGAACCAATCGATCATCGACCGAGGCACGGCTGATCCGCCGCACAGGAACTTCTTGATGTTCGAGATGTCGAGGTCGGGGTTGGCTTCGAGATGGTGCTGGATCGCGAGCCATACGGTCGGAACGCCGGCAGAGAAGGTGACCTTCTCGTCGATGAACAGTTTCGTGAGGCCTGGTCCGGAGAGGTCGGGACCGGGGTACGTGAGCTTCGCTCCGACGGTGACTGCCATGAACGGGTACCCCCACGACGCTGCGTGGAACATCGGAACGACGGGCAGGATGTTGTCTTCGGCCGACAGCGGGTTCGCCACGAGGTTCGAGATCGTATGAAGGTACGTGGAGCGCTGTGTGTACGCGACTCCTTTGGGGTTCCCTGTGGTTCCCGAGGTGTAGCAGTACATCATGGGGCTGCGCTCATCGAGGAGCGGCCACTCGGTCATCGGCTCGACGTCAGCAATGAGGTCCTCATAGGCGATCGCACCGTCGATACCGCAGCCCTCGGTCGTGGGTCCCATGATGACGATGTGCTCGACGGTCTCGAACTTGGAGACCATCGGGGCGAGCACGGATGCGAGGTCGGGATCGACGAAGATCACCCGGTCCTCGCCGTGGTTGACGATGTACTCGAGTTGGTGAGGGAAGAGCCGGATGTTCAGGGTGTGGCAGATCCGCCCGGAGTTCGCCGTTGCCCAATACAGCTCGTGGTGCCGATGGTTGTTCCATGCGAACGTCCCGACGGCCTCCCCTTGTCCGATGTCGAGCTTGTCGGCGATCGCTGCGGCCAAACGGCGGATGCGGTCGTCCGTCTCGAGATAGGTGGTGCGGTGGATCGTTCGATCAGCTTCCACGGACACGATCTCCTGCTGGGGGTACTGCCAAACAGCGTTGTCATACAACGTGCTCATCAGCAGTGGGAAGTCGTCTTGCATGTGCATGGAATCGTTCCTTTCGTGACCACCCCACGATAGGAACCCTTGGGGCATGTGCAACGCACACATACCCCGTCGAACGCGTACCCTCAGGGTATGTTTGGTGCTCGATTCGACGACGTGGCGAGGCAGGAGTCGTTCGTACTGACACGGCCTCTCGAGACGCTCGCGGCGTCGACGTGCGACGAGGTTCGCGACGTGATCGCTCGGGCGGGTGAGGCAGCCCGGGGCGGGGCCTGGGTTGCAGGGTACGTGTCGTACGAAGCTGCACCAGCGTTCGACGCCGGCTACGTCGTGCGATCGTCCTCCAGGCCGTACGTGGCATGGTTCGGCGTCTTCGGTGGGAGGGAGCTCGTTCCGGTGGCTGTGCACGACCCGCGTGCAGGCGGTGGGTACGCTGTGTCGAAGTGGAGCCCTGTGATCGACAAGGACGATTACGAGTCCATCTTCTGCGCTGTCAAGGAGCGTATCGAGAACGGGGAGGCGAACCAGGTCGAACTGACGTTCCCGCTCCGTGCAGCCTTCACGGGTAGCGCCGACGTGTTCTACAACGATCTCGTCTGTGCGCAGCGCCCCGGATACGCGTCACACCTCTGGCACGACAACGTCCACGTTCTGTCGGTGTCCCCGGAGCGGTTCTTCACCGTCGACGACGGCGTCGTGACCGTCCAACCGATGAAGGGTGTGGCCGCCAGAGGGCGATGGCTTGCAGAGGACGACATGCATAGGGATGCTCTTGCAGCCTCAGGCGAAGACCGGTCAGACAATCGCATGGTCGTTGACCTGGTACGCAAGGAACTCTCCCGGATCGCGATACCCGGTACCGTCGAAGTTGGCGACCTCTTCACCGTCGAGCAGTTCAGAACCGGTTGGCAGATGAGCTCGACGATCACCGCTGTGACCAGGGAGGACACGGGCCTCCTCGACGTGTTCGATACGTTGTTCCCGAGCGGAACGGCCACGGGCGATCCGAAGGCTCGATCCATGAAGATCATCGCCGACCTCGAGCCGTCGCCACGTGGCATCTACTGCGGAACGATCGGCTACATCCCACCTGGCGATGGGCTCGAGGGTGCGTCGTTCAACGTCGCGATCAGGACCGTCGAAGTCGACGAGGCCGAGGGCGTTGCTACCTACGGTGTGGGAGCGGCGATCACGAGGCACTCGACCGTCGACGAGGAGTTCGATGAGGCGGTCACCACGTCTGAGGTTCTGCGGTTCAACGTCTCTCCACTGCAGCTGATCGAGATCGTCCGATGGGACGATGGCTGGCTGTGGTTGGACGATCATCTCGATCGCATGGAACGAAGTGCTTCTTACTGGGGTTTCAAGGTCGATCGCTACGAGATCATCGAGATGCTCGACGAAGCTGTCTCGACGTGTTCGGGACCGATGCTGATACGCATCGTGGCTCAGCCAGACGGATCCGTGTTCGTGACGACGGAGTCGACACATGAACGCTGGTCTCCAGGCCCGGGGCCGTCGGCTGATCCGGTGCTACTCGCTCTCGATCTCGAGCCGATCGACAGTCGTAACCCGCGGATATTCCACAAGACGTCCGACCGACGATCATTCGCGGTTCGCAGCGAGCGCCATCCGGGATGCGACGATGTGCTCCTCATCAACCGCCATGGGCAGGTCACCGAGTCGACGGTCGCCAATGTCGCGTTTCGCATCGACGAGCGATGGGTCACGCCTCCGGTGACCGACGGTCTCCTCGCGGGAGTGATGCGGAACCGACTCGTCGCCTCAGGCACGTTGGAGGAACGATCGGTGAGCATCCGTGAGGCGCTCGACGCGGACGTCGTCGCGCTCGTGTCGTCTGTACACGGCTGGCGACCTGCCGTCCTGGTCGAGCACTCCTGAACCCGATCCGTGGGTTCGTCCTGTGCCCGCTCCGTCACTCGGTGGCCAGGAACGTCTCCGTCGTGTCCCAGAGATCCTCGATGCGGTCGACGCGAACGGTTGCATCGTCATGGAGATCTGAGGCGACCTGGGCGACAAGCAGCTCAGCCATGGTGACGGCAGGAACCGAGCTGTCGAAGGGGCCGATCGCCGGCACGGTCAGCTCGCACCATGTCGCGGCGAGGGCAGCGAGGGGAGACAGCGGACCGTCGGTGATAGCGATCATCTCAACGCCGGCGTCGGCGAGGATGCGTGCGATGCGAACGGCCTCTGCGCGGTAGCGGGAGAAGTCGAACGCGACACCGGCATCACCGGCCCGCGCGTCGGCAAGGGCGACGGGAACGGTTGCCCCTTCGAGGAAGTGAACGTTCGGTCGGATCATGCTGAGTCCGCTGAACAGCGTGGAGGCGCCTGCCCGGGATGTCTCGCCGGTCACGATCCACACTGCATGGGCGCGCACGAGGGGAGCGGCGAGAGCCGCAAGTCGTCCACCCTCTGTGACCTCGAACACGGATGCGGTGGCACGGTCGATCGCGGCCTGCGCGGTCGCGTTCGTGGACCCATCGTGGCGGATCCTCTGACTCGGGCGGGTCACCTGTTCCGAGAGCGTCTCGCGAACCGAAGCCTGGAGTTCGCTGTACCCACCGAATCCGAGCTTGTGCGCGAACCGCACGATCGACGGCCGGCTCGTCCCGACACGGGTTGCGAGATCCGATACGGTGCCGAACGCGAGAAGCGTAGGTTCGGCGAGTACCGCCTCTGCGATGCGGCGCTCCGTCGGTGTCAGGCGATCTGCAGCGGCGGCGATGAGTTCCGGTGTCGTGGCTCGGATGTGCATTGTGTTACAGTATCATAAAGCAGATATTCACTGCGTTACATGACCGACTCCGTGAGAGCACCAGCGAATCGAGGCTGCAAGTGGGCACATCGAGCAAGTACGTTCCATCGGCGAGGGAGCAGGCGTTCCTCGACCGGGTGGAGAACCCCAAGTACGATCGGGAGATCATCAACGGTCTCACCCCGTTCTTCGAGGACCGAGCCCCGGACGATATGAAGGACTTCTACTCGAGCGACGAGATCGCTGCATTGACAGAACTCCGCGGCACCGAGCGTGACGTCGAGGCCCGCATGCCGGTCAAGATCACCCGGCATTACTTCGAGATGGCGAAGCATTCACAGGCCCTTCAGCGTCTGGTCAAGGCGAGCCCCGACGAGACGCTCAACCTGGCAGGATCTGAGGATCCAGGCTTTCAGATGGACTACAGCCCGGTCGAAGGCTTGCTGCACAAGTACGAGATGGGACTCATGTACGTGATCTCTACATGCTCGGCCCACTGTCGGTTCTGTTACCGCGAGGAGCTGATCTCTCGCAAGGACATCGAGCGCCAGGACGGGACCGTTGCCAAGAAGGGGTTGGCCCAGATCGGCGACGTGACGGCCTACATTCGGTCACACAACGCAGTCGTCGAGAGCAACGGTGGCGTCCACCCCGAGTCGGGGCGTGAGAAGCTGCGCGAGATCCTGCTCTCTGGTGGCGATCCGATGGTGCTGCCGAACGCGAAGATCGCAGCATGGTTCGCCGCACTCGCCGAGGCAGGTGTCGAATCCATCCGGCTTGGAACGAAGGAGATGGCGTTCTACCCCGATCGTTTCGACGGTGCGTTCCTCTCCATGCTCGATGCGTTCCACGAGACGTACCCCGACGTGGGGCTCAGGTTGATGGTCCACTTCAACCACCCCGACGAGTTCCTCGTCAAGGATGCTTCCGGTGCGTACCTCGAGAACCCGAACGGGTCGCTGCGATGGAACGATCGGGCCAAGCGGGCCATGGATGCGATCGTCGAACGTGGCTGGATCAACGTCGAGAACCAGGCACCGATCATCAAAGGGATCAACGACGACGCTGATGCCCTGCGGATCATGCAGCGGGCGCTGTACCGGGTCGGAGTCGGCAACCACTACTTCTTCTGCGGTAGGGACATCGTTGCCCACAAGGCGTTCAACGTACCCATCGAGACCGCATGGCACATCCTCAACGAATCCCAGAAGGGCCTCTCGGGCGTTGAGACCCACGCTCGTCTGTCGATCACCCACTACAAGGGCAAGACCGAGGTGGCAGCGGTCACGAACGAGCCGATCCCCGGCGTTCCAGCATCCCAGAACGGGGTCCTGGTCTTCAAGATCCTTCGCAACGCCAAGGACGCGAAGGACCGAGGCAAGGTGTGCATCGTCGGTCGCAACCCTGACGCGATCTGGTTCGACGACTACGAGGATCGCGTCATCTACGACGAGGCGGGACTCTTCGACTACCGGCGCGTCGAAGCCCAAGGTGCTGAGGTTCCGTTGAGCGTTGGCTCGCCCGTGTCGTCGTGATCGACAAGACCGTCCCCGGGTGTGCCGCCGCTGTTGGCGACGTCTTCGACGGAGCAACCGTGATGATCGGTGGCTTTGGAGAAGCAGGGAGCCCGATCGAACTCATCCACGCACTCATCGATCAGGGTGCAGGCGAACTCACCGTCGTCAACAACAACACGGGAAGTGGAGAAGTCGGGCTCGCGGCGTTGATCAAGGCAGGGCGCGTATCCAAGATGATCTGCTCGTACCCGCGAACGGTGAACTCAACCGTCTTCCCTGAGCTGTACCGCAGCGGCCGCACGGAACTCGAGCTCGTGCCCCAGGGAACCCTTGCCGAGCGGATACGTGCCGGTGGTGCCGGGATCCCTGCGTTCTACACACCAACATCCGTCGGGACACCGCTCGAGGAGGGCAAGGAACGCCGATCGTTCGCGGGGAGGGAGTACGTGCTCGAACACGGTCTCACCGCAGATTTCGCGTTGATCAAGTGCCAGGTTGCCGACCGATACGGCAACCTCGTCTACAACAAGACAGCGCGCAACTTCGGTCCCATCATGGCGACCGCAGCCGATACCACGATCGTTCAAGCCACCGAGATCGTCGAACCAGGAGGTATCGATCCCGAGTCGGTGGTCACTCCGGGGATCTTCGTCGACGCGGTCGTCCTGGTCCCGCATCCCACCTACGAATCCGAACTCGTCGCAAAGGGAGTGTCGTACCCGTGAGCAGCCGAACCACGATCGTTGGATGGACGCGGGATGAGATGGCTGAACGCGCAGCACGCGACATCCCAGACGGTTCCTATGTGAACCTTGGTATCGGCATCCCCGAGCTCGTCGCTACACACGTACCTGCCGGCAGGGAGGTCATCTATCACACCGAGAACGGGCTGCTCGGGATGGGGCCGTCCCCCGAGGACGGGATGGGTGATCCAGAGTTGATCAACGCGGGTAAGCGACAGGTCACAGCGTTGCCGGGAGCAGCGTTCTTCCACCACGCAGATAGTTTTGCGATGATCCGCGGCGGACACATCGACCTCTGCGTTCTCGGCGCCCTGCAGGTCTCTCAGTACGGCGATCTCGCCAACTGGTCCACCGGCGCCCCGGACGCCATTCCTGCCGTCGGCGGGGCCATGGACCTCGTAGCGGGGGTCAAGACGATCCACGTCATCACGCAGCACACGACGAGGGACGGCCAGCCGAAACTCGTGCGTTCGTGTACGTTCCCACTGACAGGACCCGCTGTGGTCGACCGGATCTATACCGATCTCGCCGTGATCGACGTCGCACCGGATGGATTCGTGCTCGTCGAACTCGCACCCGGTGTCGACCTCGACTACGTGCGAGAGCGGACAGGTGCACCGCTCATTGCGATCGATGACAGCGAGGAAGGGATTGAGAGCGATGGGTGAAGGAACGACGCAGTCCAAGAGTGCTGCGCTCTACGAACGTGCGCTTCGAGTCCTGCCGGGTGGGGTGAGTCGCAACACGGTGCTGCGAAAGCCGCACCCCCTCTACGTCGATCATGGGTCCGGATTCCGGGTGACCGACATCGAAGGGGTCGAACGTATCGACTTCGCGAACAACATGGCGTCGTTGATCCATGGACACGCCCATCCGGCGATCATCGATGCCGTCACCGAACAGATGTCCAAGGGAACTGCGTTCACTCTCGCTACCGAGGTGGAAATCCGCTACGCCGAACATCTCACCCAACGCAACGATGGATTCGAGAAGATCCGCTTCGTCAACTCGGGAACGGAGGCCGTGATGGCGTCCGTCAAGGCGTCTCGTGCGTTCACCGGCCGGTCCAAGATCGCGAAAGTCGAAGGGGCCTACCACGGTGTCTACGACTACGCCGAAATCAGCCAGACATCGAGCCCTGCAAACTGGGGAAACGCATCGGAGCCGGTCGGCGTACCGGTCGCCTACGGCACACCAAGCGCCGTGCTCGCCGACGTCGTCGTCATCCCGTTCAACGACCCGCAGCGTGCCGTAGCGATCCTCGACGAGCATCGGGGTGAGCTGGCATGTGTCCT
The DNA here is from genome assembly GCA_964387145.1 of uncultured Acidimicrobiaceae bacterium. Lineage (GTDB taxonomy): Bacteria > Actinomycetota > Acidimicrobiia > Spongiisociales > UBA5794 > JAMBLL01. Next base: position 29,278 of record CAYLVM010000005.1, read on the forward strand.
GATCGACCTCATGCCACACCGTGTCGGCCTGTCTCCGGCGGAACCTGCGTTCGTGACGGCCCTGCGGGAGTGGACCGAGGCGGATGGATCGCTGCTCGTGTTCGACGAGGTCATCACGTTCCGTTCCGAGTACGGCGGAGCCCAGACCTGGTATGCCGAGCGACCGGATCTCACGGCCATGGGCAAGGTCATCGGCGGGGGCTTCCCGGCCGGGGCCATCGCCGGTCGTAGCGACGTGATGAACGTCATGGATCCCCTTGCCGAGAACGTCCTGTTCCCACACTCCGGTACGTTCTCAGCGAACCCGATCACGATGACGGCCGGTCTGGTAGCCATGACACTGTTCGATGCTGATGCGGTCGAGCGGGTGAATGCGCTGGCGACTCGCGCCATCGAAGGTATCACGGAGGCGATCACAGCGAGGGGAGCCACGGCGTGTGTCACCGGTGGCGGGTCCATGTTCCGTGTGCACCTCAAGGCACAGCCGCCGAGAAACTACCGTGAGGCGTACGCCGACGCTCAAGAGACGGCCCGGCGTCTCGCCCTCGTCGAGTATCTCCTCGAACGCGGGTTCATCATGATCAACACCTGCTCGGCAACGATCTCGACACCGATGGGCAACGACGAGATCGATGCCCTCGTCGAAGCGGTGGCGGACGGACTGGAACGTTACGCAACGACGTAGGCACGTCAGGGGACCGGTCCGGGGCGTCTAGCCTTGCCCCATGACCGACCCGACAGAGCTCATCAGGAAACTCGCAGATGTTCAGGACCGCATCCTCGCACTTCCCGACGATGCGTTCGCGCAGCGCTGGGAGCTCCGCAAGGAGCAGGATGATCTTCGCAGCCAGGCCCAAGAGTTCGCGTACGCCATGGACGAGGACAAGTTCGACGACGAGCTTCTCTCCGAACTTCGGGCACTGCGTGATCGGATGAAGGCCATCGAACGCCAGCGTATCGACCTCGTCGGTCAGGCCGGGGGAGGCTCGATGTCGGGCGAGATGGGCAACCTCGGCGGTGTCAAGATCAACCGCGGTATCGACGACGCCATGGGGCTACCTGGCATCAAGGCGCGTATCGGTGTCATCAAGGGCGTTCTCATGAACAGGGGTGTCGACATCCCACCCGCCGACTGACGTCTGCCGCCTCGTCTCGGGTACGAGCTAGCCTCGTACCCGATGGGCGATTATCACGTACACCTCCATCCGCACGGTCCATACACCGGCAAGGGTCCTCCCCCAGGCCAGTACCCGATCGACCACATCGAGGCGTACTTCGAGACGGCCCGGGCCAACGGCGCCGACGAGATCGGCTTCACCGAGCACCTCTATCGGTGCGTCGAGTCTCGATCCGTGCTCGGCAGGTGGTGGGAAGCAGACCCTCGCAAGGACCTGCGCGAGTTCACGAACTCGTATGTACGCAGTGAGCGGGTGTTGTCTCTCGAACGGTACGTCCAGGCGGTAGTCGATGCCAAGGATCGGGGGCTTCCGGTCAAGTTGGGCCTCGAGGTCGACTTCTTCCCGGACACGGTCGATGCCGTCGTCGAGTTCCTTGCACCCTATCCATTCGATTTCCTCATAGCGTCGACACACTGGCTCGGCGCGTGGGGTATCGATCTTGCGGAGCAGGAGCACGAGTTCGATCGCAGGGGCCATCTCCGCTCCTACGAGGAGTACTTTGCCATGGAGACCCGTCTTGCGGCTTCCGGCCACTTCGATGTGCTTGCCCATGCCGATGTTGTCAAGAAGCGTGGCGTGAAGCTGGACGACACCCCAACCGACATGTACGAAGAACTCGCCGTGGCAGCAGCGCGTGGGGGCACCGCCGTCGAGGTGTCGACCGCAGGCCTCTTCCAGCCTGCCTGTGAGATGTACCCGGCGCGGCCACTTCTCGAGCGTTTCTACAATCACGACGTTCCGATCACCCTCGCGTCCGATGCCCACGTTCCCCAGAACTGCGCCAGAGATCTGTCGAAGGCGATCGAGCTCGCTCGGTCGGTCGGCTACACACAGCGGATCGAGTTCACGGGGAGAAAGGGTACGCTCGTCCCCCTGTGAGGCGGGTACGGTTGCCGATGACCACCGATGGCTTCGCATGAGCCATACACTCCAACCGATTCCAAGGAAAGACCGTGATGTCAGGAAACGCAAGCTTCGACCTGCGAGACGCAGCGATCGTCTCGATCGCCCACGTGGACGCTCCTCAGATCGTGACCTCGAGCGACATCGACGAACAGCTCGCCGAGACTTATGAGCGTGTCGGTGCCCAACCCGGCCTTCTCGAAAGTCTTGCGGGTATCCGTGAGCGACGCTGGTGGCCTGAAGGCCATCTCTTCACGGATGCTGCTGCAGCAGCCGGCGCCAAAGCCATAGAGGCAGCCGGCATCCGCTCCGACGACATTGGCCTTCTCATCGACACATCGGTGTGTCGAGACCGCCTCGAACCGTCATCGGCAGTCACCGTGCACAACGCACTCGACCTGCCAAGCTCATGCATGAGCTTCGACCTCTCCAATGCCTGCCTCGGTTTCGTCAACGCGCTCCAAGTTACGGGCAACATGATCGACGGAGGCCAGATCGACTACGCGTTGATCGTCGATGGCGAGGGGAGTCGTGGGCTCCAGGAGAACACGATCGCCCGCCTGGCCGGACCCGACACGACGATGGGGGACCTCTTCGCAGAGTTCGCATCCTTGACGCTTGGATCCGGCGGCGCTGCAGCCGTAGTCGGACGCCACTCAGACAACCCGGGGAGTCATCGCATCGTCGGTGGCATCGCTCGTGCCGATACGAGCCACCACGACATCTGCGTAGGCGACCTCGAGGGCATGCGGACCGATACCAAAGCCCTTCTCGACGCTGGTTTGCACGTGTCCAAGCTGGCCTGGGGTGATGCAGACGAGCGGGGATGGCTCGATGCAGACCGCTACATCGTGCATCAGGTGTCCCAGGTACACACCGCAATGCTGAACGAACTTCTCGGTCTTGACCCAGCGAAAGTGCCGCTCACGTTCCCAACACTCGGAAATGTGGGCCCGGCATCGATCCCGATCACGCTCTCGATGGAGTCCGACTCCCTGAGTCCAGGAGACAAGGTACTCCTGATGGGGATCGGATCCGGGATCAACGCGTCTGCCATCGAACTGATCTGGTGATCCCGGCCGCTCACCGATCGGCGAGCCTGCCACCGTCTGGCCTCGACGGACTCGACCCGACGTGGTCGCGGTTGATCACGACCCCCGCCCTCGACGGCGTCGGAAGAACCTGGCACGTGCTCGACAACCGGGTCACAGATCCATCGCTGACACTGCTCTGTGTCCATGGCAACCCCACATGGTCGTACCTGTGGCGTGACCTTCTCGCATCGGCGCCGCCGGGCGTGCGGGTCGTCGCCGTCGATCACCTCGACATGGGGTTCTCCGAGCGGACAGGAACAACGCGCCGTCTTGCACAGAGGATCGACGATCTCTGCGCGCTCACCGGTGCCCTCGAGATCGATGGCCCCGTCGTGACCGTAGCCCACGACTGGGGAGGGCCGATCTCCCTCGGGTGGGCAGAGCGTCACGTGGACCAACTCGCCGGCGTGATCCTGATGAACACGGCAGTGCACCAACCACAGGACGTCGCTCCACCCGGCCTGATCCGGCTCGTGAGGACGCCCGGCCTCCTCGAGAAGGTCTGTGTCACCTCGCCGATGTTCGTACGTGGGGCAATGGCCCTGTCACGTCCCCGTCCGGACAAGGACGTCAGACGCGCCTACGAGGCCCCGTACGGCAACCCGGAGGTGAGGCATGGGATCGCCGGGTTCGTAGAGGACATACCCCTCGACCCGCATCATCCGACGCGTGCAACGCTCGACGCCGTTGCGAACGGTCTCGAAGGTCTCAAGGATGTCCCGACGCTGCTGCTGTGGGGACCCTCCGATCCGGTGTTCTCGGATCGCTACCTTCGCGATCTCGCGAAACGTCTGCCCCAGGCATCGATCCACCGGTTCATTGGAGCAAGCCACATGCTCCCCGAGGATGTAGATGTCGCGCCCGTCGTGTACGCGTGGATCGACCGCGACACCGCTATGCCACCCATCGGTGACGGACGAACCCGAGAATCGCTTTGGGCAGCGATCGAGCGACGATCCAATGACCGAGATCCAGCGGTGGTCGACATGGGCAAGGAGGGTGCCCAACGGTACGTCACGTTCGCCGAGTTGGCCGAAGGAGTCTCGGACCTCGCCTCCGGTCTTGCGGCCATAGGCGTCGCCCCCGGTGACCGGATCGCGTTGCTCGTGCCTCCGGGCATCGACCTGGCGCTCTGTCTCTACGGTGCGTGGAGAGCGGGTGCTGTCGTGGTGCTCGTCGACGCAGGTCTTGGCGTCCGCGGGATCGGGAGGGCACTCAAGAGCGCCAACCCCCAGTATCTCATCGGCATCCCAAAGGCCCTGGCTGCTGCCCGCACGATGCGATGGCCCGGTGTCGGTATCTCGACGTCGACCTTGGCAGTATCTCAGGCCCGCGCTCTCGGTGTCAGGCACTCACTCGACGAGATCCGCAAGCGCGGACGAAGCCACCAGACGCCTGCCGAGGTCGGCGGTGATGCGTACGCGGCGGTTGCGTTCACATCGGGGGCCACCGGACCGGCGAAGGGAGTCGTCTACCGACACCGCCAGCTCCAGGCGCAACGCGATGCACTTGTCGACCTTTACGACATCGTTGAGTCCGACCGGCTCGTTGCCGCGTTTGGCCCATTCGCTCTCTTTGGGCCGGGGATGGGGATCCCGTCTGTCGTCCCGCACATGGACGTGACATCGCCTGGAACGCTCACCGCCAGTTCGCTCGCAGCGGCGGTTGAAGCGATCGACGCGACCATGGTGTTCGGATCGCCGGCAGCGCTGCGCAACGTCACCGCGACGGCAAGCGACCTGTCCCACGATGAGCGCGAGCACCTCGCACGGGTCCGACTGCTGTTGTCGGCCGGTGCACCGGTTCCCGCCGACGTACTCCATGGTGCGGTCGAGGTGATGCCGAACGCCGAGCCACATACGCCGTACGGCATGACCGAGGTCCTTCCCGTCGCCGACATCTCTCTTTCTCAGATCGATGAGGCAGGCGACGGTTCCGGTGTCTGCGTCGGACTTCCGGTCCACGGCATCGACGTCGTGATCGATCCGTTCGACCGACAGGGGGTGCCGAAGGGAGCCACGACGACCGATCCCGACGTGGTCGGGGAGGTCTGCATCAAGGCGCCGCACATGCGCGATGGTTACGACAACCTGTGGTTCGCGCAGCACGCCGCGTCTCAGCCTCCGGGCTGGCACCGAAGTGGCGACGTCGGGCACTTCGATGCCGAAGGGCGCCTATGGATCGAGGGCAGGATCGTTCACGTCATCTCCACCATGTCGGGGCCTGTTACCCCTATCGGCCTCGAGCATGCGATCAACCGACTCGAGGGAGTTGCGCTCTCGGCCATCGTTGGAGTCGGTCCGAAGGGAACGCAGCAGGTCGTGGCAGTCATCGTTCCCGATCCCGGCATCCGGCGATCCTCGCTCGCAGGCGAGGGGCTTGCAGACCAGGTGCGCTCGCAGGTCGGAGCCGTTGACGTCGCAGCGGTGCTCGTCGTCCGGTCGCTGCCGGTCGACAAGCGGCACAACTCCAAGATCGACCGGACGCGCGTTGCTGCCTGGGCCGAGCGCGTGCTCGCCGGTGGGCGGATGGGGAATCCATGAGGGTCCTCGTGACGGGGGCAACCAGCCTCCTCGGCCGCACGGTCACCGAGCATTTGCTCGCCAGAGGTGACGATGTGACGGTGTTCCAACGCCACTCGAGCGATATCGACACGCGTGAGATCCTCGGTGATGTCTCCGACAGTGACGTCGTTGCACGGGCGGCGGAAGGTGTCGATGCGGTCGTGCACCTTGCTGCACGGGTCGGTGTGGTCGGCGTATGGAGACAGTTCGAGAGAACGAACATCATGGGTACGACGAACGTGATCACTGCTGCGCGTAGCGCCGGTGCATCGCGATTCGTTCACGTCTCGTCTCCAGCAGTTGCGCACGCTGGAGTGTCACTCATTGGAGCGGGCGCCGGTGCAGCCAACCCGAACAGTGCACGCGGACCGTACGCCCGCAGTAAAGCGTTCGCCGAGCATGCCGCACTCGCCGCGAACTCCTCCGAGATGTCAGTCGTGGCGGTACGCCCGCACCTCGTATGGGGACCGGGCGACACACAACTCGTGGGTCGGATCATCGAGCGAGCCAGGCAGGGGAGACTCGCGATCGTCGGTACGGGTGCATCACTCATCGACAGCACCTACGTCGACAACGCCGCTGATGCTCTCGTCGCCGCGCTCGACCGGGCAGACACCGTTGGAGGCAGGGCCTTCGTCGTGTCGAATGGCCAACCGAGGCCGGTACGTGAACTCATCAACAGGATCGTTCTTGCCGCAGGGTTGGAGCCGCCGAGCATCGCGGTTCCGTACCGTGTCGCACGCGGCGGCGGCCTGGTATTGGAGAAGGTATGGGACCGCACCGAGCGGACCGATGACCCCCCGATGACGAGTTTCCTCGCAGAACAGCTGGGAACCGCCCACTGGTTCGATCAGCGCGAGACCCGAGAGGCGCTCGGTTGGATTCCGTCCGTCTCCCTCGACGAGGGGTTCCGGCGGCTGGCAGCCTCCTTCGGGTCGTAGGGTTGCTGGTCGTAGGCGAGCGGGAAGTCCCTCTGCCACGCGGCGATCGTCCTTGGACTCGTGTTCTTTGTGAACTCGCGTTGGGCCGCCGGGAGGGGTTGGGTGTTCAACAAGCACAATCCACGCCCGAGCGGAAGTGGAATCCCCACGTTCGTCGATGAGATCTTTCATCCAGCCGTCGAGCACGCGGCGACCGAGGAGGCCTCCGAAGCGGGGAGAGCGGATTGGCCCGAGTCGGGTGACGACTCGGGCAGTGGCAGAGGATCGGAACACCGCGACGACTGAGGATGCGCATCAGGTCTCTTCATGTCCCGGATCTCACAGATTCCTCATGCGTTGGCACGCGGGTATGGCCGATTGCGAGATACCGTTGCGCGATTCCAGCAGTTTCACCCGGTGCCGGGACCGAACCACGGATCCCCGGGGAAAGCAATCATCAGGAGCCACGACATGACCACCTTGCAGATCACAGAGGACACGAAGGTATCGGAGATTCTCGATGAGTACGGCGACATCGCCGATGTGATGGAAGCACTCGGGATGAAGCGTGTGGGCGGACTGTCGTTTCGACGGGTCGCAACGAAGGCGATCACGGTCAAGAATGCTGCGAGGATCCATCGTGTGCCTGTCGATGAGTTGCTCGACAAGTTGCACGCCGCCGTCGCCCAGATCGAATCTGATGAGGGCCCCCACGAAGCTTGATCGTTGGCGGGCCGGCGTATCGAGACAGTCGGGAGAACGAGCACGAGTTGATGTGCCGATACACTCGCTCAGATGACCGCCCCCTCCGTATGGCTGACGACGCTTGGCTGCTCCAAGAACCAGGTCGACTCCGACAAGATCTCCTCAGTCCTGGGTGACTCGGGATACGTCGACGCCGATGATCCCGAGACCGCCGACGTCGTGATGGTGAACACGTGTGGGTTCATCGATGCAGCCCGTAGGGAGTCGATCGAGACGATCCTCGAGCTTGCCGACGCAAAGCGTGACGATGCGAAGCTCGTGGTGATGGGGTGCATGGCGCAACGCTACGAACAGGAACTCATCGAAGCACTCCCGGAAGCCGATGCGGTGATCGGGCTGTCACGGTACTCCGAACTCGCGGACGAGATCGACACGATGACCGGATGGCACCCGATCCAGATCGGTGGCGTGAAACGATCGCACATGGACATCCTCGAGGGCGTTCGGCGACCAACACCCGCAACGCCGTACGCCTACGTGAAGGTTGCGGAAGGATGCAACAAGACGTGTGCGTTCTGTGCCATCCCGCTGATCCGCGGCAAGCAACGCTCGAGGGTAGGGGAGGGCATCGTCGCAGAGATCGAGGGGCTCGTTGCCGGGGGAGTCCAGGAGATCGTCCTCGTCGCACAGGACCTCGCTGCATACGGGAGGGACAACGATGCGGGCTCTATAGAAGATCTCGTGGAGCGAGCGGCGTCTGTAGAGGGGCTTGCCCGCTTGCGTCTCTACTACCTGTACCCGAAGGAGATCCGGGAAGGTCTCATCGATCTGATGGCGGGTCATAGGACGATCGCCAACTACTTCGACCTGTCACTCCAACACTCCTCAGCAACGCTGCTGCGTGCCATGCGCCGGCCCGGGAGCGGCGACGGGCACCGCGACCTCATCGATCGTATCCGGGTTGCTGCACCCGACGCTGCAACGCGCTCGAGTTTCATCGTCGGCTTCCCAGGTGAAACCGATGACGACGTCGAGGATCTCGCAGGGTTCCTTCGTGACGTTCGACTCGACTGGGCAGGGTTCTTCCCCTTTTCACGGGAGGACGGCACGACGGCGGCCACGATGGAGAACCAGGTTCCTGGCAACGTGATCGGCGAGCGGCTCCGGTACATTCAGAACATCCAGGACGAGATCACCATGGAGAAGAATGCAGCGACGGTCGGATCGACCGTGCGGGTACTCGTCGACCAGGTAGAGGATGGCCAGGCGGTCGGCCGATCACATCGCGAGGCTCCCGAGATCGACGGCATGATCCTTCTCGATGACGGGCATCCGGGGGAGTGGGTCAACGCGACGATCACGGGTGCCTACGCAACGGACACGACCGCGACCGTGGTCGGCCTGTGAACGTCGAGACCCTTGCCGTTGGAACCGAGCTCCTTCTCGGTCAGATCGTCAACACGAACGCAGCGGACATCGCTGTGCGCCTCGCCGACTCTGGAGTGACTCATGTCCGTCAGACCGTCGTTGGAGACAACGCAGCCAGGATGGAGGATGCGATACGTGAGGCCGTCGGACGGTCGGATGCACTCGTCATCACCGGGGGCATCGGGCCGACACAGGATGACATCACGAGGGAAGCGGTAGCGGTCGTTGCGGGTGTTCCCCTCTTCTTCGACGAGGTGTACGCACGAGACATGCGAGCACTGTGGGAGCGGAGGGGCAGGGAGTTTCCCGAGTCGAACCTGCGTCAGGCGTACAGGCCGGAGGGTGCCGTTGCGATAGCGAATCCGAAGGGGAGTGCCCCGGGGTTCCGGATCGAGGTCGACGGGTGCTGGATCTTCGCTCTTCCCGGTGTCCCTGCTGAGATGCGAGGCATGCTCGACGACAGTGTCATGCCGTTCGTACGGAGCCTGGCGGGGGACGACGCGTCTGTCGTCGTGAGTCGGGTGCTCAAGAGTTGGGGCATGTCGGAGGCCGCGGTCGGAGAGCTCCTGAGCGACCTCTTCGAGGAATCGGAGAACCCGACGGTGGCGTTCCTGGCATCGGCAGGGGTGATCAAGGTACGTCTCACGGCTCGAGCTCCCAGCGACGAGGACGCCTACGCTCTGATCGCGCCGCTCGAAGCCGAGGTCCGACGGCGCCTGGGTGATCGCATCTTCGGCGTGGACGACGACACGATCGAGGGGATCATCCATACGCTCCTGCTCGAACGACGATGGACGATCGCCACCGCTGAGTCTGCCACCGTCGGGATCGTCGCGTCTCGACTCACGAGCGTGCCAGGGTCGAGTGCCACGTTCCGAGGATCCATCGGTGCCTACGCTCCCGATATCAAAGCGTCGCTGCTCTTCGTATCCGAGGCGCTGATGCGTGACAAGGGGATCGTCTCACAGGACACAGCATTGGCAATGGCTCGGGGTGTTCGCCGCCGGCTCGGTGCCGACGTCGGTGTGGCCGTTACCGGTTCCGCCGGTCCAGAACCGCTCGAGGTGGAAGCAGGGACGATGTGTGTCGCCGTCGTGACACCAGGCGTCGAGCGCTCGCGGACGTTCACCATGCCGGGAGACCGCGAACGGGTACGTACCTACACCGCAACAGCTGCACTGCATCAGATCCGATTGGCTTTGATGGAATCATGAATGACCACGCGTTCCTCGCTGTCGACCTCACGACGCATGAACGCCACGCGCTCGCTGCTGCACTCCACGACGCAAGCCCTGGACCGCCGGTTCCCGGCAAGCGGCAACCTCCGGAGAACTGGCATGTCACGTTGCGGTTCCTCGGCGAGATGTCGGACACGACCGGAGAGCTGCTCATTCGAGAGATCGACGAAGCCATCGACCTCGCACCGGGGCGGGTGGCGGGCGTCGGTCTTGGCGTGTTCCCGAGACCAGCGAAGGCATCGGTCCTCTACGTTCGTATCGACGATCCGACGGAGCTTCTCAGCCGCCTTGCGGCGCGCTGCGAGGCAGCCGCCAGGGACGTCGGGTTCTCTCCAGAGGAGCGTCCGTTCGTACCGCATGTGACGCTGTCGCGACTGCGGCCGGCACAGGATCTGGCCAGCCTCCTCGACGCCTTCGATGACTTCGAGGTCGGGATCGCCGTTACCGGTGTGACGCTGTTCCGTACCCGTCGATCGCGCTCGCGACTGTGGTACGAAGCGATCGACTCGGTCGATCTCGTGAGGGTCGTCTCGTGACCGTCAGGTGATGGGATGGTGCCAGGATCCGGGGGTCGCCCGACGGCAGGGATCGGGGCCCATATCCTCGTCGAGTCCGGTCCCGCCTAGCATGTGCGCGCTGCGCTCCGGGGAGTGGGCGCTGCTGGGAACGGGTTACTCGCCTGGAGGGACGGGATGCACACCGAGGCGTTGAGAGCGAATCTCGAGAGAACAGCAGTCGCGGTGGTCATCCCCGATGAGCAACTCGTCCTCCTCGAGATCGCTGCCCCCATGTCTGGCGTCTATCAGAACACCCGGCAACTCCTCGAAGAGATCAATCACCGCTACGTCGGGTGGGCCGACACCATCTCGGAGCTCCACGGCCGCGCGATGCGCGACTTCTTCTACTACAACGGCCACGTCGATGGCGTGCACGCGCTCGACGTGTACTGCGACCTCTACGACAAGGCTGTTCGAGAGGCCACGCCGATCCCTCTGCGCGAGGATGCGATCCGGTGGTGGCTTGCGTATCTCGAGAAGATCGTCACAGATTCTGGAGAGGGACTCGAACGCAACCTCGGTGTCGTGCAGCGATCGATCGCACGGATCTCGGCCCATATTGCAGACGAACCACACCTCGCAGCCCCCGGCTCGGCGCGCTTGCACCGTCTCGCTGCGTCGCTGCACCACAGCGTGGGCCCGACAGATGTCACGTGCGCTGAAGCGATGGAGCTGCTGCGTGACGTACTCGACCGCGTCTACGTCCGATGGCTCACTCGGGAGGACCCCGCAATGTGGTATCTGGATCTCATCGGCCCAGATCAGGGAAACAGCACAATCCCCGACGCCATCTCAGCGCTTTCACACGCAACGCTCACAGCGTATCGACGAGACATCGCGGCGATGGACACGTCCGTGCCGGCAATGCCCGATGCCGATCGCCTGCTCGGGTTGCCGGATCACCTCGCGATCACGCGTACGTATCTCTTGGCTGCCGACGAGATCGACCGTCGCGAGGGAACGGCCGACGGATCGGTACACAACCGGGCTCTGTGGCTGTGCTATCTGCTCGGCGAAGAGTTGCTGGCACCCATCCATGAGAAGGCGCTCTGGGCGCTTGCCCGCATCAGTCGTGCACTCGTTGCCGACGCTGCGGACGAGACGTTCGAACACTTCGTCGAGGAGGTGTTCACGACGCTGCGCGCCGGCGACGACGGCTTCGCATCGGGAGCCCTCGATTTCGTGAGAAGTCTCGGCATGTCAACGATCGATGGCACCCGCCAGGACAGGATCGACCTGGTCATGGACGAGATTCTCACGCTGGAGTTCCACCGGCCTGAGTTCGCCGGGTTCACCGACGAGTGGGGTATACGGGTGAACCCCAATCACCTCAAGAACATCCGCACGTATCTCGGGATCATCGATACCGATCCATGGCGAGCGCGCCACCTGCTTGCAGGCCTGCTCATCCACCTCGAGACGGGAGGCGTGTTCATCGCCGACACCGACCTGTTTCAAAAGGACGTCTCGGAGTTGTTGTCCGCCGACATCGCCCCGGTGTACGACCAGGTGATCCATCTCCTTCGTCGGTTCCCCGTCTACTTCAACGACATAGGAGCGGAGGGCCAGTTGCGGGCCGTGTCCACCCGCCTCGACGAGATCGATGCTCGTCAGGATCCGATCTGTCACTTCCTGAGGAAGCAGAGTCACGTCGAGAGCAACCCGATGCTCGTCCCGATCGTTGAACAGGTCGGCGCGTTCTGGGCAAGCGGGGACGGTTCCGTCCTTGCGAAGTACCTTCCCGAGGAGGCACACGGAGACCTCGACGTCGAGACGGACCGGTACCTTGGCCTTCACAGCGTCTTTTCTCGCCTCGTGGAGTCGGCTGGCCCGATCGAGAGACTGTTCCAGATGCCGGTATCGGACGTCCAAGCGCTCGTTGAGGACATGACACAAGAGACGGAACACGACAGGGAGAAGGCGATCCTGCTGTTCCGCCTTCGCTTCGAACTGGCCCGCAAGTACACGCTGAGCCACGCCGACCTGATGGAACGGTTGATTGCATTTCACGGCGTGTCGACGAGAGTCGTGCGCGGCATCGAATCCCACATCGATCAAGGAAGGTACCTCCCAGCGATCGACGTGCTCCTTACGATCATGGAAGATCTGAAGCGCCAGGTACTCGACCGCAGACCAACACAAGCATCCGAGGAGATCTACCGAAAGCGACACATCGGAACCGGCATACCGTCGATGTACGGGCGCTATCGGGAGGAGAAGCTCGAAGCCGTGGGGCTCTCCTTTCGGATCGCCTCGCTCGTAGGTGCCCTCCTGGACCGGATGCTTGCAGCCCAGGGATTCGAGACACTCGATGGTGACGCCCTCGCCGATGCAGGCGACCTGTTGCGGCTGCTCCAGCGGGCGTTGCGCGTCGAAGGGTACGAATCCTGGAATCTCGAGACGACGCTATCGATGTTCGATGAGGCCATCGTCACCGGAGGCGTAGCTCGCGAAGAGTTCGCAGACATCGTTCGAGCGATCTCGAAGGCAGTGCAGTCGATCGTCCAGGAACGCCTGTTCGAGGGGTATAGCGAGGTCTTCGGCATCATCGGGCGGCAACTCGCCATCGAGGGCTCCGGCTCAGACGCGGAGCGCGAGAAGGTCGTGATCAGAGCGTACGAGACGTTCCTGCGCACCTTGATCGGTGAGAGCCTGGCACTTCAGCGTGTCGACAACATCACGGCACGCCTCCTCGAAGCACTTTCGGATGACACGAAGCCATGGTCGGTCGACGTGTCCCGTTCGCTGCCGTCCGCTGAATCGGTGGATCTCGTCCCGCTGTCGGGTGGTGACCGATCCAAGGGACGGATATCCCTCGGCAACAAGGGGTTCATGCTGACACGCCTCGCCGGTTTCGGCTTCCCGATACCACCCGGATTCATCATCACAACCGACCTCTCTCGCAACGCGATCGGGAGGAAGCTCGAAACGATCCCCGACGAGTTGTTCGACAGGGTCGTTGCGCGAATCGGTGTTCTCGAAGCCGGTGCCCGCGGCCGCTTCGGCGATGAGGACCGCCCGCTGCTGCTCTCTGTACGTGGAGGTGCACCGTTGAGTATGCCCGGCATGCTCGATTCGTTCCTCAACGTGGGCATCAACCCCGACATCGTCGAGGGGTTCGCCTCGACGTCGGGAAGTCCGTGGGCTGCGTGGGACGCGTATCGCCGCTTCCTGCAGTTCTGGGGGATGAGCCAGGGACTCGATCGAGATCTGTTCGACGATGCTATGTCGGGAGCCAAGGAAGAGTCCGGTGTTCCGAAGAAGGCGTTCCTGTCGGTACCAAGGATGCGACAACTTGCCTTCGAGTACCGTGCGTTGCTTGCCGACCATGATGTTCCCGTTGTCGACGAGCCGTTCGCTCAGCTTCGTCGCTGTATCGGCCTCGTTGTCGACTCGTGGAACTCCTCGATGGCGACGATGTATCGCGAGGAGATGGGGATCTCCCATGGATGGGGCACTGCGGTGATCATCCAGCGAATGGTGTACGGCAATCTCAGTCCCCAGTCGGGTACGGGGGTCGCTCTGGTTCGACGGAGCGGTTCGAACGGATCGGTCGAGATTGCAGGGGATTATGTGTCTTACGGCCAGGGAGACGACGTCGTCAGCGGCCTCGTCGAGACGTTCCCCGTCAGCAACGCACAGCGTACGGACCCGAGGTTGCACACGTTCCGCTCCCTCGAGCGGGACCGCCCTCCCATCTACGCTGAGCTTGCACATCTCGGGCGATCCCTCCTCATCGAGTATCGGCTCCCCGACCAGGAGCTCGAGTTCACGTTCGAATCGGAGAGCCCTGCGGATCTCCACGTTCTCCAGGCACGAGAGGCGATCCGTGAACCCCTCGACGTCGTTGCGACCTTCGTCCAGACCGAGGAGTTGCAGGCGTCGCGAATCGGTGTTGGGATCGGTGTCGGCGGGGGAGCAGGGTGCTACCGCGTCGCGTTGGATCAGGATGACATCGATCGTCTCAGGAGGGAGCACCCGGACGATCAGATACTGCTCGTCCGGCCCGATACGGTTCCCGACGATATCGAGCTGCTCATCAACGCAGACGCGCTCCTCACCGCGCTCGGCGGTGCGACGAGCCACGCCGCTGTGGTCGCAAGAACCCTCGGGCGGACGTGCGTCGTGGGATGTCGCGCCCTACGTGTCTTCGAGCAGGAAGGGTTGGTCGAGATAGGCGGCACAACGCTGCATCCGGGCGATATCGTTTCGGTCAGTGGAGTCGATGGCTCCGTGTTCGTCGGCAGACAAGCCGTCGAGCTCGCCGAGCACCCACACTGGGTCACCATGGAGATCGGATCACACGAATGAACGCTCAAGGAACACGCAGCGACTGTCTCGGGATCAACGGTCTCGGCCGAATCGGGAAGTTGACGCTTTGGCACCACGTTGCCCGCCGTCACTTCCCCGGCATCGTCGTCAACGTTGGGAGGGATGTCGGGCAGGGGATCGAAGCGGTGTGCGGTGCGATCGAACGTGACTCCACCTATGGGGCGATGCATCGCTTCCTCTTCGGCGTCAACGCGGATCCATGTGTAAGGATCGTCGATGCCGAACGGGGTCTCCTCGACGTTGCCGGTGTGCCAGTCACTGTGCTGCGCGAAGCACGCAACCCGAGGGACATCGATTGGAAGCAGCACGATGTACGGGTCGTCGTCGACACGACCGGGGTCTTCAACGATCCGACGCGTATCGCCGACGACCCCAAGGGTGCGCTCCGTGGGCACCTCGCAGCCGGTGCCGAGAAGGTGATCAACAGCGCAGCATTCAAGATCCGTGACGGTGGCCTGTCGATACCCGACGACGCGGTGACGTTGATCGCGGGTATCAACCAGGATGTGTTCGACCCGGCACGACACAACCTCATCTCTGCTGCCTCGTGCACGACGACCGCAGTGGCGCACATGCTCAAGCCGTTGCTCGATGCGCTCGGTGCGTCGAGCATCATGACCGCTGCGATGAGCACCGTGCACGCAGCGACCAACACGCAGCAGGTGCTCGACACGGTCCCTGCCGCAGGTTCTCGAGATCTGCGGAAGAACCGGAGTGTTCTCAACAGCATCATCCTGACCTCGACGAACGCCACTGCTGCGCTCGAGCAGGTGATGCCAGAGATACGCCAGATCGGCTTCATGGCTGACTCGGTGCGGGTTCCCGTGCAAACAGGATCGCTGGCGATCCTGAACCTGACCTTCCAATCGACGGTCAACGAGGACGATGAGTCCAGCGTGACGCGAGAAGTCTTGAACGGCATCTACGCCGACGCCGCTCAAGGCGCCCAGCGGGGACACCTCGTCTACAGCGAGGAGCAGAACGTGCCCGCTGACTTCGTGGGATCCCGAGCAGCGGTCGTGCTCGAGGGGAACGAGACGCACACCCGTACCGGGTTCTCCGTCGTGGATCTGACAACGCTTCCGGGGATCAGCGATTCGATCATCGACGCACTGCACGAGACGAGCATCAGTGTTCCGGTGACACATGCCAAGCTCTTCGGCTGGTACGACAACGAGTTCGGGAGCTACACGAACATGCTCGGGGACCTCACGGTCCACGTGCACGAGAGTCTCGACGCATAGGGATCACCGCTTGGATACCTCCCGGATCCGTCCAGGTACCCGGGTCGGACGCGAAGAGGATCAGCGGATAGGTGGATGCGGTCGCTGGGTTTGCAGTGCACAGTTCACCCTTCACATCGAGAAACCCGCACCGTTTCTGGATGCGTGCGCTTGGTCGGCAAACGGAGAACGGCAAACGGTGTACGACTACTCCCTATCCGCGCGCCTTGGAAATACTCGACATCGAACAGGTGTTCGGTTAGCGTATGGGTCACGGCTCGAATGCCAGGCATGTGATTCGGTCCGTAATCTGTCACACACGATTGATACGGTGTTGCAAACACGTCGAAAGGGAAGAGCAGATGGCTTCAGGAGTGAGCGATCACGACAAGAACCTCGAGATAGCGATGGCTCAGATCGAGCGTCAGTTTGGTAAGGGGGCCATCATGCGGCTCGGAACCGACCAGATCCGCCGCATGGAGTTCATCCCGACGGGGGCGTTGTCACTGGACCTCGCACTCGGCATCGGTGGCGTGCCTCGCGGACGGGTCGTCGAGATCTTCGGTCCGGAGTCCTCCGGCAAGACATCGCTCGCTCTCCACATCATCGCCGAGGCACAGCGAAACGGTGGTACGGCGGCCTTCATCGATGCCGAGCACGCTCTCGACCCGATTTATGCGAGAGCGATCGGGGTGGATATCGACGAGTTGCTCATCTCCCAGCCAGATACCGGGGAGCAGGCGCTCGAGATCGCCGACATGTTGATCCGTTCGGGAGCCCTCGACGTCGTCGTGATCGACTCGGTCGCAGCGCTCGTCCCGAGAGCGGAACTCGAGGGTGACATGGGAGACATCCACGTTGGCCTCCAGGCTCGCCTCATGTCCCAGGCGTTGCGCAAGCTGGCAGGGTCGATCAACCGTTCCAACACCACGGCGATCTTCATCAACCAGATCCGCGAGAAGATAGGGGTGATGTTCGGCTCACCTGAGACGACCCCCGGTGGTCGGGCGCTCAAGTTCTACGCGAGCGTACGGATAGACATTCGTCGCATCGAGGCGATCAAGGTCGGAACCGAGAACATCGGAAACCGTGTACGTACCAAGATCGTCAAGAACAAGGTCGCGCCGCCGTTCCGTCTCGCCGAGTTCGACATCATGTTCGGAGAGGGCATCTCGAGGGAGGGGAGCCTCATCGACGTTGCCGTCGAGCAGGGCATCGTGCGTAAGGCGGGTGCCTGGTACACCTACGACGGCGATCAGCTGGGTCAGGGACGTGAGAAGGCCAAGGAGTACCTGCGTCAGAACCCTGAGCTGTCGATGCAACTCCAAGATCAGGTGCTCCGGGCGGTCGGCCTCATCGAGGAGGATGGTGCCGAAGACGGCGAGTCCGAAGTCGTCGATGCCGAGGAATCCGGGGCTTCCGACAGCGAGTGAGTCTTTCCCGATTTTCGCGTTCCCGAACGAGGTCGCGTGAGGTACTATCGGGGAATAATCACACACACCGATATTGAAAACAACTCTGAAGCGTGAACGAACCAATGCAAGACACGAGATAACCAGCCGATAGGCGACCAACTCGAATACGTCTGTGTGTGTGCCGAGCCCGGCGTGGCTCGGCACGTTCGTATCCGCATCGGGGGGAACGAGGAACGAGATGGAACAGATCACCAGCCTGTTGGTACCGGGGTTGGTCGTAGCGGGCGTGTTCCTTGCAGGGCTCCTGGTGGGTCGGCGCATCGTCAAGCAGCCGCCCGCTCCCGAAGAGATACTGGCTGATGCTCGTATGGAGGCACAGAGGATCCTCGCGAGGGCAGATGAAGAGGCTCGGGCCAAGGCCGAGGTCTACCGCGATAGAGAAGAGGCAACCCTCGAGCACCGTCTGGTGGAGGTCGGCTCCAAGGAGGGTCGCATCGCCCAGCGTGCTGCAACGCTCGAACAACGCGCTGCGAACCTCGCACAGCGCGAGGAACTCGTCATCGACAAGGAACGCGAAGCGATGGCGCTTTCGATCGAGGCAGCCAAGCTCCAGGAGGAGGCGTTGCTGGAGTTGGAGGCCCTTGCAGGCTTCGACTCGAGGGCGGCCAAGGAGGAGTTGCTGCAAAAGGTACAGGATGAGGCCAGGCGAGACGCGATGGTCCTGGTTCGCGACATGGAGACGAAGGCGCGTGAGGAGGGCGATCGACGCTCCCGTCGGATCCTGGCCACCGTGATCCAGCGCATCGCCTCCGATGTGGTCTCCGATACGACGATCTCGACGGTGACGCTTCCCTCAGACGATATGAAGGGTCGGATCATCGGGAGAGACGGGCGGAACATCCGCACCTTCGAGGCGGTCACCGGTGTCGACCTCATCGTCGACGACACTCCGGAGAGCGTTTCGGTATCGACGTTCGATCCGGTCAGGCGAGAGGTCGCCCGTCGTGCACTGGTCCGTCTTGTCGAGGATGGCCGTATCCATCCAACATCTATAGAAGAGGCGTACGAAAAGGCGAAGGACGAGGTCGAGCAGTCGATTCGCGATGCCGGGGAGTGGGCGATGCTCGAGGTCGGCCTCACCAGGCTTCACCCCGAGCTCACGACACTGGTCGGCCGCCTTCGGTACCGCTCGAGCTACGGACAGAACGTGCTGGACCACCTGGTGGAGACCGCGCACATCGCGGGGATGCTTGCTGCCGAGCTCGGCGTCGACGAGGCCGAGGCCAAGCGAGCGGCGTTCCTCCATGACATCGGCAAGGCCGTCAGCCACGAGGTCGGTGGATCCCACGCGTTGATCGGCGCAGAGATAGCGAGGCGTTTCGGTGAGGATGCAGGCATCGTGCATGCGATCGAGGCTCATCACAACGAGGTAGAGCCACGTACGCTGACGGCAGTGCTCGTCCAGGCAGCAGATGCAGTGTCTGCAGCGCGGCCAGGCGCTCGCAGAGAGGCCCTCGAATCCTACGTGCGTCGTCTCGAGCGTCTCGAGGAGATCGCTCAGGGCTTCGACGGTGTGGAGAAGGTGTTCGCTCTCCAAGCGGGCCGAGAGGTTCGCGTCGTTGTCGATCCAGGTTCACTCGACGACACCGGCTCCAAGGATCTTGCACGGCGCATCGCTCGCAAGCTGGAAGACGATCTCCAGTACCCCGGCCAGATCGAAATCACGGTCATCCGTGAGTACCGGGCGAAGGACTACGCGCGGTAGATGGCGCCTGGCCGTGTGGAGTCCGGCGTTGGTACCCTGTCGTGCGTTCCGTAACGACGATCGGGTGAACGTTCATGCCTGAGATCACCATGCTCGACATGCCAGGGCTCAAAGCGGTCCGTACGCCAACGCGCGTCGGACGACGGTACTTCGTGCGTACCTTTGGATGTCAAATGAACGAACACGACTCCGAGCGGATAGCCGGCCTGCTCGAGGCCGATGGAATGATCCGCACGGAGACGATCGACGATGCTGATCTCATCGTGCTCAACACCTGCACGATACGCGAGAACGCCGACACGAAACTCTATGGGTACCTTGGATCCTTGAAGCGGGCCAAGACCGAGAACCCGGATCTCAAGATCGCCGTTGGGGGCTGCTCTGCCCAGAAGGAACGGGACCTCATCCATGAACGCGCAGGGTGGGTCGATGTCGTGTTCGGCACCCACAACGTGCACAGAGTCGTCGATCTGCTCGACCACGCCGACGAGTGGGGACCCATCACCGAGATCTGGGATGAGACCAGATCGGGGAGTGACATCCCGAGTGGGCTTCCCGTTCATCGTGAGACCGAACACTCGGCGTGGGTAACGGTGACGATCGGCTGCAACAACTCGTGTACGTTCTGCATAGTTCCGATCGTGCGTGGTCCCGAGATATCGCGTCGCCCCGGCGACATCATCAGGGAGATCGAGTCGCTCGCGGCAGAAGGGGTCACAGAGATCACGCTGCTCGGCCAGAACGTCAACTCCTATGGGCGGGATCTCGACCTCAATGGACGGAGCCCGTTGTTCGCGGATCTGCTGCGACGGGTAGGGTCTGTCGAAGGTGTCGAGCGTATCCGCTACACGAGCCCCCACCCGAAGGACTTTCGGGAGGATGTCGCTGTTGCGATGGCAGAGACCCCCGCCGTGTGTGAGCAGATCCACTTCCCCCTGCAGTCTGGCTCTGATCGCATCCTGGCCGCGATGCATCGTGGGTACAGCGCACAGCGCTTCCTCGAGAAGCTCGAGATGATGCGCTCGATCGTGCCGAACCTCGCCGCGTCGACGGATGTCATCGTCGGCTTCCCTGGAGAAGCAGAGCAAGACTTCGCTGCAACGCTCGAGGTCATGGAAGCTGCTCGTTTCGACAACGCGTTCATGTTCCAGTTCTCGCCGCGCCCGGGAACACCCGCAGCTGAGATGGGCGGCCGGGTCTCACGAGATGTCGTCCAGGAGCGTTTTGACAGGCTGGTCGAGCTTCAGAGTCGGATCACCTACGAGCAGAACCTTGCACAAGTTGGTCGTATCGAAGAGGTGATGGTCGAAGGACCATCGAAGCGGGACGAGACCGTTGTGACGTCCCGGACCCGGGGCAACCGGATCGTCCACATCCCCGGACAGTGGCCGGCAGGATCGCTTCTTCGTGTGCGTATCACGAGGGCTGCACCCCACTACCTCGAAGGAGCGTTGTCGTCCTGAACGTCGTTGCCATCGTCGGCCCTACCGCTGCGGGCAAGTCGGCAATCGCAGAGGCGGTCGTCGGACGCTTCGGGGCATCCATCGTGTCCGTCGATTCGATGCAGGTCTACCGCGGGATGGACATCGGGACGGCGAAGCCCGACTGGAGCACGCGTCAGCGGATCGACTACCGGATGCTCGATGTGTGCGATCCCGACGAGGAACTGTCCGCGCAACGCTTCCAGGAGCTTGCGAGACACGAAGTGGCCGAGATCCTCGGGACAGGCGGGAGGGTGGTCATCGCCGGTGGGTCGGGGCTTCATTTTCGTACGATCGTGGATGCCATGACGTTCGCCCCCACGGATCGTGAGGTGAGAGCTCGTCTCGAAGCCCGATCGGGCGAGTCGCTCGTCACCGAGCTCCTCGGAGCCGATCCCTTGGCGGGAGACGTTGTCGACCTGGCGAACCCCCGGCGGGTTCTCCGGGCGGTCGAGGTGTGGCGACTCACTGGGCAGACTCCGACACAGCGAGCAGCGACCCCTGAGGCGCTGGCGCTGGCGCGCTACGAGCCTGTGCTCGAGTTCGTTGGGTTCGGGATCGACGGCGTCGGATCCCTCGAGCACCGTATTCGCAAGAGGCTCACGGCGATGGTCGAAGCGGGACTCCCCGACGAAGTCGCCCGGTTGCAGGGACGGATGGGGAGGACGGCATCCCAGGCCGTTGGCTACAGGCAGTACAGTGCAGCCCTCGGCGGTGAAATGTCCGAGAGCGAGGCGTTCGATGCGACGGTGCGAGCAACGAACGCGCTCGTGAAGCGACAGAGAACGTTCTTCCGAAGGGATCCACGCATCCGGTGGATCACGTGCCAGGATGGCACCGAACGTGAAATCGAAACGGCTGTCACGACGATCGGGGAGGCGATGCGATGGAGTTCGTGAAAGTAGAGGCTCTCGGCAACGACTTCATCGTCGTAGATGGCCCGTTCGTGCCGGATCCTGACGATGTTGTCCGCTGGTGTGCGCGTCGTTGCGGTGTCGGGGCCGATGGTGTTCTGGTGATCGAACCGATCGATGCTACGAGGATGTCCATGCGGTACTGGAACGCGGACGGTGGCGAGGCAGAGATGTGTGGGAACGGTCTGCGCTGTGTCGCCAGGCTCGGGTATGACCGAGGCTGGGTCGCCTCGGGTACGTTCACCGTCAACACGGCGGTTGGTGATCATGAGGTCACCGTCACGGATGACTTGGTGATCGCGTTCGTCGGCGTTCCGACGCCCTTCAGGACCGGTGAGCTGAACATCGGCACTCACACGGTTCACCCGTTCGCCATTGGAAACCCACACGCCGTCCTGTTGGTCGACAGTGTCGAGGACGTCGATGTGGCGGCGATCGGATCCGAGATCGAGAACGATCCTCTGTTCCCGAACAGAACGAACGTCGAGTTCGTCGAAGTGCTCGATGAAGGTGGGATCAAAGCCCGTATCTGGGAGAGGGGAGTGGGGGAGACGCCTGCATCCGGAACAGGTGCAACCGCAGCGGCCTATATTGCTCACACGCAGGCAGGCGTGGAACTCCCAGTAGATGTTCACCTCCCGGGAGGGGTCCTGACGGTCACCTTCGACGACGCTGGTGCATGGATGGAGGGTCCTGCCGAAGTCGTGTTCTGCGGATCGATCGACTGATCAGCCCAGTCGACGCAACACAGCGACCACGACACCGAGGATGTCGACACCCTCGGTGAAGACCATTGTTTCGTATGCGTCGTTGTGTGGGATCAGACTCACCGCGGTGTCGGAACGATGGAAGGTCTTGACCGTGGCTTCCTCTCCGTCGACGAGTGCAGCAACGATGTCTCCGTTCTTCGCTGTGTTCTGCTTTTGGACCACGACGTAGTCACCGTCGTAGATGCCGGCGTTCAGCATCGAATCGCCTCGTATCCGCAACATGAACACCGGTTCGTGCCCGACGAGTTCCGTCGGCAACGGGTAGACCTCCTCGATGTCCTCTTCAGCGAGGATCGGTGACCCGGCAGCGATGTGGCCCACGAGGGGGACGTCACGAACTGCTGCTCGTGAGATCGGTACGGCACCGTCGACGTCGATGATCTCGATCGCGCGGGGTTTGGACGGGTCCCTGCGAATGTACCCCTCGGCTGAGAGCGTTGAGAGATGACTGTGAACGGTCGATGGCGAGCTCAAGCCGACGGCATCGCCGATCTCACGTACCGACGGCGGATAGCCACGTTTGGCAACGGTCGATCTGATGAGTTCGAGGATCTCGCGTTGTCTCTGGGTCAGGCTCGCACGTTCAGTCACGGTTCCTCCTCGTCGTTCCCACGAGTCTAGAGCGATGTCCGCTTCAGACCAAACATACGTTCGACTTGACAACCGAACAGATGTTCGATATGTTTCTCGGTACACCGAACAGGTGTTCGGTCGGGTAGGGCATCGATGCGGCGCCCACGTGCATCGGAACGTGTCATACCCGGCCGATACCGTCGGTGTCAGGAGCGAAGCTCCTCCCACGAGAACTGGGAAACCAGGCTGGGCAGCAGGGACGAGGAGACGGCAACATGACAACGACCAGCATCGCTCGCTTACGAGCGTTCATCATCATCTCCATTACGGTCGCGGCCGTGTTGCTTCTCCTTGCCTCTGCAGGAAACGCCACGAACGAGATCACCGAGACGGTGCAGTACCGCGTTCAGATGGGTGACACGCTCTGGGAGATCGCTGCCGAACAGGGCCCCGATGGTGTCGATCGTCGTCGTGTGGTGGCCACCATCGAGCAGATCAACGACCTCGACGCTGCAATGCTTCAGGCCGGTCAGATCATCGAGATTCCGGTGATGTCCACACCCTGAGCGGCAAGGTGATGCTCGACGCTCACACTCCAGATGGTCACCGACCGTTGTACGCTGCCGGGATGCGATGCCCCCTCTGCACCACAGACGATACGAGAGTCGTCGACTCACGCCCGACTGAGGAGGGCCGTGCGATTCGGCGTCGACGTTCCTGCCCACGGTGTGGACACCGTTTCACGACGTTCGAACGTGCAAGTGCCGTCGTCGTGGTCAAGCGTGACGGACGCCGTCAAGCGTTCGATGCATCCAAGGTTCGGCTGGGCGTCGAGATCACGCTTGCAGATCGCCCGGTGCCCCAGGACGCCGTCGACGATCTCGTGGCGACGGTCGAGCGAGCGGCGTACACATCCCGAGGATCGATTCACGCCGACGACATCGGAGCAATCGTGCTCGAAGGCCTCCGCGACATCGATGAGGTCGGCTACCTCCGTTTCGCTTCGGTGTACAAGGAGTTCCAGCGGGCCTCCGATTTCGAGAGGGAGGTTGCTTCCCTCGATGCTGAAGAATCCCTCAACGAACGAGATCGTTGAGGTGCTCGTCGAGGAGGCCCGCGAGAGACAGGATGCGACCGTCCATCTCGGTTCGGAACGCCACGAGCGCAGCAGTGGTGATCGACGCGAGGTCGTCACGTAACGCATCGATCTCGTCGATGAGCACCGTGGCAGTTTCGGTATCACCGGATGCGAGTGAGGCAAGGTACTCGTCCTGCCATCGAGCGTACCGCTCGACCGCCGACCCAGCAGCTTGTGCAACTCCACTGAACGCCGGGTCACTGGGGAGATCCCCAAGAACACCGGCATCGTCCGCCAGCGATGACGCGAGGTCGACGGCAACGACGTTGATCTCCTGGGTCGATGCCTCGGTTGCAAGGTCGCCGGTGGTGAGAAGTTGTGGGATGGACGTGCGATATACGTAGGCGTGGCCGAGGCGTCGGGCAATCTCAGCCGTTTCGGATGCAAGGATGTTGGAACGTTCCTGGAGCGGAACGAGGGCGTCGAGTGAGTTGGAGGGGACGAAGGGCAAGAGGGTCGGCAGCGGGATCGCCGCAGCTTCCGACAGGGTGCTTGCGTGGCTCGACAACTGTGAGATCGTCGGGATCGCACCATCGACCTGTTCGTTCGTGCTCTGGGGGTTGGTGACAGCATCGAGAGCACCCTGGGCTGGAGGCAGGTAACTGCGTACTGCGAGTGTGGCGTCGTAGTTGCTCTGGCGGACCGCAAGCGCCTCCTGGTCGGCGGCGCGGGGGAGCCAGACGGCAGCAACGCCGATCGCTACGAGGATGGTTATCAGGGCGATAGCGACGGGCCACCGGAAGCGTCGGCGGGTTCGCAAGGCTGGGGATAGGAGCGTTTCGTCGAACTCGGGTTCCGGTGTGTCGGGTCGTGCGGTATCGCTCGTGAGAACCGTTGGTGGCGGGGGAGGTTCGGGTATAGGGGCGAACGTCGACGTCGACGTACCGGGGTCGCCGTCGAAGGTGGCCTGTTGAATCTGGTCCTGGTGCACGGGGGCCGTGTCGTTGTTTGCCTGGGGGGGCTCGCCCGGGGAGTCGAGTTCCGGGATCGCGTTCTCCCGTGTCAGCTCTTCGACGGCCTCGATAGGAGTTGGAGATGGCGCTCTAGCTCCGACAGCCTCGAGGAACCATGTACCGTCATCCTGTGCCGGCTTCTGTGGGGGTTGCTTGGCCAATCCGATCCACTCCGTGGGAGAATCCACCATGAAGATACCCGTTACACGCAAAGAGTTGAGGCACCCGCTTCCCGGCTTCGCACACCCGGGGGACGCGGGAGCGGACCTCACCGCGAGTGAGCACGTCACTGTTGCCCCCGGGGGTCGGGTCCTCGTACCCACCGGCCTTGCTATCGCGATTCCTGAGGGGTACGCAGGGTTCGTTCTGCCGAGGAGCGGCCTTGCCATCAAACACGGTGTGACCGTGATCAACGCCCCGGGACTCATCGACTCCGGGTATCGGGGGGAGCTCCGTGTGGGCCTCGTGAACCACGGAGACCACCCGTTTACGATCGAGCCGGGGGACCGCATCGCCCAACTCGTGATCATGGCGGTGGAAACACCGGTGTTCTTCGAGGTCGCTGATCTCGACGCGACGTCACGCGGCGAGGGTGGTTTCGGTTCGACGGGACTCGGTAGCTCCTGATCACCGCTGGCTGAGCGTGATCATGGCTTCCGATCTTCCTTACGGAGCCTGACGATGGCGTCATTGAACTCTGCACCGAGGATGACCGACAGCGACGAGATCCAGAACCACAGCAGCAGGATCACGGCTGCTCCGAGTACTCCGTAGGTGGCGTTGTACTTTCCGTAGGACGATACGTACACGGAGAAGCCGATGGATGCGCCCGACCACAGAACCGTTGCGAGAACCGCACCGGGCAGGACGTCTCTCCAGCCGTCGGGACGCAGCGGAGGGGCGTAGCGGTACAGCAGTCCGATGACCAGAACTGCCCCGCCGGCGATCGCCACCCACCTGGTGTTGCCGATCGTGACGATCGCATCGGTTGGGTCGAAGCGTTGGAGCACGACGGGCACGACGGCGATCATCGCGAGGACGAGAACCCCGCCACCGATCACGAGGAAAGTGAGGCCGATCGCTACGGCTCTCGACTCGAGGATGGATCGGTGCTCCTCCTGGTCGTACGCGATCTTGACCGCTCCGATCATCGCTCTCGTGGCGTTCGACACGGTCCAGAGAAACGCTGTGATCGAGAGGGCGAACCCGACGCTGAGTCCGGCACTGGATCCCGAAGCAATGGATGAAAGTTGGGCTGTGAGGAGGGCAGCGGACTCCGCAGGGAGGACAGCGAGGAGCCCGTCGATCTGTTGCTCGGCGTCTGCAACGTTGGCGAAGAGTCCATAGAGCGTGATCGCAATGAACATGGCGGGCAGCAGTGCAAGGACCGCGTAGAAGGCGACACCGGCGGCGATGATGACGGCGTGGTCGCTGCGCGCCTCACGCCTCACATCGTTGCCGATGGCTAGCCAGTATCGGAGCCGGTCTTGCACTGCTGTCTCGCTGAACGTCGGGTATCGGAAGGTACCGCCTTGGAGCGGCTGTGTCACCGAGATGTGGCATCGTTGGGCCGATGACGGCAGCGAGCGGCGTGCCGCCCCGGGGGTAGAAACGATCAGCCTCGTGGTACCATCCAGTGCACGCGGACGTAGCTCAGCTGGTAGAGCGCAACCTTGCCAAGGTTGAGGTCGCCGGTTCGAACCCGGTCGTCCGCTCCGATGAGGGCGGTCCGTGCGACCGCCTTTCATTATGGCGACGTGGCCGAGTGGCTAGGCAAGGGTCTGCAAAACCCT
>CAYLVM010000006.1:0-1375 GCA_964387145.1 uncultured Acidimicrobiaceae bacterium
GACGTCGACGATCGGGAGTGAGGATGGCCGTGATCCACGGCAACGTCAGTCAAGGGTTCGAGTCTGTTCGCGAGGCGTTTCGGGCGAACTTCGATGAAGGGCTCGAGGTGGGTGCTGCGTGCGCCGTCTACCACCGCGGTGAAAAGGTCGTCGATCTGTGGGGTGGTCTTCGTGATCCGAAGACCGGCGATCCGTGGATCGAGGACACGCTCGTGCTGGTCTTCTCCACGACGAAGGGTATGTCCTCGCTCGCGCTGGCGGTTGCGCACAGCCGTGGTCTGTTCGCGTACGACGAGAAGGTCGCTGTCTACTGGCCGGAGTTTGCTCGAGGCGGCAAGGAGAACATCACCGTTCGGCAACTGCTTGCGCATCAAGCAGGTGTGTGTGCGATCGACGAGCCGATGGATCTCGACCTTCTCGGTGATCCCGATCGGGTGGCGGACGCCATCGCCAAGCAGGAACCGCTGTGGGAACCGGGAACCGCTCACGGGTATCACACGATCAGTCTTGGCTGGTACGAGTCGGAGCTGCTGCGCAGGGTCGATCCGCAGCACCGGACCGTCGGACGATTCTTCGCAGACGAGGTCGCGGGGCCGCTCGATCTCGAGTTCTACATCGGCCTTCCCGACGATGTCCCCGACGCCAGGATCGCTGAGATCCAGGCCAAGTGGTACCGGACCAGGATGATGTTCAACCTCTCGAAGTTGCCGAGCAAGTTCGTCAAGGACTTCCTCAACCCCAAGACCATCACGGCAAGGACGTTCGCGAACCCGAAGGTTCTTGGGTCCCCGGTTCGCTACAACGAGCGGGCGATGCGAAGTATCGAGCTGCCTGCATCCAACGGAATCGGCAAGGTTCGCTCGATCGCCAAGACGTACGGCGCGTTCGCGTCCGGTGGCAAGGAACTCGGGATCTCGCCGGAGACGATGGGGGAGCTGCGGGCACCCGCGGTGGCTCCACCCAACGGCACGATGGATCTCGTTCTGCACATGGACACGAGCTACTCGCTCGGCTTCTCCAAGCCGTCGGTTGCCAACGACTTCGGTTCCTCGCCTGCTGCCTTCGGCACGCCGGGTGCCGGTGGGTCCTTTGGATTCGCCGATCCGGATCTCGAACTCGGATTCGCCTATGCGATGAACCGTCTCGACTTCTACCTACCGACCGATCCGAGGGAGCGGCGCCTGAGCGAAGCTGCGATCATGAGCGCCAAAGTGCGCATGTGATCATCGGCTCTGGCACCCTTGGGAGGCTCCGCGGTAGTTGAGTCAGCGGTGGGAGACGAGGCTGACGGTGCCGGTATGGTTGGATCCCGACATCGGCTCGGTTCGATCGAGCGTTACCGATAGTGTGATGGGGTCGGGGCGCATGTCATGTG
>CAYLVM010000006.1:1475-28622 GCA_964387145.1 uncultured Acidimicrobiaceae bacterium
AGCACCCTCCTACCGATCGTCAGTACGGCAGCATCGAGCCTGTGGTCGAGGATGATCGCGTCGTCATCGACCACAGGACAGGCCTGAACACACATGGCACATCCGGTACATGGGAACGGGTCGAACGAGATCTCGATGATTCCGCCGAACCGCTCCGATGTCAGAGCATCCGACGGGCACACCGAGACGCATTGCTCACAGACGGTGCAGGTGGATACATCGATTCTCACAACACCGGTCGAGGCAACCTCGGAGGAGACCAGCCAATCGGCGGTGTTGGCGATGTCTGCAAGAGCGAGAAAGACCTCTGCATCACGGAACGTGCCGAGGCGACGCGTTGCGTCGCTGCTGATCGTCGTTGGGGCCACATCCCCGGCTCTGTCACACAACCTGCCTGCGAACAATCCGATTGTATCGAGGAGCTTCCTTGCGGCGTTGCGGCGAGGAACCAGAACGTCATCGTTGCCGATGCTGCATCCCGACTCGCTGCAGGTTTGTGCTGCAACGGCTCCCGCACCGAGCATGAGGGGAGCGATGAGCCATCCGATGGTGAGCATCCCGGTGCAGGGAACTTCGACAGGAAACCAGCCATCTACAGGCAACTGTGGCTGTGCATCGCGGCAGCGAAACTCGATCCCAATGGCGTCGGCCGCTGTGTCGACCATCGCCCTGATCTGCGCCGATACCTGATCCTCGGCAATCGTCGGGTTGGCGGTTGCAGCCGTTGGGCATGTCGTGATGCAGATACCGCAGGCAACGCAGGCATCGATGTCGTGTGCGATGCCATCTGAACTCCGCTTCAATGCAGAAGCGGGACATGTAGCAACGCAGAGCCTGCATCCGTGTCCTGCAGAACACAGGGATCTGTCGATCCACGGTACGCCAACGCGCTGGGGGGCGCTGAGTGAGAAGAAGCGACTCCTCCATACCGACTCGGGCCAACGGATCTTGGCATGTTCCCGGTGAGCGCTGTCGAAGGTAGCGTGTCGTGCTGCTGCCCCCGCTGCAAGGATCTCCATCTGATCGAGTGAAGGCATGTCACCCAGCGCCACGATGGGAACGCTGAGAGGGTCGACGCCGGTGTCGCCGATGGCACCTTGTACGAAGCCAAGGTCGAACTCGCCGAGATGCAGGATGATCGCCTCAGTGTCGCGCACCCCCGTGTTGGCAAGTTTGGTCGGATCGCCGCAGAGACCAGCAACCGCGACTACCGGCGTAGAGAGGTAGTCCGATCGAGGTACGGGCGTGTCATGGTCGGCACAGACGATGAGCGTCATCTGGACGGCTCCAATCTGGCCACTTCCTCAACGAGGAACTGGGCGATGCCCCTGTCGTAGTGGACGAAGGACGCAACCGCCGGCCCAAGCGCGGTGTAGAACGGTATCGAGTCCATGCGTGTGATCTGGTTGACGAACTGCGGCAGCCAGGTAGCGAGGTGCCGATCGAGGAACGCCACCTGGCTGCTCAGGGTCGCCCCGAGGCGTCGGTCGTTTCCTTCTATCCTGGTGACTGCCTCGCGCGCGCACAACACCGACATGATCTCGAGCTCCATAGACACATGGTCGAGTGCGTCGGACATCGCCCCGGTGGGCTCGAGCCGGATCTCGTCGTACAGTCTGGCGAGGTCCAAGAGTGTCTCGCCGACGTCGCCGCGAACGGGATCGATGTTGTATGAGTGTCCGAGGGGTGGCTTGACGGCACCAGACATACCGGCCGAGAACACCCGGAGGTACTCGACATCGGATTCGACGGCATCGTCGATGTGGAGCAATGCCTTTCGCCAGGTATGCCACTTCTGATAGGTGGCGAGATAGCCGAGTTCCGCGGACTCGAGAGGCATGCAGTCTGTGATGAGGTTGACGAACCGCTCCGGGCCCGGCGGAAGGAACGCAGCGGCGAAGACCCGATACATGCTTTGTCGAAAGCGGGCGAGTTGCTCGAAGGTGTCCTGTTGCTTGATCATCGGTGCCCACGCTGCCGTCTCGTGGCCTTGCATGGGCCGGAGAAGATGCCGTACGACAAGGTGGCCAGGGTTCCGAGGATGAACAGTGCAGACGCGTAGGGAACGACCGGGTCGTCGCACTCGACCCATGTGGTGCAGATCGGCCGTGTGAGGATCAGGTACCCGGCGATCGCGAGGTACAGGCTCAGGAGGATCATCGCTGGTGTGGCGGTCTTCTTCATGCTCCTCGAGCTCTCTCGAGTACGCCGATAGGCGGTGCGTTCTTCGATGCACCGGACATGGGGATGTCCGGGGATGAGGGCGCGTATGCGACTGCGAACTCGACACACTTCGGTGTGCAGGTGCTGATCGGGTAAGGGGTGTGTTGGCCGCGTGTCGGGGAGTGCTCGGCCGAGAACCATCGATCGTGTGATGCTCCTCATCATCGTTCTTCGATCTTTTCGAGCGTCACGAGCCTGGCATCGACCTCGCCGTCGTCCTGCCTGGTGATCGAGAACATGGTGTTGGAGAAGTCATCACAAGGGTCTCGTGTCGAGGGAAGCGCGCCCCTGCGTTGGGAGGATTCGAGGCCTCCGAAATCTGAGCGGGACGCATGAGCAGCGTCTGCACCGTTTACCGCAGATCCTGTGACGCCCATACGCCGATCGATTACCGGCATTCCTACTCCCGTCAGTCGACATGCCCACGGACTCAACGTCCCTACGCTTCCGTGGTGGATGCCCCTGTTTGCCCACTGCTATTGCATCATCCCTGGGCCGAGTTGGGTAGCAGGAGAATCCCTAGTTCATTAGTCAAGATATAGGGAAATCACCGATGCCGAATGGCCCTAGTGGTTGGATAAACGCGGAGAGTTACTCGAGGATGTCGAGTTCGAGCGCGTAGCGAACCAGTTCAGCGCGGCTGTGCACGCCGAGTTTCTGCATCAGACGTGCCTTGTAGGTCTCGATGGTCTTGACACTGAGGAAGGACATCTCTGCGATCTCGCTGTTGCGGTAGCCGAGTGCAACAGCCTTGAATATTACTGTCTCGCCTTCGCTCGGCGACTCGTGCCGTGTGTGTTTCTCATCGAGGGGAGGTGCTGGTGCTGTGCGGCCTTCATGGGGCTCTCGTGCGATCCTCTTGTGCTCGTCCTCCTGGGTCGTGGTGAGCTCTGGGAGAGCTCAGCGACATTTGAGGCACCGGCGGGAGATGAGGTCGAGGGTCCCTGCGTGGTCGGGCCCGAGCATGGATTGGATGCGATCGAGCATGGCCGAAGGGGCGATCGGGCCGCCACACACCTCGCACACCGCCGTCGAACCCGACAGGATCACTCTATTGCCGAGCACCAGTTCGGCGAGATCGAAGGTGCGGTCGAGGATGATCGCGTTGCTGTCTATCTCTGGACAGGTGTTGATGCACATTGCACATCCGACACAGGTGAATGGATCGAATGAGATATCTACGGTGCCGTCGTGGTGTCTTGACGCCAGGGCACCTGGCGGGCACACCGACGTGCACTGCTCACAGATGGTGCACGTCGCTCCATCGATCGTCACGACGCCTATCGATGCCACATCCGACGTGAACAGAGTGTCGGTGGTGTTCGCGAGATCTGCGAGTGCAAGGAAGACATCTGCGTCCCGGAACGTGTTCGGGCGATGAGCCGTGTCGCCGCCGATCGGCGCTGGTATGGCATGTGCAGCACCATCGCGAACCAAACCGGTGAACAGGCCGAGCTCATCGAGGAGCATCCTTGCAGCGGTGCGGCGGGGAGCGAGAACCTCGTCGTTCCCGATGCCACATCCCGACTCGCCACACGTGGGAGCGGCGACTGCTCCTGCGCCAAGCATGAGTGGAGCGAGAATCCACCCGATAGTGAGCATCCCCGTGCAGGGCACTTCGACGAGGAACCATCCGTCTGCCAAAGGTCGCGGTCGAGCGTCGCGGCACCGAAACTCGATTCCGAGAGGGGTCGAGGAAGCACGAACCATCGCCTCGATCTGGGATGCGATCTGTGCTTCCGTGATCGTAGGGTTGGTCGTTGCTCGCGTCGGGCACGTCGTGACGCAGATACCGCACGCCGCGCACGTATCGACATCGAACGCGACCATTCCTGAACTCCACGTCAACGCGGAAGTGGGGCACGTGTCGACACAGAGTCTGCATCCTTGCTCTGCAACGCATGTGGATGGGTCGATCGACGGTGCTCCAA
Source organism: uncultured Acidimicrobiaceae bacterium (assembly GCA_964387145.1). GTDB lineage: Bacteria > Actinomycetota > Acidimicrobiia > Spongiisociales > UBA5794 > JAMBLL01. The sequence goes on from CAYLVM010000006.1 coordinate 5,630, forward strand.
CGTACTGAGGGACGTTCAGGGCGAAGAGCCGGCGGCGGGAGATGAGCTCTGGCCACCGCATCTTGGCGTGTTCGGGTCGGGATCCTGGGAACGCCGCGTGTCTCGCCATTGCTCCGGCAGCGAGGACATCGATCTGGTCGGGTGAAGGCATGTCACCCAGCGTCACGATGGGAACACCGAGGGGGTCGACACCCGTGGCGCGGATGGCTCCCTGGACGAATCCAAGGTCGAACTCACCGAGGTGGAGGATGAGTGCTTCAGGGTCGTCCACACCGGCCCCGGCGATCGTCGCAGGGTCGCGACAGAGTCCCGGCACTGCCACGACGTCACAGGCCAGACGATTCGATCGGGGCACGGGTGTGTCATGGTCGGCACAAACGACGAGCGTCATCGGACTGGCTCCCTGTGCGAAGCGCCTGTGACGAGGAATCGAGCGACTCCCATGTCATGGTGGACGAACGATGCGACTGCCGGACCCAGTGTGGCGTAGAACGGAATCGTGTCTGTCGCTGCGATTCGTTCGATGAATCGTGGCAACCATGCACCGAGGTGCTGCTCGAGGAACATCACCTGGCTCTTGAGCGTGATCTCGAGCCTCCGGTCATTGTCGTCGGCCCTGGCATCGGCCTCTCGTGCGCACAACGCTGACATGATCTCGAGCTCGATCGACACGTGATCGAGCGTATCGGATACCAGACCCGTCGGTTCGAGCCGGAGTTCGTTGTACACCCGTGCAAGGTCGGCAAGGACCTCACCGACTTCGCCGCGGATTGGGTCTGCCGTGTAGAACGACTCTGTCGGTGGACTGACTGCACCGACCACCCCGGTTGAGAACATCCGGACGTACTCAACCTCGATCTTCGTTGCATCATCGATGTCGAGCAGCGCCCCTCGCCACGGCTTCCATTCCTGATGGAACGCAAGGTAGGGAAGGCCCATCGATTCCAGTAATCCGCCACCGGCAACGAGATCGGCCAGTCGCTCTGGTTGCGGCGGAAGGAACGCAGCCCCGAATATCCGGTACATGCCCTGTCGGAATCGGGCGAGCTCCTCGAAGTTTCCAGGAAGCTTGTTCACCAGCACACCTTGCCGTCAGCTCTTGCCCTTGTACACGCTGTAGAAGATGCCGGACGAGAAGGCGATGAGGATCCCGAGCACGAAGAGTGCGGACGCGAACGGCACCACCGGGTTGCTGCATGCCACGGACGTATTGCAGCTTGGCGTGGCAAGGAAGACGTAGCTCACGACCATGAGACCCAGTCCTGCGAGGATCATCGATAATGTGACGATCTTTCTCATTTCTCTTCAGCCTCCTCCAGTGGGACGATCGGGAACACTTTCATGAAGGCACCGATCATGAGGGCACCCAGAGCGAACAGGCCGAACACGACGGCGAACTCGACCCAGTTCGGCGTGTAGCTGCCGATCGGATAAGGGAGGAGCTGTCCGTGTGTCTGGCTGGGTACGACGATGAGATACCGCTTTGCGACCGCACCGACGTTCACCAGTATCCCGGCGACAACGACGAGCCAGATCGACCAGGACCGTGTAAGGGCTTGCCAGATCAAGATCACCGCCGCAGCGACGAGGGAGACGATCGCTCCCCAGAAGATCCATGCGTATGTACCGGTCAAGAGGGCCTCGGAGATCGATTGCTCGGATGCGCCAGGCTGATACGTGATCGTGAGTATCTCGACAACGGTGAAGTACAGGTAGGTCACCAGCAGACCGAGCAGGAGCTTGCCGAGCCATGAGAACGCGTCGACCGTGATGCGGTGCTTTGTGTCCGTTGCCCAGCGTACGATCGCTGCCAGCATGATCAGGTTGCCGATACCCGACACACCGGCGAGGACGACGAAGCCCGGCGCCTGGAGCGTGCCGAACCAGCCGGGACGTCCCACCTGGAGCCCGAACACGAACCCGACCGTCGAGTGAGCGATCACGAGCAGTGGCAAGATGGCTATCGCAAGCCAGAACGTCACGCGACGGTCGATCTTGCGCTGTTCGAGTGTGTCTTCGTAGCTGGCCGACATGAACCGGTACAGACCCCGGAACCGCTTCGCATGTTTTGCCATGTAGGCGGCATCCCGTCGGCTCGTGACGTACAAGAACACCATGCTTGCGAACAGGTAACCTGCGATGACCATCGAGAACGTCCCGAAGAACGGCGACTGGGGTCGACCGTACTGAAAGAGGTTCACAATGGCTCGCCATGGCTTCTCGAGATCGGCCAGGATCGAGAGTGCGCCGAGAATCAGCGACACGACCGTGAGCAGCTCACCGATCCGCGCAACGGACTCGAGTTTCTCGATCTTGAAGATCCGAATCAGTGCTGCCACCGTGATCCCTGCGAAACTGACACCGATGAAGTAGACGTAGTAGGCCACATAGAGGCCCCATGTCGCTCCGGCCATGGTGCCGAGACCTCGTAGTCCAGTCACGATCAACCCGTTGTTCACTTGCAGCAGGTAGGCGAAGAAACCGACCACCGTCACCACCGCCATGGCGATGAAGAAGACGATCCAACCTGGTGTGAGCCTGCCGATGTTCTGAGGCAGTTTCGGAGGACCTTCGTATCCGGTAGAACCTGCCTGGGTAGTGGCTTCGGTAGTCACGACCGCACCTCCGTCAGTGGTCGTTCGATCTCGCGGGTCTCAGAATCCGGCGGTGAACCGCCAACGTAGAACACGCTTGGATCGGTGCCGAGCTCCTCGAGTAGCTTGAAGGCCGTTCGATCTCCGAGATACTCAGAGACGGGGCTCGCTGGATCTTCGATATCACCGAAGTGGAGCGCATGGACCGGGCATACGTCGACGCACGCCGGTTCGAGGCCCTTCTCCACGCGGTGGACACAGAACGTGCACTTCTCCATGACGCCAACAGAGTGGGCACTGCCCGCCGTGAGACGCTGTTCGGGTCCTTGCAGGCGATCCAGGTCCGGGTTCTTGTACGGAGGGATGAGACCGCCGGTGACGGCTGCAATGTCGGATTCTGCATAGTCGATGCCGTAGGCGGCAAACGCTTCGTCCGGAGTGCGCCAGTTGTAGTAGTTCACACCGTACGGGCACGCGACTTCGCAGTACCGACAGCCGATGCATCGATCTGCATCGGTGAGTACGATCCCGTCCTCACGTGCGAACCGTGCACCCACCGGGCATACCTTGACGCACGGAGGGTTGTTGCAGTGCTGGCACGGGCGGGGGAGGAACGACATCGACGTGTCTGGGTACTCCCCGGTCTCCGTCCGGAAGACGTACATCCAGAAGACGGCCTGTGGTGTGTTGTTCTCGATCTTGCAGGCCTCCATGCACGCTCGGCACCCTTGGCACCGCTCGAGATCGACGGCCATTGCGTATTTCGCCATCTGCTATCCCTTCAGCACTCGGACCTTGACGTGATATGACTGATCGGCTGTGCAGGCCATATAGCCTTCACCCGTGTAGAAGATCTCGTTCGGTGATGGTCCGAGACCCTTGTTGGCATCCGGAGTCCAGCCCCCGAAGTGATGTGGCATCCCGACGGTGTCGGGACGGAAGCCGGAAGAGAGGGCAACGACGGTTCTTAGTTGCCGTGTCTCACCGGTCACCGCATTCTGCGACTCGACGATGACCTCGTCGCCTTCCTCGATACCGAGGCGCTTGGCAGTCTCCGGGTTCATGTCGAGGCGCTGCTTTCCACTCAGCTCTGTCAGCAGCGGGATCATCGACGTCCGTGTCTGTTTGTGCACGACGAGGTGGTATGAGATGAGCGTCAGATCGTACTCGGGCGGCGACTGCTCGAACGTCGGTGTACGCCACGTCGGGAACGCCGTGTAGTCCCGCCAGTAGACCTCGTCTGCACCGAGGTCCTTCTGTTTGCCCTGAGCAACGAGCAGGCTCTCGCCGTAGAGACGGTGTACAGCTCCTTTGAACGGTGGATCGGTGGCGTAGCCGTAGCGTTTGGTCGCAGGCACCGGACCTTTGATCCATACACCGTGCTTCTCAAAGTACTCGATCCCGCCTTCGAGGCCCTCCATCCGGGACCATCGGTCGAAGATGTCGCGAACGACGGGCTTCTGATCGAGCGGCAACTCGAAGCCGTCTTTGAGAGGCAGCGCCTTGTTCACCTGGTCGATGTAGCCGTCTTCACCGTAGAGGACACCAAGGCGTTCGCACAGATCGATGTAGATGTCGATCTCGCCGCGGCTCTCGAACAGCGGTTCCATCACGGGAAGTCGCAGCGCCTTTCCGTCGATGTACTGGTCGGAAGCTGAGGACGGACCCTCGTATTTCTCCATTGTTGCGACGGGGAGGACGACGTCTGCGAAGTAGTCTGCAGTTTCCGAGAGCCACGGTGTGAGGACCGTCATGAAGTCGAACTTGCCGTAGGAGTCGAGGAAGTCCTTCTGCGATGGGAACGCCACGAGCGGGTTCACGTAGTGAAGGATCGCTACCTTCGGAAGCTCCTCGACCTCGTACTTCTCGGGATCCTGCATCACCTTGGCGACGATGCCGGGGAATCCGGTATTGATCGGGAAGAACTTCGATTTGTTGAGAGCGAAGTCGTACGGACCCTCATTGACGCTCAGGTTCTCGAACTTGTCGTAGTTCTTGTAGATCTTCCAGGTGAAGTCGACGAGTTGGCCACCGACGGCACCGGGTGCTCCGACGAGCATGGAGACCATGATCATCGCCCGTAGCGCCTGGAAACCCTGTTCCTGTTGCGCCATGTGGTAGGCCATGATCGCTACCGGGCGGTGGGGGATCTCGACACCGTCGACGACGATCGTTGACCCGATACTCGCATTCTCGCCGAACTCGGCGGCGATCTTGCGAATCTCGTGTGCAGTCGTTCCGCAGATCTCAGCGGCCCACTCCGGCGTGTACGAATCTACGTGTTCGACGAACAGATCGAACGCAGTCCTTGCCAGGACCCCGTCTGCGTTGTAGTCACCGGTGAGTGCGGGATCCTTGGCCTGGTCGAACGGTACGACCTGCTTCGTTGCGAGGTCCCACACGAGCGCGGGCCCCTTGTCGCCCTCCTCGGCGTCTGGTGGCAGGTCACCACGAAGGATGAGACCGTCCGGTCCCACGAGGTAGGGGCTGTTCGTGTACTTCTTGAGGTATGGCTGGTCGAGGTAGCCCTGAGCGATCAGCTCTCGGCACAACGCAAGGGCGAAGGCGAGGTCCGTCGCCGGCTTGATCGGAACCCACTCGTCTGCGAAGGGTCCTGCAGGGCGAAGGCGTGGATCGATCTGAACGATCTTGAGGCCGTTCTTCTCCTTGGCATCGAGCATCTGCTGGGGCCACGTGATCCAACACGTCTTGTTGCCGCCCGCTGCGGTGATGTTCCATCCCCATGACAGGAGGTACTTCGTGTACTTGAAGTCCGGATGCAGAACTCCGTGTGGTCCAAGTGTGTACTCGGCTGCACGGTACCCCGCGTCCGAGCAGTACGCGCCGTGGCCGAGCTTGGAGGCGCCGGTTGCCTTGACGAACGCCTTGTCGTAGAAGGCCTTAGCCTTCGAGCGGCCCTTCTGCCAGAGAACGAGCTTCGGGTTCTCGTCGAGAACCGGCTTCGTGTTCGCCACGATGAGGTCGAGTGCCTCGTCCCAGGAAGCTGCACGGAACTCGCCGGATTCACCTTTGGCGTTTGTGCGGATGAGTGGCGTCTTCATCCGCTGTGGGTCGTAGACGGCCGCGATCTGGGCCGTACCTTTCGGGCAGAGCGTCCCCCTGTTCTTCGGATGAGCCTCGAGGCCCTCGAGCTTCACGAGGCGGCCGTCGACCCTGCGGGCGACGATGCCGCAATCCTGCTTCCCGATCCAACACGTCGTGTTGACGAAGTCCTCCTGGAGTTGTTGTGCTAGCAGCAACGTGTCCGTGCGCTGAACCGTTTCGAGGCCTCCGAACAGGAAGTTGGAAGCAAGCGCCGTCCCTCCTACTGCCGCTGCGGACCCCTTGACGAACGTACGCCGAGTAATTTCCGGCATTGCTACTCCTTGTGAGCTGACGCACAACCACACTCAACGTCGAGGCGCGGTCGGGATGGATGCCTTTGTTGCACATCGCTATTGCACCACCTCATCGTTTGGACTGGTAGGGGGAGAATCCCCAATTCCTAAGTCAACATGTAGGGATTACCCCGACACTGATCAGCGCGAGTGGTCGCTCGGGGACTTACTCGAGGATGCCGAGCTCGAGTGCGTAGCGAACCAGATCAGCGCGGCTGTGCACGCCGAGTTTCTGCATCAACCGTGCCTTGTAGGTCTCGACGGTCTTGACGCTGAGGAACGACATCTCTGCGATCTCGCTGTTGCGGTATCCGAGTGCCACAGCCTTGAAAACTTCCGTCTCGCGTTCGCTCAGTGACTCGTACCGTGTGTGCTTCTCATCGAGGGGAGGTGCCGGTGCTGTATGGCCGTGAGGGCGGTCCTCGGCGAGGACCCTTGCATGGTCGGGGTGGAGGTACACGCCGCCGTGGTGAACGGTTCGGATCGCGGAGAGTAGCTCTTCACTTGCGGCCTGTTTGAGCACATACCCCGATGCGCCAAGGGAGAGAGCGCGCTGGAGATAGCCGATATCGTCGTGCATCGTGAGGATCAGAACGCGTGTGTTCGGTACCTGTTCCCGCATCGTTTCGAGGGCGGCGAGTCCGTCACAGTGGGGCATGTTGATATCGACGACGGCGATGTCAGGTGCGAGCTCCACAACCTTCTCGACACAATCGGCGCCGTCACCCGCCTCTCCGACGACTTCCAGGTCGGCTTCGGCGTCGAGGAGAGCCTTCAATCCGGCGCGGAGAACGACATGGTCATCGGCGAGCACGATACGGATCGGGATCATGGCGAAGTCTTCTCGGAGGTCTCGACAGGTACTTCGACGTACACGGTTGTGCCTTCCTCGTTGCTTTCGATATCGAGTCGGCCGCCCAGCAGGTCGGCACGCTCGGCCATGCCGTGGATCCCGACACTCTGTCCGTTCTTGCGCGTTGCAACGGGATCGAACCCGTTCCCGTCATCCTCGATGATGATCCGGACGAACTCGTTCCTTCGTGCGACCAGCACACTCATCCTCCTTGCGTGACTATGACGGGCAACGTTCGTCATAGCTTCCTGTACCACACGGTACAGAGACGTTTCGACGGTTGGTGGTAGACGCTGGTCCAGGTCGCAATGCAGGTCCACTGTGATCTCGGGGTACTGCAGGGCGAACTCGGATGCGTAGCGGTCGAGGGCGGCTGCAAGGCCGAGATCGTCCAGGACGCTCGGTCGGAGCTCGCGGCCCAATCTACGGACTTGCATGAGTGTCTCGGAGGTCAGCACGCGAAGCTCGGCAACCTTGGACTTGGTCTGCGGTGATGCATCTGAGCGTTCGATCATGCTTGCACCGAGCATGATCGAACTCAACGCCTGACCGACACCATCATGGAGCTCCCGAGCGATCCTCTTACGCTCGTCCTCCTGGGCAGTGATCAGCTGTTCGAGCAACCTCGAGCGGGCGCGCTCGTTCTCAGCGATCGTCTCTCGGTTCGATTCGAGGTCGGCAACCATCTCATTGAACGCGCTCGAGAGAACTCCTATCTCGTCATCGGCACCGAGCGGCGCGCGAGCAGTAAGGTCGCCGTGCCTGACTTTGTTCGTCGTCTCGACGAGGTCGAGAATCGGTCGAGTCAGTAGCCAGGTCACGAGACTGGCGCCTGCGATTCCGAGCATCGCGACAAATAGGGTGGTCACGAGCATCTGCGTGGTGATGCCGTTGACGAGGCCGTTCAGCCTCTTCTCACTCAGGCCGATTCGAACGAATCCGAGCTCACCGTCGAGGATCGGCGCTTGATAGTCATGGATTCGACCTTCGCTGCTGTCGATGGTGACAGATTCGACCCTCGTTGAGTCGTTCCCATGCCCGACGTCGAGTAGATCGGTCGGAAACCCGTCCTCTCCGAACGTGTGCGCGAGGATGGTCCCGTCTTGATCGAGGATGAATCCGTACACGGCGTCCGGGTGATTGTCGACGGAGTCGTTGAGCATGTCGAATATCGTGTAGGTGTCGTTGAGCAGGATCGGGTCGACAGCTCGAGCAGCGAGGTCGCTTGTGACCGAGAGCCCACGCGTTTCGAGCTCGGTCACAGCCACGAGGTTCATGACCGTACGCACCTGCCACGTGATGCCAAGGCCGAGTACTGTCGTCAGGACAAGCACGATTCCCAGGATCTTCGTTCGTACGCTGAAACCCCCTGCGAGGCGCTTTGCGTGTTCCACCCAAGCGTTGAAACGGTCTGCGGTGTCGAGGGGCGTGATCGATGCTCCTGTGGGTTGGGGCCCGGTCACGGTCCGATTCCGGTGGTTGCGAGGACATCCCGTACGCTGTCGTACGCAGCGTCATCACCGATGATGAACCGATCGATCTCGAGGTCGGCGAGAATACGCGCCCCCGACGGATCGTCTGCCATCGACAGGAGCACGTCCCTGATCCGGTTGCGCAGCGCTTGACTCTGGCTCGAGGGGACGACAACGGGTGGGATTCCAAAGGGTGGCGACGTATGGATCACCTTGATGCGGCTGCCGAGTGACGGTTCGGCCTTCAGCTTGTAGTCGAGAACGATGCTGTCGACAGCGGCGCCGTCTGCAACGTGATCTGCGACTGCAGCGATCGCCCTGTCGTGGCTGTACGTGAAGAACGTGTCTGAGAAGAAGGATGCAGGTGTCTCGCCGAGCTCTTGGACGAGAAACGTCGGGTACGCCCTCCCCGTCTGGCTCATGGGGTCGGTGAACGCAAACACGGTCCCTCGGAGATCTTCCATGCTGGTTGCCTGGCTATCGCGTGGGACGATGAGAGAAGAGCGATACGTCGTGCCGCCGTTGATCATCGGGACGACCAGGAGATCCATGTCGCCGAGATCGTGGCCTGAAACGTACGCACTCGTACACACGAACGCTATGTCGACATCCCCTGATGCGACGAGATCGTTGATCTCGGCGTACGTCCGTCGCTGTACGATCTCGGCAGGTCGTCCAAGCGCGTTACCGAGGTACCGGGCGAGGTCGTTGTAGCTGTCGCGGTTGCCCTTCGGTGACAGGACGGCGGCAATCGCGATTCGAAGAGGATGCTCGGAAGGTTCAGTGACGACCGGAATCGGTTCACGCCTGCTCAGATCGACGAACGGGGAGGATGCCTCCGTCTGGGTGCAAGCGGTGGCCAGAATGGTCAGTGAGAGCACAGCGAACAGTGTCGATCTCGTGATCAGCTTCAGCACTCGATACATTCGGTGTGCCCCGTTCATGAGCGAACAACACCATGGTAGTAACCGGTACCGAGGGCGCAGCCATCCGTCGGTGTTGCATGAGCCAGAAAGAGTGCGGGCGAGCGTCGGCGTACACTGCCGGCCTTCCTCGAGTGGCCGGATCAACAGAGGATCGGGATGGGGGAGGAACGGTCGTGAGTGACGTCGAGGAGAACGGACTCGAGATCCCCGAAGCCTCGACGTTCGAGGCGATGGTCGGCTCGGGTGCACGAGCATCGATAGATGGGGTCGTCTACGTCGTCGACTCTCCATCTTTCATCGAGAGCATGGGGATCGACGTCGGTGCGCTCACCGACGAGATCGTCGGAACACAGTGCGAGGCTGCCTCCGCCGTCGTGGTCGCCGAAGATGCACGAGTTCTCGGGATCGTCGCGATCGCCGATCCGATCAGAGAGAACGCACCGGGTGCGATGGTTGCGCTGCACCCGGTGGGTCTTCGGCACATCGTCATGTTGACCGGTGATGGCCCGATTACGGCTCAGGCGGTTGTCGGCCGCGTCGGAGTCGATACATATCTGGCGGAGTTGAAGCCGGCAGACAAGGCCGCCGAGGTCGCGAGGTTCGCCGTGGGTGAAGGATCTGTCGCCATGGTCAGAGACGGTGTCAACGACGCTCCTGCCCTTGCGACCGCCGATGTCGGCATAGCGATGCGAGCAGCCGGTTCCGATGTCGCCCTCGAAACGGCAGATGTCGTCCTGATGAGTGACGACCTCGATCGACTAGTGGACGCAGTGTCCCTCGGGCGCCGGACTCGAGCCATCGTGCATCAGAGTCTCGTCCTGTCCGGGATCATCCTCGGCACCCTCGCTCCCGTTGCATTGTTCGGGTTCATAGCGCGACCGGTGACCGTCCTCGTCCACGAAATATCGGAGTTCGCAGTCATCGGGATCGGGGTGCGTGTGGCCCGCTCACGGGGGTGTCGGCGCGCGTGGTCACCTCGAATACACACGTCCCCACCCACCCGGGGTGGGGTATACTGGCCTCCCAACACACCCAAGAGTATCTGGAGGGTTTTTCGCCATGGCCAAGCTTCTCGATCCCGTTTGCGGGATGACCGTAGATGACACAGCGCTTCGCGCACCCGGCTACGAGGATGTTGCATTCTGTGCCCCCGGGTGCCGCACGGCGTTCCTGAACAACCCCACTGATTTCACCGATCGTCTCGACGGCGCAGAGCCGATGCCCAAGATGTGCACCTGCGGAGAGAACAGCGGCAAAGAGTGCCAGTGCGGCCACGATCATGGAGACCACGCCGACCATGAGGTCTCGGAGGCGCACGACCACAACCACGACCACGGTACGCACGACGCTGCGGGCGAAGCGTCGACTGAAGAAGCTGCCGAGCCCGTGGCTGCTGGTTCCGGTTGCTGCGGGGGTCACGGCCACTGAGGCCGTGGCGTCGGAGTTGAAGAACACTGAGGCGGAGCAAGCCGAGGTCACGAAACGCTACGACCGCATGGCGCGGATCTACGACATCTACGACGCACCGATGGAGTGGATGGGCACCAAGAAGCGGCGAGGTCGACTGTTGGCGAATGCGCGCGGCTCCGTGCTCGAAGTCGGTGTCGGAACGGGCAAGAACCTCTCTCACTACGGATCGGACGCGGATGTCACCGGGATCGACGTCTCGTCGGGGATGCTCGAACGTGCGAAAGAGCGCGCCCGGTCGCTTCCTGTGAAGGCCGAACTCATCGAGGCCGATGTCCAGGAGCTACCGTTCGATGACGACAGCTTTGATACCGCCGTCGGCACGTGTGTGTTCTGCTCGGTAGCTGATCCGGTTCAAGGCTTACGTGAACTGGGCCGTGTCGTTCGTCCAGATGGTCAGATCCTGCTTCTCGAGCATGTACGACCGCAAAGCGAGCTCCTCGGACGCCTTGCCGACCTCGCAACGGTGCTCACGCGACGGATCTTCGGATTCCGGGCGAACCGGCGGACGGAGAGCAACGTTGTTGCGGCCGGGCTAGAGATCGTCGATGTGGAGAGCAACGGCGTCTGGCGGACGATCACCGCGCGGCCGAGTCGTCCTAGCGGTGGGGGGGATGAGGAGGCCCGATGACGAAGGCCGACCCACTCCTCGACGTTCGGGACTTGCGGACCTACTTCCTCACCGACGGCGGTGATGTGCGTGCCGTCGACGGGGTTTCGTTCTCCATGGAGCGAGGAGAACGTCTCGGTGTCGTGGGGGAGTCCGGTTCGGGCAAGTCCGTGACGGCTTCCTCGATCATGGGCCTCATCGAGCCGCCGGGCGCGATCGTCGGTGGTGAGATCCTCTTCCACGGTCGCGACCTCGTGACGTTGCCCGAGCGCGACATGCGTAAGATCCGCGGCAAAGAGATCGCGATCATCTTCCAGGATCCGATGACGGCGCTCGATCCCGTGTTCACCATCGGCAGCCAGATGGTCGAGACCCTCAAGATCCATCGCAAGATGTCCAAGAAGGAGGCGAGGGTCGTCGCGATCGACACCCTTGCCGATGTTCACATACCGAGGCCGGAGCAACGTCTCGATGACTACCCCCATCAGTTCTCAGGCGGGATGCGCCAGAGAGTTGTGATCGCTATGGCCCTGCTGTGTGATCCTGATCTTCTGATAGCGGATGAGCCGACGACGGCGCTCGACGTGACGTCCCAGGCACAGGTCATGGATCTCATGCTCGACCTCGCGAACGACCGGGAAACGGCGGTCATGCTGATCACACATGACCTCGGTGTCGTTGCCGGGTTCTGCGAGAACGTCCAGGTGATGTATGCGGGTGAGATCATCGAGCGGGGACCGGCAGGACCGCTCTATCAGAACCCCGAGCACCCGTACACGCGTGGTCTTCTCGAGTCCGTGCCGAGGCTTGACGCCGATGCCCAGGATAGGCTCCACTCGATTCGCGGTTCGGCCCCTTCGGCGACCACACCACCCCAGGGATGCCGCTTCTGGCCGCGATGCGACCACGCAACCGACCTCTGTGTGACCACTCGTCCGGATTCCTGCTCCGGTCGCAAGGATCAGGAGTGTGCATGTCACTTCGCAGGGAAGCTGCGGCCCCACCGTGAGGGGGCATCGGCGTGAAGGCTCCTCAGATGCAGAGCGAATCGGATCGTGAAGACAGCCACGATGTTCTGCTGCGCGTCGAGGATCTCTCGAAGAACTTCGTGGTCGAGCGTCGAGGGATAACACGTGAGGCCCGGTACCTGCAGGCGGTTGCCGGCGTGTCGTTCGAGGTTCGGTCCGGCCAGACGCTCAGCCTCGTCGGAGAGTCCGGCTGCGGGAAGTCGACGACGGCACGGTGCATACTGCGTCTTGTCGAACCAACATCGGGCAGGATCATGTTCCAGCAGCGGTTCGACGGCTCCGACGTGCCTCGACTCGTCGACATCGTAGAAGCGAGTAACCGTGAGCTGCGCGAGATTCGTCGGAACGCACAGATCGTCTTCCAGGATCCCGTAGCGTCTTTGAACCCGAGGATGACGGTAGAGGCCATCATCGCTGAGCCTCTCGTTGCCCACCACATCGGCAACCGATCGGAACGCTCCGCCAGGGTCAAGGAGCTCCTCGAACTCGTGGGCATGAAGGCCTCGTACGCCACGCGTCACCCCCGCTCCTTCTCTGGTGGCCAACGCCAGCGCATCGGTATCGCGCGAGCCCTGGCGTTGAACCCCTCCCTCATCATCCTGGATGAGCCGGTATCTGCACTCGACGTGTCCGTCCAGGCCCAGGTTCTGAACCTCCTCGATGACCTCCAGGTGAACCTTGGCCTGACCTACCTGTTCATCGCGCATGATCTCGCCGTCGTGCGCCACGTCAGCACCGAGGTCGCGGTCATGTACCTGGGCAAGATCGTCGAAAAGGCGCCCCAGCGTGATCTTTTCGAAAGTCCCCTCCACCCATACACCCATGCACTGATGTCCGCAGTGCCGATCCCCGATCCCGTCGTCGAGGCCAACCGCCAACGGATCATCCTCGAAAGTGAGATCCCATCGGCCGTCAACCCACCTTCCGGCTGCAGATTCCGAACGCGTTGCCCGATCGCCGAGGCACCGGGAAGATGCTCCGAGGAGGAACCCGAGCTGCGTGAGTACGCACCGGGGCACTGGGTTGCCTGCCACTTCCCGCAGCCCGACGGCTTGGAGATACGACGTACCGCCTAGTCCGCGGCACGTACTACCAACAAGCGCGGATAGGGAGCAGTCGTCCACCGTTTACCGATGACACGGAAGCATCCGGGAGTTGTCAGGGTTTCCGGCTGTGAACTGTGAGCTGTAAACCCACCGACCGCAATCATCTCATCACTCATCTTCTACGAATCGCTCCGCGGAGTGACCCTGACTGATTCTGGGTTGGTGGCAGCGATGAGCTGTGGTGGCTGATTCCGATCGCGAAGTTGCTGAAGGCGACGGTGGAATCTCGACTTGCTGAGCGTCGTTCCACCGGGGTCGAAGATGTCGCGCAAGCCGTCGCCGATGAAGTTGACGGATACCACGGTGAGGAAGATCATGATCCCTGGGAACACCGCAGCCCACGGTGCCGTGAAGATCTGCTGTTGTGCGTTGCGCAGCATCGTGCCCCACGAAGATGCAGGCGGCTGTAGGCCGAGTCCCAGGAAGCTGAGCGTCGACTCGGCGATGATCGCAGACGCAACGCCGAGTGTTCCTGCAACGATGAGAGGACTGAGGGAGTTCGGAAGAAGGTGTTTGAAGATGATGCCGCGTGATCGTGTGCCCGACGCCCGAGCGGAGAGGACGAACTCGCGCTCTCGCAACGACAGGAACGAACCGCGCGTAAGCCTCGCGACGTTCATCCACCGGACGAGACCGATGATCACAACCATCGTCACGAAGCTCGGCCCGAGCAGCGATGCAGCGAGGATCAGGAGGAAGAGGTCGGGTAGCGACAGTGCAAGGTCGGTGAGTCGCATCAGAGCGTTGTCCACCCACTTCCCGTAGAAGCCTGCGATCGAACCGACGAGAATCCCGACGGTGAGAGCAACGGTCGTGGCCAAGGTGGCGACACCGAGCGACACCCTACCCCCTGCAAGGATCCTGGTCATACTGTCTCTGCCGAGTTCGTCGGTACCCATCGGGTGGGCGAGTGATGGCCCCTGCAAGCGGTTCGTGAGGTCCTGGGTGAGTGTGTCGTAGGGGCTGATCATCGGTCCAAAGATCGCCGCAGCGAGGATGAGTGCCAGGACGATGAGCCCGATGACGGCTGGGCGGTTCTTCGTGAACGCTCGCCAGTTGCGTCGCCAGCCCGGGACCTCGACGACCTCTTCGTCGTCTGCGAGCGCGGCGAGGTGCTCTTGAGAGATGGTGTTGCGTGAGGTATCAGTCAAGGCGCACCCTCGGGTCGAGCTTTCCGTACATCACATCGGCGAGCAGGTTGGAAGCCAGCACCATGAGAGAACCGAGTACAAGCACACCCATCAGCACCGGATAGTCGAATCGAAGCGCAGAGTCCCAGAAGAGACGGCCCGTGCCGGGCCAGGAGAATATGGTCTCGACCACGAGTGCTCCGACCAGGAACTCGGGGATGTGGATGGCGACGACCGTCACGAACGGGATCCCTGCGTTGCGGAACGCGTGGCGCATGTATCTGCGAACGGGGGGCACACCCCGAGCCTTGTTGAATCGCATGTAGTCCTGGTCCATCGTCTCGATCATCGAAGCACGCAGGTACCGGGTGAAGAACGAGAGCGACACCATCGATATCGCGACGGTCGGCAGGGTCAGGTACCAGAGACGAGTTGCGATGCTGACCTCTTCGCCGGGTGGGCCCATGCCTCCGGTGGGGAACCAACCGAGCCAAACGGAGAACACGATGATGAGCATCAAGCCGAGCCAGAAGACGGGGATGGAGAGGCCGACGAAACTGGTGAAGGTGAGCGCGTGATCGATCCACGTGTCGCGCTTGATGGCTGCGAGCAGGCCGAGTGGGATCGAGATGATGAGCGATACGGTGATGCCGGAGAACATCAGGAGCAGCGTTGCCGGCAGGCGTTCCATGATGAGGCCGAAGACCGGCTGGCGGGCCACGAATGAGATGCCCCAGTCCCCTTGAACGAACCTGATGAGCCAGGTGAAATACTGGATGATCAGGGGTCGGTCGAAACCGAACTCCGCCTTGATCCTGGCAAGGTCTTCCGCGCTCACGTTTGCGAGTCCCCGGAACGCGGCTGCAGGCCCTCCAGGAGTCAGCTGGATGAGTGTGAAGGCGATCAGCGAGATGCCGATGAGGATGGGTACGGCTTGCAGCAGTCGTTTGCCTACGAACTTCAGCAAGCCGTACCCCTTCCTCTCGTTGTCTGTGTGCAGTCGTGCTACACGTTGTTCCTTACTTGTCGACGGTCCAGTCTTCGGCGTTCCAGGTGAACTCCTGCCACGGGTTCGGTGCGTATCCCGAGACAGCGGTACTGAACGCGTCGAGCTTCGAGCGCTTGTACAGCGGGATGTACACGCCTGCAGCGAGGACTTCCTCGACGACGGTGCGGTACGCATCCTTGCGGGCGTTGATGTCGAGCGTGCTTCGCCCGGCATCGATAGCGGCATCGAGCGTGTCGTTCTGGAGACGGAAGAAGTTCCATCCCTCACCGGCGTTGGATTCCTGAGGAATCTGGTCCGAGCGGAACAGTGTCGACAGGAAGGCATCCGGATCGAGGTCTGCGCCCCAGGTATCCATAGCGATGTCGAAGTCGCCACGCTTGAGCTTGCCGTTCTCTTCCCAGCTCCCGAACAGCGTCGCCGCAGGGACGTTGTTGATCACGAGCTCGATACCGACAGCCTTGAACTGCTCCTGGAGGACCTGCTCGGTGAGCTCGCGCACCTGCTGGCCTGCTGGTGTGCTGATCTCGAGTGTGAGCGTCTTTCCGTCTTTCTCCCTGATCCCGTCACCGTTGGTGTCAACCCAACCGGACTCCTCGAGGAGCGCCATGGCTCCAGCGGGGTCGTACGCCGGGTTGGAGAGACCCTGTGGTGCTGCCCATCCCAGGCCGATCGGTGAATCTGCAGCTTCGGACAGGCCGAAGAGCAGGTTCTCGATGATCGGGGTACGGTCGATCGCCATTGCAAGAGCGGCCCGCACGTTGGGGTCACTGAACGCGAAGTGCGGGTTCCCGGGTTCGGAGTCTGCGCTCAGGTTGAGTCCGAGATACTCGATGTTCGAGGACGGTGTGACCTGGATGTTCACACCCTCCATGCTCTGGAACTGGTCGATCACTCCGGTGTCGATATTCCAGAAGACATCGATGTCCCCGGTGCGCATCTGGGCGATACCCGCGTTCTGATCCGGGAGGATCTTGAAGATGAGGCGATCGATGAGCGGACGATCCGGTACCCGGTAGTTCGGGTTCGCATCGAGGATGATCGACTGGCCCGAGTTCCACTCGGTCACCATGTAAGGGCCCGTTCCCTCGGGAAGCCTGTTGAACGCGGCCTCGGAGAAGGACTCGCCCTCGAGCTCGTGGGCGGGAAGGATTGCTTCGGGGATGCTGAACAGTGAGAGCGCAGGAGCGAAGAGCTCGCTGTACGTGACGACGGCCGTCAGGTCGTCTGGCGTCTCGATAGACACGATCTTGTCGTACCCGTTGCGAGAGTTCACGGCGTTCGCGTCGTCCATCACCGCTTCCCAGGTGAACTGAACGTCGCGGGACGTGAACGGCTCACCATCGGACCAGGTGACACCTTCGGCGAGCTTGTAGGTCACCGTGAGACCGTCCTGCGAGATCGTCCCCGCCTCAACGGAAGGAACCTCAGCGAGTTCGGGGACGTAGTTGCCATCAGGATCCGCGTCCACGAGCCCCTCGAGGACGAGGTCACGAATGATCCTGCTCGCGGTCTGTACCGCGAGGAACGGGTTCAGGTTGTCGGGCTCTTGGAAGAGGCCGATCGTGAGGGTGCCGCCGGCGTCCTCAGCCGTTGGGGGGGTGGTTGTCGTTGGGGGAGCGGTCGTGGTCGAGTCGCCTCCACCCCCGCTTTCACCTGCTGTGGTTGTCGTCGCATTGGTGCCCTCGCTATCGGAGCTGCTTGCACAAGCAGCCGCCGTCAGTGTGAGCACGACGAGCAGAATCGCCAGTCGCTTCATCGGGTTTCCTCCTCGAGGCCGTTGTGGCCTCTTGTCTATCGATTTCGGTTGCAACCCGCTGATGGTTCCCCGAAGCGCATGTTGGGACGCTTCGAGGTCAACGCGGCCGCGTCACCGTGGCGCCAGCGTACCATCGAGCACGACGTCCGCCAACCCCACCCCGAGAGGGGTGGGCGAACGGAGCGCTGGACAGGCGAAGCGCAAGAAAGTCAAGCAGGGCTTGACAAATCCGTACATCAAAGGTGAGGATTTCCCGGCATGCGGACGTTTACCGTCCCACCGGGGGAGGGGTATGGGATGGGGTATCCGGGTGCCCCCGCTACGATTGAGAGATGAGACGAATCCCGATGATGGCCATCGTTTTCGGTGCCTACCTCCTCCTGCGCAACTGGAACGGCGACGTGACGCTCCTGATCGCGGTCGGTGGGGTGGCGGTCGCCGGCGTGCTCGTGTATCGCGTCTACCAGTCCCGTGTCGAACGCACTCGAGCGGACAAGATCGAACGCGCTGATGTTGCATCACTCAAAGAGCAGGTCGAAAGGATGCTCGCCGAGACGGCGAACCGCATCCTCGACGTCGAGGGCCGTCCCGGACTCGTAGTATCGCCGAAGGCCGGCGATCACTTCCAGAAGGCGGTATCGAAGTTCGTTTCCGTCGATGAAGCGTTCGGTACTGCAGCGTCGACCTATCAGCTACGGGCGCTCGTATCGCAACTCGATGAAGCGTTGTGGCGGCTCGAAGCTGCCGAAGCTGTTGTCAATGGACAGGACGTCCCGCCCCGTCCCGAAGCCCCTCAGCCATCGAGAACGCAGCTGCCATCGGCATCCTCGTCCTCGATGACGTCTCTTTCTCGTGATGCAGTGACGAAGTGGGTCGATGGTGGGTCCGATGGCAGCCATCGACGCCGCCGGCGTTCCTGCTGAACGAGATCATCCCTCACTGAGTTGTCCGTTGCGGACGTTTCATGCCTCGACGATGAGCGTGGCACGCATCCCGTCCTCGTAGTGTTGCCCGGCCTCCTGGAAGCAACCGATCACCCAGGTTCCCGTCGCGTCGTCCGGGACGGTGAACTCCATGAACGAGACCTCCCCGGCCTCGCTGGATCCCGGCATGGCTGGCTGGAGGAGCACCATGCCGCCGGTGTCCTCGTCATCCCCACCCATGTCCATCTCCATACCCACGAAGTTCATCGGGGTTCCACCTTCGACCGTCACCTCGAGGTCGGTGAAGAAGTCCTCGCCTCCCCACGGTGTCCAGACACGTTCTGTCAGGTAGTTCTCGCCCCGGATGGGATCGCGCCCGATCATGAACTCGTGTGCGTGTGCTCCCTCGTTCTTGATGATGAAACGAACGGTCTGGCCGGGCTTCACGCGCACGACGGAGGGGGAGATCACGTTGTCGGTGAGGGTGAAGACGACCTCACCCGACGCATTCGGCTCGACGGTGCCGATGCTGGAGCACGCAGCGACAACAAGGGTGGCCACGGCGCCGAGAGCGGCCAGCTTCCATCGGATAGGGTTCTTTGTTGAGCGCATGACTTTCTCTCCAGGATCTCAGAGCACGTACAGGACGATGAACACGGTCAGCCAGATGCTGTCGACGAACTGCCAGTACGTGATTCCGCCGTGCACCTTCCAGGTGGTGTTGGCAGTGATCGTGCCCTTCTTCGCTTGGATGACGAGAGAGCCCAGGATCACCATGCCGATGAAGAGGTGCAGGACGTGGACACCGGTGATGAGGTAGAACATCGATCCGTACGGCGTCCCGATCGGGAACTCGCTGAACCCGGCGCCCCACTCGTAAGCAACGATGCCGATGAAGAGCGCGCCGAGACCGATGGTGATCAGCAGCCTCGTCTGCAGCGTCTTGATATCGCCGGCATTGGCAGCCTTCGTCGCCTCGTGGGCGAAGAACGACGCCGTCATCAAGATCGCCGTCAGGCCAAGGCCAAGAAGGATGTTCAACTCCTCGGGCTTGTCGAAGCCGAGCAGGTAGAACCTCGCCGAGAACATGACGAAGAACAGGAAGGCTTCCGAGGCGAGGAAGAGGCGGAGTCCGTAGCGATGCAGCTCGGGATAGGGGGCGTGACCCGCCATCTCAGCGTGTGCGGTCATGCTGGACCTCCTGTCGTCTCGATCACACCGTGGACGTCGTGCGGACCGAACGAGTACGGGTCGCCCACCACCACAGGCTCACCGTCGAAGTTCAGTTTCGGCGGTGGCGAGGACGTGACCCACTCGAGGGTCTTGGCTCCCCACGGGCTCGCCGTTGCCAGCTCGCCGCGCTTCATCGACCAGATGAAGTTCCATATGAACACCAGGAAGCTCGTTCCGAGGAAGAAGCCTGCCAGAGACACGAATGCGTTCATCGGCCCGAGCTCCGGTGAGTAGTCGGCGATTCGCCGGTTCATGCCGTTGAGGCCGAGCCAGAACATCGGGAGGAACGTAACGTTGAACCCGATGAACATCATCCAGAAATGGATCTTCGAGAGTCGCTCATTGAGCATTCGTCCGAACATCTTTGGATACCAGTAGTAGATGGCCGCGAAGAGGCCGAAGATGCCTGCACCCACGATGGTGTAGTGGAAGTGCGCCACCACCCAGTATGTGTCCTGGAGCATGTAGTCGGCAGGGATGTCGGAGAGGAACACCCCGGTGATACCGCCGATCACGAAGTTGAAGATGATCGCGAGAGCGAACATCATCGGCACCTTCATCCATAGTCGTCCTCGCCAGATCGTTCCGATCGCTGCAAGGAACACCAGGCCGGTCGGCACCGAGATCGCCTCGGTGCTGAACATGAACCCTGCGTTCGCGTTCGATGCCGCGCTGACGGTGAACATGTGGTGCGCCCACACCACGCCGCTCAAGATCGACACACCGGCGAGCCCGCCGACGGCCCACCAGTAGCCGAACAGAGGTTTTCGACTGAAGACGGGGAGTATCTCGAGCATGGCTCCGAGACTCGGAAGCACCATCACATACACCGCTGGATGCGAGTAGAACCAGAATATGTGTTGGTACATCACAGGGAGCCCACCTGCAGCCGCGTCGAAGAACGCACCCCCGAAGAGGCGATCGATGCCGACCATCGCAACAGCGACCGCGACAGACTGCGTGAAGAACAGGCTCAGGAGTGCCGCAAAGAGGATCGACCACACGAAGATCGGTACACGGCGCCACGTCATGCCCTTGGCGCGCATCTTGACCACGGTCGTGATGAAGTTGACAGATGCCACTATCGACGACAGGCCACCGACCAGGAAGGCAAGGATGTAGAACATCTGGCCGATGCCGTTCGTCGAGGACAGCGGTGGGTACGCGGTCCAACCGCTGTTCCAACCTCCGACGAGCGGGCTTGCAAGGAGCAGGATGACTGCTGGGGGCCATAGCCAGAAGCTCAACGCGTTGAGCCGGGGAAACGCCATGTCCTCGGCACCGACCATGATCGGCATCGCGAAGTTCCCGAATGCTCCGGGCACGGCAGTCACGGCGACGAGAACCATGAGGAACCCGTGCAGCGACATGAACTGTGTGAAGGTCGCCGGGCCGACGATCGTGCGACCGGGATCTGCGAGTTCGGTCCTCATCATCATGGCGATACCGCCTGCGAGGATGAACACGATGAGGAACGTGACCAGATACTGGATCCCGATGACCTTGTGGTCGAGGTTGAAGCCGAAGTACTGGCGCCATCCCGGTGGGTCGTACTCCTCGGTCTCCTTGCCTATCCAGCCCCGTCCCCACATCTCCCAGGCCCCTGCCCCGAGGACGAACGTCGGCACGGACATCAGGAATCCAACGGTCAGCATCTGGCTGGCATCGAATGCGGGGAAACCTGCGAGGGATCGGATACCCATCACGAGAGCAGAGCCCGCAAGGAGGCCGAGTGCCCCCCAGATCAACGCTCGGATGGCGAAAGGAAGACCCGTGCTTCCAACGGGAGTGGTTTCGATCGGTGTTGCGGTCGTCGCCATGCTCTGCCCCTATCCCTCTGCCACGGTCGTGGTCGTCATGTCCATGGTGGTGGTGGGCGAGCCCATGTCCATCGTGGTGGTCGTCATATCCATACCGTCCATCCCACCGTCACCCATGCCCGCCAACCAGGCCTCGAACTCCTCGGGTTCCACAACCCGTACCGGGAGGAACATCCGTGCATGTCCCGTCCCGCACAGTTCGGCGCACTGCAAGCGGAAGACAGGATCTTCCTCGAACGTCCCGAGTTCGGTTGGGGTGATCGTCACAGAGCTGATCTCTCCAGGAATCACGTCCTGCTTCAACCGGAAAGCCGGTACCCAGAACGAGTGGAGAACATCGACGGAGGTCATGTCGAAGCGGATGACTTTGTCCTTGGGAAGCAGGAGCTCGGTTGGTGCCTCCATGGTCATATCCATGTTCGGGAAACCGACGTCCCAGTGCCACTGCACGCCGGTCAACTCGATGACGACGTCGGGCTCCGGTGGATCACGGAGAGCGAGGAACCCCGTCAGTCCCGGGGTGACGAACACGAGGCTTGCAAGAGCGATAGAGACGCCGAACCACGTCCACGAGAACACATTCGAGTTGTCGAAGGTGTCGCCCTGCTCAGGCTCTTTCACACGCCACTTGGCGATACCGTAGATGAGGACGGCGATGACCAGCATGAATACCGGCATCGCGTACAGGAACAGCGTCTCGAACGCGTAGTCGACTTCGGCTCCTTGTTCCGATGCAAGAACGGGCAGAAGTGAGTAGGTGCTCGTTACCCATAATCCAATGGCGGTCAGCACGAGCCAAAGTCCGCCGACCATCAACAGGTCGCGCCTGTTACTCCCCATCCCGCTCCTCCTGGTTTCCCGAAACTGCACCGCGTACGGTGCGGCGGGAATCTAGGCCAGAGCCATGTCGAGATGCAAATACCCCACCCCGGGTGGGTTAGGGCCAGACTAAGGATTTCAGCGTTTTCGCGCCATCTGGAGGCCAGATACGCCATTACAGAAACTTTACGGAACGGCTCGTACGGGCTTGACACCGATGCGGTTCACTACGGGGGAGTTGAACGAAACATCCGAAAGGAGTCAAAGGACATGATGTACGGATACGGGCTAGGAGCTTCGATGGGTGGCGGCATCTTGATGATCGTCATCATCGGACTCGTCGTGTGGCTCATCGTGAGCACTCTGCGACCACAACGCACGACCCAAACGAGTTCGCCGTCGAGAGCCATCGAGGTTCTCGCCGACCGCTACGCACGAGGCGAGATCGATGGTGAGGAATACCGCAACCGCAAGGCTGCAATCGAAGGGAGCATCTGATGTGGAAGAAGATCATCGTGGCGGGGACCATCTCTGTGGCCCTGCTCGGCGGAACGGCCCTTGCGGTCGCATCGAACGGAACGCAGGCAACGTCGGACACGACAGAGCAGGGCGACAGCCACTGGTCCCAGATGTCCGACTACCTCGGCGACGACTGGTCCGGCATGGTCGACTCCATGAAGGACGTCCTCGGTGACCGGTATGGGGACATGGAGGACCTCATGAAGTCGGCCGACGCGAACATGAACTGGTCCGACATGGAGGAGTTCATGGACGGAACCGACATGGGCGGGATCATGAATGGGTCCGGTATGGAGGGCTTCGACATGGGTAACGTCGAGGACTTCATGG
>CAYLVM010000006.1:28722-50515 GCA_964387145.1 uncultured Acidimicrobiaceae bacterium
ATGAATGGGTCCGGTATGGAGGGCTTCGACATGGGTAACGTCGAGGACTTCATGGACGGGTCCGGTATGGAGGGCTTCGACATGGGTAACGTCGAGGACTTCATGGGCGGATCCGGTATGGGCGGATCCCACATGGGAGGCACCGATACGGGCGGATTCATGGACCAATCTGAAACCAGCGGGTTCCGGAGCGGACTCAACGCCTGAGCGAAGACGATCGAGGTAGCGGGGACCGGGCGGTCCTCGCTACCTTGTGTCGAACCGACTTCTGTGAGGGAGACGATGCCACAACCCCGGATCCTCCTGGCCGATGACGAACGTGAGCTACGAGACATGTTGGTCAAGTACCTCAGCGCCGAGGGCTTCGATGTCATCGAAGCAACCGACGGCGCGTCCGCACTCGATCTTGCACGTCGTGAAGACCCCGACCTCGTGCTCCTCGACGTCGGCATGCCCGAGATGGACGGCTTCGAAGTTCTGAGGGAACTGCGCACGTCGTCCGCAGTTCCAGTGATCATGCTCACGGCCAGGGCAGAGGAGATCGACAGGGTCGTAGGGCTGACGGTTGGAGCCGATGACTACGTGACGAAGCCGTTCAGTCCCCGCGAGCTCGTTGCGAGGATCAAGGCGGTCCTGCGCCGTGGCCGTGCCGAGGCCGAGGACGATGATCGTCCACTTCGCTTCGACGGCCTCACGATCGACGTTGCTCGCCGCGAGGTACTTGTCGATGGGGAACCGGTCGAAGTCACAACGCTCGAGTTCGACCTTCTCCATACACTCGCGTCGGCTCCCGGTCGCGTCATGACGCGCGAACTTCTGATGGAACGCGTGTGGGGATGGGACTTCGTCGGCGTCGACCGGGTCGTAGACGTACACATCTCGAATCTGCGCAAGGCCCTCCGCGACGACCCGAACAACCAGCGTTACATCGCAACCGTCCGGGGCGTTGGGTACAAGTTCATCGCCGGGCCGCTCTGATGCGCTTCCTCTCGACACTGCGCGGGCGCCTCATCGTGTCACACCTCGCAGCTGTGTTCGTCGGCGTGGTGGCGATCGTGCTCATCGCCGGTCCGCTCACTCAGCGGTTCTTCGTCGACCACGTCGACGGGATGATGGGGGACTCGATGATGGGAGGCACCGGGGACTCCGTGATGATCGAGCTCCAGTCGTCGTTGCTCGACTCGTTCCGGTCGGCCCTGTTCATTGCACTGTTGATCAGTGCCGTGACTGCCGTCATCGCGAGCGTCTACGCATCCAGAAGGATCGCTCAACCGATCGAGCGCATGAGCGATGCTGCCCGCAAACTTGCTCGTGGTGAGTACGACGAACGTGTCCCTGTGCCCGATGAGGTCGAGCTGGCCACGCTCGCCCAGGACATCAACACGCTTGCGGCGTCGCTCGCTTCGACGGAGGAGCGGCGACTGCAACTCATCAACGAGGTCGCCCACGAGTTGAGGACCCCCCTCGCAACCATCGAGGGGTACATGGAGGGCCTCCTCGACGGTGTGTTCGAACCGACCGACGAGGTGTTCGGTGCCACTGCCAGAGAAGCTGCGAGACTCAAACGGCTCGCATCCGACCTCAGCACACTGTCGCGTGCCGAGGAGGGAGCACTCGAGCTCGCAGCGGACCGAATCGATCTCGCACAGATCGCGAAGGATGCTGCCGAGGCGTTGAGGCCGTTGTTCCTGGAGAAGGACATCACCCTGACGATCGACGACGGTGATGCGCTCATCGTGCTCGGTGACAGAGATCGCCTCACACAGGTCTTCACGAACATTCTCGGGAACGCCATCACGTACACAGGCCAGGGTGGGTCCGTTGGAGTCCACACCGAGCGCGACGGAAACCGCGCCACGGTGACCGTGTCAGATACAGGGAAAGGGCTCACCGGGGACGATCTCGGGCGGGTCTTCGACCGGTTCCACCGGGTCGATCCCAACCTGCCCGGTGGAACCGGTGTGGGACTTACCGTCGCACGCAACCTCGTACGTCGCCACGGTGGCGATGTCGTCGCGTTCTCACAAGGCCCCGGAACCGGCTCGCGGTTCGTCGTATCCGTACCGCTTGCGGAGTGAGCGCTGAGTCGCGCTCTGAGATCAGGTGGCGTCCCCGATGTCGGTGAGCAGGCTGTCGAGCGGTACGAACATCTCGGCATAGTGCTTCACCCAGGTGATCTCACGGTCCTGGTTCACGAGTGCGAAGCTGTGGCTCGGCCGGCCCTGGTGCCCGTAGATGCCGATCATCCCGTACGCCTCTGACACAGAACGATCGATGTCGATCAGGATCGGAGTTGTGATACCGAACCGCTGTGTCTCAGCGGCAACCTGGGGGGCGGGATCGACCATCACCGGGACGAGAGTGATCCCTTTGGTGGCGAGCGCCTCCTCGATCTCGGGGATCTGGTGGAAACAGCCGTCGCATCCAGGGCCCATCGAGAAGTAGAGCAGCGCGTCACCGTTGGCAAGGATGGCATCGAGCGACTGGGTGCTGCCGTCGGTGGCAGGGAGCGTGAAATCCGGGGCAGACGCCCCGATGGCCGAGTCTGCGGTCGTGTCGTCACCGCCACCGAGCACCATCACGCCGATGAGGGCGATGACGGGGAGGGCTATCGCAAGCCAACTCCACCACGATGGTCGTCCTTTGGCCTCAGTGGCAGTCGTGGTCGCCTTTGCCGACCGTTTCTGTTGGTTCTTCTTGTTCGTCATGGCAACTCCCATCTGGAGAGGATTCGCTGTCTGATTCGATCTTTCGTCGCCGACCGGATATGGCAACCGCTGCGGCGGCCATGCCGACGAGAACCACACCGATGACCCAGTCGGGGACCGGTTCGAGCCATCCCACGAATGGGACGAGACGATCCTGGAGCCAGATACCGATGGTGACCTGTGCGGTTGGGGCGAGTGTCGTGCCGGTGATCCCGATCACGACGAGGGCGACGCCCATCACGGAGAACATGGCGGCTGCGACGAGGTCCAAGGTGGTGACGGTCATTGTGCGTCCCGCCAGGCGAAGCTGACGTTCCTTGCCTCTGAGCTGGTCGCGGCCCTTGGGGCCGAGGCGGTCCCAAGCGAGCGCGAGCACGACCAGAGGGAAGACCATGCCAAAGACGTACGCGAGCCCGATGCCGACGCCCTGGATCAGGGTGGGAGCGACGGCCGACAGGGTGAGGACACCGGCGAGTACGGGGGCACAGCACGCCGACGCAGCCCCGGAGAAGACGCCGAGCACGAAGACGCCGCCCGAGTCTGTTCTCTGGATATCGGGCGATCCACGCATGATCGGTAGCGTCCAGCCCCGACCCGACAGGGCGAGTCCTGCAAGGACCAGCATGAGTACGCCGCCGATGATGTATGTGGCCCCGTGATATCGCAGGAGTCCACGCGTGAGGATCCCGAGACCGAGAGTGATCGGGATGAGGACGACCGCGATCCCTGAAGCGAAGATCAGTGTCAGGGGAACGAGCCGCCACCGGCTGTTGCGCACAGCGGCTGCAAGATAGGCAGGGAAGAGAACGACGATGCAGCACGGTGCGAACAACGCAACCGATCCGGCGAGGAACGCTGCGAGCAGTGAGCCACCGAGGAATACGCCTTCCATGTCAGTTCCCCTCCCTCTGGGGGTGGGGTGTAGAGGCAAAAAAAATAACGGCAGCATCGAGTGCCTTGACTAGCTTGCGCCGTGAGATGCGCCCATGGCCGAAGTAGGCCCCATCGATCAGAAGTACCGGTGGGAAGGGAACTCGGAAACGCGCAGCGATCGACGTTCCTTCGTCGCTTTCGAGTTCGACCTTGCGAACGCTGATCGGGTAGCGGTCCGACAGGTCATCGAGAAGCTTCGTGGCGTCGTCGCAGAAGTGGCATCGGGGAGCCGTCACGAGCACGACCTCGACCGTTCGTCGGTCGGACCGGGTGCGGTCGGTCATCGATACCTCCTGTGCTTGCAGGCTCTCCGTTCCCCATTCGGCTGCCTGCCATCGGGGGAACAGCTGACAGTCGGAATGGTAGCACCGGTTCAATAATTAAACACTTCCGAACTAACTAATCAATCTCAGGTTCGCTCGGGCCTTGCAATGCGGTGGAAGACCGCCGCCGTCACCGCTGTCAGACCGACCAGCCATGCGACGGAGAGAACGAGCATGCCGAGTTGGTCGAACGAGGACGTGAAGGCACCGTCGATGAGGACCTGCACAGCGCCGCGGGCGGGTAGTGCGACTCCCCACGCGGGCGGGGATGCTGAGAACATGATGTTCTGGGCGATACCGACGTCGATGAAGGGGATGAGGAACATGAGGTACAGCCCGCCGAGTCGGCCGAACATGGATCCAACGAGGACACCGATCAATCCGTACGTTGCTGCAACGATGGCGGTACCGACCGCGAACCAGCCCCACGACTCCGGGGTGAAGTCGATCGCTGTGACGCCGAGGGAAACGATCGTCGCCAACGCAACGGCGACACCGATCGTGCCGAGCCTCGCAAGGAGGATCTCAGTGGGTCGGAAACCGGCGATCGCAAGACGCGAATCTGCCTCGATGGAGCCCTGGACGATGAAGAGCCCGGAGAGACCCGCAAGGAAAGCGACCGTGATCGGCACCATGATGGCGCCGTGAACATCGATCATCGACAGGATCGCGATGGATGTGACGCCGGCATTGGTGAGCTGGACGGGTGCAGGGCTGGCGGGAGTGATGTAGAAGCTGAGGGAGATGAAGAAGATGGGAAGGACGACGAGGAGGACCCATAACGTGGCGTTACGGCGGTAGTCGATCAGGCCGTATCGAAGTCCGGAACGAACGCGGCTCGTACTCGAGTTCGTCACCCGCGGGTTGGTCCTGCCCCTGTTCCTGCGCTTCGTGGTGGCCGTAGTGAAGACCGTGGCCGCCAGGGCGAGGGACCCTATCGTCCACAGCACTGCCCAGCCGAGATCCCCGATCGGGCCGCTGTGACCCGATGAGGTATCGAGCATGACGAGGGTGACGTAGTGGGAGGGAAACAGGCGCGTGATCCAGATATCGGAGCCTGCCATCGCGGGGCCGAGGAACACGTCGAGCATCCAGATGAAGATGACGAGCAGCGAACCGTTCACATCGCTCTTGGTCATCGAACCGATCGCCACACCGAGTCCGAGGTAGATGACGGCGAACATCACGGTCCCGGCGATCGTTCTGGCGGGATCCGATATCCCTGTGCGGAAGGCAAGCGCGCCGACCGAGGCTCCTGCGGCAAGGAGGGCAAGGAAGATCCCGGACCCGAGGCGTGCAGCGGTGATCTGGAGGGGAGACATGCCGGCGATCGCGAGGCGACGGTCGGCGTTGCGTGAGCCGAGCACATGGAAAAGTCCGGCCACACCGGCAAGGAACGCTGCCGCCCAGCCTGCAGTAGGTGCGGCGAGCTGAGCCGGGTCGGCCGTCGCCCCGACGATCTTCGCGAAGTCGCTGATCTGTCCGGCGGCGAGCACGACGAAGATCAGCGGAACGAGCACGAGGAGGGCGAGGTTCACGGGGCGCCGCGAGTACTCGGCGAGGTACAGCCGTGTGAGATGCGTCGGGACGATGGTCATTCGACAGCTTCCCCGTCGCGGAGATGGATGATCCGATCGAAGCGTTCCTCATCGGCGACGAAGTGGCTGATGATGAGGACGGCGCGACCGTCGTTGCGCCGCTCGCCGGTTAGTTCCCAGAAGCGCAGATAGGTGTCCCAGTCGAAACCTGCGTAGGGCTCGTCGAGCAGGAGGATGTCGGGGTCATGGATCAACGCCAGTCCGAGATTGAGCTTGGCCTTGGTGCCGCCGGAGAGTTCCTCGACGCGAGTGTCGGCGTACTGAGCGAAGTTGAAGATGTCGTACAGTTCCCGGCGGTTTCGCTCGATGGTGCTGCGATCGATGCCGTAGGCATCGCCGAAGAGTTCGAAGTGTTCATCGCAGGTGAGGCGCTCGTAGAGGATGGGCTCCTGCGGGCAGTATCCGAACGAGCCGCGTATGTCGACACTGCCGCCGTCGCTTGCTAGCGACCCGACCAGGATCTTCATCAAGGTCGACTTGCCCGCACCGTTCTCACCGACCAGGCCGACGATCTCGCCCGCGTGAACCGCAAGGCTTGCGCCGGTGAGAACCTGTGTGTCGGACCGGCGAAAGCCTCGTCGGTACGACTTGGTGATGTGATCGGCTTCGAGCACGGCGGGGCGGTGCGTGTCGAGCGCACCGCCCCCGGCTTGGGGGTTCGACCCGTTCATGTCACGATGACCTTCCCCCGAAGCATGCCCATCTGGCATGCGAACTCGTAGTCACCCGGCGTCGTGGGCGTGAACTCGACCGGTACCGTCTCGCCCTCGGGAAGATCGGCGGACACCCCGAAGGCGTCGAGAACGACCTTGTCCGAGCACGGGCTGGACTCCTGGCGGTTGAACATCAGGCGGACCGGCTGGCCGGCTTCCACCTGGATCGTGTCGGGTGAGTAGCCGCCCTTGACGACCACGAACACCTCCTGGACTCCGCTCGTCGTGGTCGTTGCTCTCGCTGCTTCCGGCTTGGAGAGCCAGAAGTACCAAACGATGAGAGCGATGAGGGCGACTCCAATGAGATTGACGATGATCACGCTCATGATCGTGCTCCTTCCGTTTCCTTTGATTGTGTGGGACCTGCAGATGTGGCGTCCGTGTCGACAACGCTCGTCCCCGGACTGGTGGCGATGGTCGTCGGCTTCCAGCGGCGAAGCCTGTTCGCGTTGGTCACAACGGTGACCGACGAGAACGCCATCGCCGCACCCGCCAGCAGCGGGCTCAAGAGCAACCCGATGAACGGATACAGGACGCCGGCAGCGATAGGGATACCGAGTGCGTTGTACCCGAACGCACCAACGAGGTTCTGGCGGACGTTGCGTATGGTTGCCTTGGACAGTTCGATTGCAGTGACGATGCCGGTGAGGCTGCCCTTCACGAGTGTGATGTCTCCAGACTCGATGGCGACGTCCGTCCCCGTTCCCATCGCCATTCCCACATCGGACTGGGCGAGTGCGGGAGCATCGTTGATCCCGTCACCGACCATAGCGACGGTCTTGCCTTCTGCTTGGAGGAGTTTGATCTGGTTCGCCTTGTCCTGGGGGAGCACCTCGGCGAGAACCCGGTCGATACCGACCTGCCTGCCGATCGCGTCCGCAGTGCGTTGGTTGTCGCCTGTGAGCATCACGACTTCGAGTCCGAGTTCGTGCATACGCTCGATCGCGGCGACGGAGTCCTCCTTGACCGTGTCGGCGACTGCCACGACTCCGGCGAGTTCGCCGTCGACGCCGATGACCATCGCTGTCTTGCCTTCATCGGAGAGTCGTGCGAGGGTTCCCTCAACGGCTCGTGCCTCGACGTCCTGATCCTCCATGAAGGCCAGGTTGCCGAGAACGACACGTCGACCGTCAACAACGGCAGTGATCCCATGTCCCGGTACAGCTTCGAAGATCTCAGGCTCGTTCGTTTCGATACCCCGGTTTCGGGCTCCCGTGACGATCGCCTCCCCGAGCGGGTGCTCGGAGCCGATCTCGGCGGCGGCGGCCAAGAACAGAACGTCGTCCTCGGTGAAGCCGATCGTCGTGACGACGTCGGTGAGCACGGGCTTGCCCTGTGTCACCGTTCCGGTCTTGTCGAGCACGACCGTATCGATCTTGTGGGCGGTCTCGAGTGCGTCACCGGACTTGATGAGGATGCCGTGCTCGGCCCCCTTCCCGATTCCGACCATCAGCGAGGTCGGTGTTGCCAGCCCGAGAGCACAGGGGCAGGCGATCACGAGAACCGTGACTGCTGTGATGACCGCGTACACGAGTGACGGAGCGGGACCGAACGTGAACCATGCCATGAAGGTCACGATCGCGATGATCATCACTGCCGGAGCGAAGTAGCCGGCCACCATGTCGACGGTACGTTGTATCGGTGCCTTCGATCCCTGAGCGTCGCGTACCATCTGGATGATCTGCGCAAGCATCGTGTCGCGTCCGACCCGCGTTGCGCGGAATCGGAACGAACCTGTCTTGTTGATCGTCGATCCGATGACCGTCGAGTCCTCGGTCTTCTCTATCGGGATCGGCTCGCCCGTCACCATGGATTCGTCGACGGCCGATGCCCCTGAGACGACGATGCCATCCACAGGGATTTTCTCCCCGGGTCGGACGACGACGACGTCGCCCTCCATCACATCCCCCGTCGGGATCTCGACTTCCGTTCCGTCGCGTATGACACGAGCCGTCTTGGCCTGTAACCCGATCAGTTTCTTGAGGGCTTCCGATGTGCGCGCACGGGCGCGGATCTCCATCGCAGCGCCGAGAACGACCAACGCCGTCACGACGGCGACGACGTCGTAGAACACGTCTCTGAGCCGCTCTTCGGGGAACACGCCGGGGAAGAGCAGCGCCACGGTCGAGTAGAGCCACGCAGCCGAGATGCCGACGGCGATCAGTGTGTTCATGTTCGCCGAGCGGTGCTTGGCCGCGGACCATGCCCCTGTGAAGAACTGTGAGCCGGACCACGCCATGACCGCCAACGTCAGGATCGCCATGGCTCCCCAGATGAGGTTCAGCTCGGCAGATCCCTTGGCGGGTACGCCTGGGAAGATCTCGGGGTACGAGAAGTAGATGATCGGTATCGACACGAGTGCGGCGAACCAGAACTTGCGGAGCAGCGTCCGGTAGAGCCGCTGGTGGGCCTTCTGGTCTGCATCTCCGTCGTCGGGGTCGTCACTCGCTGCTCGTGCCTGGTAGCCGGCGCTCGAGACGGCATCGATGAGTTGATCGACCTGGACCGTCTTGTCGGCCAGCTCCACGGTCGCCTCCTCCGAGGCGAAGTTCACTCTCGCGTCGAGCACGCCGGGCACGTCGTTGAGCGCACTCTCGATCGTTGCCACGCACGAGGCGCAACTCATGCCCTCGAGTGCGAGGCGCACCGTCTCGGTGCCTCTGGTCTGTTCACCGGTCGCCGCGCTGTCGAGCGCTGGTGTGCCGGAATCGGGGTCACGTTTCACGTCACTCCTCCTTGTTGATTTCGTAGCCATGCGGAGAACGTACACCTTCCATCCGGATGTAATGTCAAGGATTTTTCTGCGGTATACTGCTGGCATGAAAATCGGAGAGATTGCAAGCCGGGCGGGTGTCGGAACAAAGACGATTCGCTACTACGAGGAGATCGGACTCATCCCCGAGCCCGAGCGGGCTCCCAACGGATACCGCGACTACGACGAGCTCGCCGTCGAGCGGCTGCGGTTCATCCGCGATGCACAGGCAACGGGGCTGTCGTTGACAGAGATCGCGTCGATTCTCGACCTGCGCGGTCACGGTGAGGGAACGTGCTTCCACGTCATCGATCTTCTCTCACGCCACATCGAAGATCTCGACCGTCATATCGAGAACCTCCACCGGACACGCGACCAACTCGTCGCGTTGACGCAGCGGGCGGAGGGTCTCGATCCCGAGGACTGTACGGATCCGAACCGATGTCAGACGATCGCTCCAGGCATCGACGTCGGTGTATCAGCCGGCATGAGAACGGACCATCTCCACACAGCGGGTCACCCCTCCCGCTTCTGACACCACCGCGAGACTGGGGCGAGGAGAGAGCACCGATGGATGAGAAATCCACTCCCTTGACATTCCAGGCGACGGGAAGGTGTATGACTGTCGCATGCATCTCCCAGCGAGGTAACGATACGTACTCCGGGGGGAGATACCTGTACGAAGGAGCCTGACCATGACTCTCGAATCTTTCATCTCTGATTGGCTCGGCACGGACCTCCCCGTTCGCCTCATCGCGTACGACGGCACAGACGTTGGACCCAAGGATGCGGCGACGACGGTGGTGATCCGTTCACGGGATGCACTCGTGCGGATCGTCACCGCTCCGGGTGAGCTCGGTTTGGCCCGGGCGTACGTCTCGGGTGACCTCGACATCGACGGAGACATCTACGACTTTCTCGAGTTGAGAAATCTCCTTCCCGAGTTGAAGTTCACACCGAGACAGGTCCGTGACCTGCTCAGCGTCGTCGGCATTGGCAACCTACGTCGCATTCCGCCTCCTCCGGAGGAGCATCGTGGACGCGGCCGACTCCACAGCCGGGGTCGTGACGCCTCATCTATCTCCTACCACTACGACGTCTCCAACGAGTTCTACCGCATGATCCTCGGACCATCCATGACGTACTCGTGTGCGGTCTTTGAGACCCCCACCGACACGCTCGAGCAGGCACAGACCGAAAAGTACGATCTCATATGTCGGAAGCTCGGCCTTCGGCCGGGGATGCGGCTGCTTGACATCGGATGCGGCTGGGGCGGAATGGTCATGCACGCCGCGGAGAACTACGGCGTGAGAGCGGTTGGTGTGACGGTCTCTCAGAATCAGGTCGACCTTGCGAGCAAACGTGTGGTCGAGGCTGGCCTTGCCGACGTTGTCGAGATCCGGCTCCAGGACTATCGGGACGTCGATGACGGCCCGTTCGACGCGATCAGTTCCATCGGCATGTTCGAGCATGTCGGTCTGCCACGCCTCGGGACGTACTTCACACAGGTTTCGGACCTGCTCGTCCCCGAAGGTCGCCTGATGAATCACGCGATCAGTCGAGACAGTCCGGTGAGTCGTGGTCGGGTTCGTCGCTCACCCTTCATCGACCGCTATGTGTTCCCCGACGGTGAACTCCACGAGGTTGGCAGCGTGGTCTCGGCACTCCAGGAGCGCGGTCTCGAGGTACGCCACATAGAGAACCTCAGGGAGCATTACGGGATGACGTTGCGGCGTTGGGTCGAGAACCTCGGATGCAACTGGGACGATGCCGTCGGCGAAGTCGGTGAGGCCCGGGCGAGGATCTGGCGCCTCTACATGGCAGGCTGTGCCGTGCTGTTCGAGGACAACCGCATCCACATCGATCAGGTTCTCGCGGTGAACACCCCCCAGCGCGGTACCAGTGGCATGCCGTTGAGACCAGACTGGATGTAGGAACACCGGGGGCGTTGGGTTCTCGGTCAACCTGTCCCTCCTGAAGGGGGGACGGCAGAAGGTCGTACCGGACTTGCGAGTTCGCGGTATCTGGGCCAGTAGACCACCTATCGGTTGAGTGTTCTCGGTGGTGACGCGATGACATACAAGGAGTCAAGGCGAAAAAGACATTCACCATCATGGCCAGCCGCTTCAAGTCGAAGGGCTCATCGTCCTCGTTGTGGGCGACCTCAACTCGTACCTTCGTGAGGATCCGATCCGGATCCTCGAAAAGGAGTTGGTCAACCTGGTGTCGAAGTACGACAAGAACCCGTACTCGTACAACTTCTTCGCTTCCTTCGCCTTCCCGTGGGTAGGGCGTGGTGTCATGAATCACGCGGTCGCCACGGATGCGATGGCAGACCAGGTGACAAGAACCAAGGTGTGGTACGTCTGTCAACGCCGACGAGCCCCGCCTTCCCGACTGGGATGCATGGAAGGACAGCGACAGTCGGGTGATCCCGTACGAAGCTCGCTACTTCACACCCGATCAGTTCCGGGCGTCGGACCACCTCCCGCTCGCACATGGCACTCGTCTCGACGCCGCAGGTACAATCCAATCAGAATCCAGGATGTACCAGCGAGGCGACGATGACGGCTGCTGACACGATCGAGTACGCACAATCCTCCGTTGATCAGATTCAACGCGGCCTCGAGCTTGTCCAAGATCAACTCGAGAAGGCCGATGTTTTCGCAGTCAAGGCAGACGAACTCGCTCAGACCGCAGGTGAGTTCGTGGTGAAGGCCAGACGGATCTCGAGAGCCGTTCTCATCCTCGGCGGAGTGGCCGTCATCGGTGGAACGGTCGCGATCGTGCTCATCCGCCGCCGACGCAACTCCCGCAGTGTCGACGTCGACGCCGAGATCGTCACGTAGTGCAACGCTGCTCCGCTCCCTGTGCATAGGACTACTGGTGCTCTGCTGTCTCGGTGACGTCATCGAAGACGTCGTGGTGTGGCTGTCCAGCGACATAGCGACGGGCACCGATACCCCGGTGACGATCCAACGGCGACGAGGGGGGAGTGCTGCCAATGTCGCTGTTGCTGCAGCGAACACCGGTACCGGTGTTCGCTTCATTGGTCGGGTCGGGTCGGATGCGATCGGCAGATCTCTGATCGGTGACCTCGCGATCGCGGGCATCGATGCCCGCGTGCAACAGCAGGGACGGACCGGAACGATCGTGGTACTCGTCCACCCCGGCGGTGAGCGATCGATGCTCCCCGACCGAGCAGCGGCAGTGGAACTCGACACGATCGCCGACACCGATCTCACCGGCATCACCTGGCTCCACGTTCCCGCCTACTCGTTGGTCGTCGAACCGCTGGGAGCGACGAGCCAAGCGGCGATTCGCACGGTGCGCCAATCCGGGGGAAAGGTGAGTATCGACGCATCATCAGTGGCGATCATCGAAGAGTTCGGCGTCGCGCGGTTCTCCACCATGATCGATGCGCTGAAGCCCGACGTGCTGTTCTGCAACGCAGACGAAGGCCACATCCTCGCCATGACAGACAGCCTGGGAGCCAAGGGTGCCGATCTCACGATCGTCAAGGATGGGGAACACCCGGCCGTTGCCTACAGCCGCGGGCGGCTCATTGCGACCGTGCCGGCGATCGCCGTTCAAGACGTACGCGATACCACTGGCGCCGGTGACGCATTCGCTGCAGGCTTCATCGTGGCGCGCATGGCCGGTATTGATATCGAAGGTGCCATCACAGCGGGCCACCGTCTAGCGGCGGAAGTGCTCACGCGGTACTCCCCGTAACCTCGTGGTGTTGGATCGACCAGACACGGAGCCCACAATGCCGAACATGACCATCAGCGCGCCCGTGAGCGAAGCGCTCGAGAGGGGCCGTCCCGTGGTGGCGCTCGAGAGCACGATCTTCTCGAACCTCGGCCTGCCGTCCCCGGCGAACGAGGAAGCACTTACTCGAACCCTTGCCGCGGTCCGTGACTCCGGTGCCGAGCCTGCGGTCACAGCGATCATGGATGGGAAGGTACACGTTGGACTCGATGGTGACGGGTACGGACGCATCCTCGGTGAGGCCACGAAGACGGCCGAGCGAGATATCGCAGCAGCGGTCACCCAGCGATGGCCGGTCGGTGCGACGACGGTGTCGGCTTCGCTCGCGATCGCAGCAAAGGCGGGCATCACCGTGTTCGCGACCGGCGGCATCGGCGGTGTCCATCACGGCGTCACCGACTCGGGTGACGTCTCAGCCGATCTCGCGGCGATCGCCCGTCACCCGGTGCTCACCGTCTCTGCAGGGGCGAAGGCGTTCCTCGATATCGCGAGGACGCTCGAACATCTCGAGATGCTTTCGGTGCCCGTGATCGGGTACCAGTGCGATGAGTTCCCCATGTTCTATGCACGATCGAGCGGCCTGCCGGCACCACTCCGGCTCGACACTCCCGAGGCCGTGGCAGCGTTCGTCGTCGAACGGCTCACCTGGGGCGGTGGCGCGCTGCTTGGCGTACCGGTTCCTGCCGTCGATGCTCTCGCTTCATCGGCGATCCAGGGCGCGATGAACGGTGCCCTCGAGCGGGCCAAGGCTGCCGGAATCTCAGGCGCTGCGGTAACACCGTTCGTTCTTGCCGAGATATCGAAAGCGCTCGACGGACAGAACATACCTGCCAATCTCTCACTCTCTGAGAACAATGCCAGAGTGGCAGGCCAGGTTGCCGCCGCGATCAGCAAGCTGGGGTAGCCAGACCCTTTCGCCACTTACCAGGTATCGACATAGGGCCGATATCTCGGGAAGCGCTCGGGCTTGTGGCTTTGCAGGATCGTTGCTACCCACGATCTCGTATCGGCAGGGTCGATGACCTCGTCAACATCGAACCATGTCGATGCATTCAGTGCCTTGCCGTCGTCGTAGGCGGCAGCGACGAGCCGGTCGTACTCGATCTCCCTTTCTACGGGATCGTCGATCGCCTCGAGCTCCCTGCGGTACCCGAGGCGGACTGCTCCTTCGAGGCCCATCGGTCCGAGTGTTGCGGTGGGCCACGCAATGGTGAAGACACTCTCCTTGAAGCCACCCCCGACCATGGCCATCGCCCCGAGACCGTAACCGCGCCGGGTGATCACAGCCATGATGGGAACACGTGCATTGGCACCTGCCACGAAGAGCCGTGAGGCGTGGCGAACCGTTGCCTCCCGCTCTGCATCGGGTCCGACCATGATCCCCGGTGTGTCGACGAGAGACAGCACGGGGATGCCGAAGGCGTCACACAGCTGGATGAAGCGTGCTCCCTTGTCGCCGGCATCAGCGTCGATCGCGCCACCTCCGGAGCTCGGATCGTTCGCCATGACACCTACAGGAACTCCCTCGATCCGTGCGAACACGGTGATGAGTGCACTGCCGAACGCACTGCGAAGTTCGAGCACCGAGTCCGCGTCTGCCAGTGTCGAGATGATCGAACGCACGTCATAAACACGCCGGCGGTTCGTGGGCACGACCGTGCGCAGCGGTACCTGGTCCCGTGTCTCCCAGGTCTCGACCGTCCCCTGGAAGTACGACAGATACTGTCCGACGGTCCTGACCGCGGATTCGTCATCTTCGACGAGTATGTCGATCACGCCATTGGGGTACTGGACATCTACCGG
The DNA here is from genome assembly GCA_964387145.1 of uncultured Acidimicrobiaceae bacterium. Classification (GTDB taxonomy): domain Bacteria; phylum Actinomycetota; class Acidimicrobiia; order Spongiisociales; family UBA5794; genus JAMBLL01. The sequence goes on from CAYLVM010000006.1 coordinate 43,327, forward strand.
GCCAACCTCATCGGGTGACACGACGCCGAGGCCGCCCCCTGCGATCATCGCGGGCCCACCGGCACCGATGTGGCCATGCTGTGTGGCCACGATGACATCGCACATCCCTGCGAGGATCGCGTTCCCTGCGAAGCAGTATCCAGAGACGATGCCGATGAGTGGGACCGTGCCCGACAGCCGTGCAAAGGCAGCGAACGTCCCGACGTCGAGGCCGGTCTTGGTGATGGTTTCCGTATCGCCGGGGCGACCGCCGCCACCGTCTGCGAACAGCACGACGGGTAGCTGTCGCTCGCGCGCCACGGCGAGCAGCCGGTCCGTCTTTTTGTGGTTCATCACACCCTGGGTGCCGGCCAGAACGGTCGTGTCGTAGGCAAGAACGGCGATGAGTGAGGCATCCGGGGGGAATCGGTCACCGTTGACCGAGGCGATCCCGGTGACGAGCCCATCTGCGGGAGTGCGATCGATGAGCTCATCGATGGATCGACGTGCGCGTTGGGCAGCGATGACGAACGTGCCGTACTCGTGGAACGAGCCCGCATCGATGAGTGAGTCGATCTTCTCCCTCGCTGTGAAGCCTCCAAGAGATCGCATACGCTCGACCGCTTCGGGTCGCGCCGCATCCGTCGTCATGAACCGCCGCTGTTGCATCTCTGTCATATCTGCGGTGTGTTCGTCATCGACGCTGTCGGTAGTCGGCGGTGATGCCGTTTCTTGGCCCGGTTCGATCTCGATCAGGACGTCACCTTCGGTGACGGTGAGGCCGGGGACGACGTGGACGTGCGTGACCGTGCCACTGACCGATGCGGTGACGGGATGTTCGAGCTTCATCGATTCGATCAGGCACAGCTGCGCTCCGGCAGAGATGGCCTCGCCCTTGACCGCATCAACCGTGATGATCGTCCCTGTGAGAGGAGCCCGTAGTTGCTCGCTGTTGTTCACCGTCGGCCTCTTGCTGCTTGGACCCGGGACGATAGCGTCACCGGGCTCGCGGGGTTCTTCGGTCCTCCCTGAAGGGGGGACGGAGGCGGGCCCGTCAGGCGGATCCGTGGCTACCGAGGGGCTCCGATCGTGCCACGCCCGCAAGGAAGGTATGGATGATCGTGTCGAGCTCTGCCGTGTCCATGAGGAACGCGTCGTGTCCGTGGGGGCTGTCGAGTACCGCGAACCGGGCGTTCGGCATGGCCTCGGCTAGGGCTTCCACTTCGGCGATCGGGTAGAGAACGTCCGAGGTGATCCCAACGACGATCGCTGGTTGTGTGATGCGTCGTATGATCGCCTCGCGTGGTCCGCGGTCCCTGCCGAGATCATGGCTATCCATGGCGTCGATGAGCGTCAGATACGAGTTCGCGTCGAAGCGTGTCACGAGCTTGTCGCCTTGGTGGCGCAGGTACGACTGCACGGCGTAGGCACCGTTCGTGTGGGTCCGCGCGAATCTCGACTCGAAGTTCTCATGGCTGCGGTACGAGCACATGGCGATCATCCTCGCCGTTGTCAACCCGGCGGCCGGTGGTGCGTCCGGGTGGTAGCGGCCTGCGTGGAAGCTCGGGTCCGTGACGATCGCGTGGCGTTGCGTCTCGGAGATGCCGATGGCCCACGCCGACTGTGCCGCACCGACGGCGATCGGTGCGATCGCACCGACACGTTCCGGGTACAGGACCGCCCATTCGAGTACCTGCATGCCGCCCATGGATCCGCCAATGACGAGGTCGAGGTAGGTCACACCGAGCTCATCGAGGATGGCTCGTTGGAGATGGACCATGTCTCGTATCGTCACACGCGGGAACTGTGGACCGAGCGGCCCGCCCGCTCCCGGCGGTGTCGTTGCCGGACCCGTCGTACCGGCGCATCCGCCGAGGACGTTCATCGACACGAGGTACGACTCGTTCGGGTCGAGTGTGTGTCCCGACCCGAACAAGCCGCCCCACCACGCGTTGACGTCGGCGGAACCTGTCAACGCGTGACACACGAGCGTGGCAGAGGAACGATGCGTCCCCCAGGTACGCACATCCACCTCGACGTCGTGGAGTGTTCCGCCTCGTTCGAGGTGGAACACTCCACGCAGCGTGATGCGATGCTTCATCAGGCGACGGCTTCGGCTCGTTCGAGTTTCGAGAATGCCGAGGAGAAGTCATCGACGATGTCGTCGATGTGCTCGATGCCGACCGACACACGGATGAGGTCGTCGGTGACGCCTGCCGCCAGTTGCTCTCTCGCAGAGAGTTGCTGATGGGTCGTCGATGCAGGGTGGATCACGAGTGTCTTGGCATCACCGACGTTGGCGAGATGCGATGCGAGCTCGAGCGAGTCGATGAAGCGCTTCGCTGCAGGTACACCACCGCGCACACCGAAGGACAGCACGGCCCCGAAGCCGTTGCTCAGCACACGTTGAGCCACCTCGTGATAGGGATGGTTCTCGAGTCCCGGGTAGTTGACCCACGACACGCCCGGCTGGTCCTGGAGCCACAGGGCAAGGTCGAGGGCGTTGTCGATGTGACGCTGTACCCGCAGCGACAGGGTCTCGACACCCTGAAGGAGCAGGAACGCGTTGAACGGGGAGAGTGCAGCTCCGAGGTCCCTCAGGCCCTCGACGCGTGCACGCACGGCGAAGGCGATGTTCCCGAACGGCCCATCGGGACCGAACGTGTCGGCGAACACGAGCCCGTGGTACCCCTCCGACGGCTCGGTGAAGCCGGGGAACCTGGCGTTGCGCCAGTCGAAGTTACCGGAGTCGATGATGATGCCCCCGATCGACGTTCCATGACCACCGATCCACTTCGTCGCCGATGCCACGATGATGTCTGCTCCCTGGTCGATCGGTCGGCTGATATAGCCGGCTGCACCGAACGTGTTGTCTACGACGAGGGGGACTCCGACGTCGTGGGCGAGACGTGCGAACGCTTCGATGTCGGGAACGTTGAACCGCGGGTTCCCGATGGACTCCAGGTAGATCGCTTTCGTCCGATCGTCGATGCGGCGTGCGAACTCGTCCGGATCGTCGCTCGCGACGAACCGGACGTTGATTCCCAGACGCTTGAATGCGACCTTGAACTGGTTGTACGTGCCTCCGTAGAGGTACGACGTCGAGACGATGTTGTCACCTGCCTCAGCAAGTGTGGTGAGCGCTGCGAACTGTGCCGCCTGCCCGCTTGCCGTGGCGACCGCTGCAACGCCCCCTTCGAGCGCGGCGATGCGCTGCTCGAAGACATCGGTGGTCGGGTTCATGATCCTCGTGTAGATGTTGCCGAACTCTTCGAGCGCAAAGAGTCGTGCGCCGTGATCTGAGTCGTCGAACGTGTACGACGTCGTCTGATAGATCGGTACGGCACGGGCGTTCGTGCCCGGTGCCGGTTCCTGGCCTGCATGGATCTGCAGGGTCTCGTATCGGTATTCCTTCGTCATCGCGTCCTCCCGGATCGCCGAAGGCTGCTGTGGCAATCGGTGGGGGTCCAGACAAAGAAAAAAAGGACCCGCTCCGGTTGCCCGTGCAGATCCCTCGTGTGGTGTGTTTGGTGTTGCTACGCGACCAATCTGCATGGCTGTGACATCGCCATACACATCATCTCGCGGGTTGTTGCAACGTTCATGGTCCAGCGAGTGTACGTCTGGTCGCGCGACCAGTCAACATGCTTGTCGTCAGCCCGTGGCGCCGTCGGTCACGTCCTATGAAGGGGACTGCGGGTACCCGATCGTTGCGAGAGCGGTCGCGATCTCGTCGAAGATCGCCGGGTCGTCCACTGTGGCAGGCATCGTCCACGGGTCGTTGTTGGCGATGCGGGCGATCGTCCCACGCAGGATCTTCCCTGAGCGTGTCTTGGGAAGACGCTGGACGACGACGGCAGACTTGAAGGCAGCGACCGGCCCGATCTGGTCGCGTACTGCAGCCACGACGTCGCTGACGACCTCGCCGTCACCGTGCTCGGTTCCGGCCTGGAGGACGAGGAAGCCGATGGGGAGCTGTCCCTTCAACTCGTCTGCCACACCGACGACGGCGCACTCTGCGACATCGGGGTGTGACGTGAGGACCTCCTCCAATGCACCACTAGAAAGGCGGTGGCCCGCGACGTTGATGATGTCATCGGTACGCGACATCACGAACAGGTACCCATCGTCGTCGATGTATCCGGCGTCTGCGGTCTCGTAGTATCCGGAGAACGCCGACAGGTAGGTGTTGACGAAGCGGTCATCGGCGTTCCACAGCGTCGGAAGGGACGATGGCGGCATCGGCAGGCGCACACAGATCGCCCCGATCTCTCCGGTTGGCATCTCGTCTCCGTTCGGTCCCATCACCGCGATGTCCCACCCGGGTGCAGGACGCCCGGGCGAGCCCGGGACGATCGGCGTCTGTTCGATCCCGAGGCAGGTCGCGGCGATCGCCCATCCGGTCTCGGTCTGCCACCAGTGGTCGATCACGGGGACACCGAGCTGGCTCTCAGCCCAGGCGAGGGTGTCGGGGTCGCAGCGTTCTCCGGCGAGGAAGAGCGCACGGAAGGCACTCAGGTCGTACTCGGTGATGAACGCACCATTGGGATCCTGCTGGCGAATCGCACGAATCGCCGTGGGGGCCGTGAACATCGAGACGACCCCGTGGTCGGCGATCACACGCCAGAACGCACCGGCGTCGGGAGTGCCGACGGGCTTGCCCTCATAGAGCACGGTCGTGGCGCCGTGGAGAAGCGGGGCGTAGACGATGTAGGAGTGTCCAACGACCCATCCGACGTCGGACGCCGCCCAGTACACCTCTCCAGGGTCGACGTCGTAGATGTTCTTCATCGTCCACTTGAGGGCAACGGCGTGACCTCCGTTGTCCCTGATGATGCCTTTGGGCTCGCCCGTGGTCCCGGATGTGTAGAGGATGTACAGCGGGTCGGTTGCAGCAACGGGGACACACGGATGTGGTTGCGCATCGCGCATCTCGTCTGCCCAGTCGAGGTCCCGTCCCGGAACCATCGACGCGGTGGCCTGGTCGCGCTGGTAGATGATCGTGTGGTCTGGCTGGTGCTCGGCGATCTCGATGGCTTTGTCGAGCAGCGGCTTGTACTCGATGACACGGTTCACTTCGATGCCACAGGATGCCGAGACAACAACCTTGGGTGCACAGTCGTCGATGCGAACGGCAAGTTCCTTCGAGGCGAATCCTCCGAAGACGACAGAGTGGACGGCACCGAGACGGGCACAGGCCAGCATCGCGATAGCCGCCTGGGGGATCATCGGCATGTAGATGACCACGCGGTCCCCGCGTCCGACGCCGCGGCTCGCAAGTACCCCGGCGAACCGTGCGACGCGGTCGCGCAACTCGCTGTAGGTGAACGTCTCGACCGTACCGGTCACCGCGCTGTCGTAGATGAGGGCGGGTTGATCGCCTCGTCCCCCGTCGGCATGTCGATCGAGCGCGTTGTAGCACGTGTTCAACTCTCCGCCGACGAACCATCGCGCCACAGGCTGTGCGTCGCGATCGAGCACGGTGTCCCACTGTCTTGTCCAGTCGATGTCGCGGGCGGCTTCGGCCCAGAACCCCTCAGGGTCTTCGAGTGATCGTGCGTACACGGCGCTATACGTTGAGTCCATCATGGGCACAACTTAGCTCATCGGACCTGCGGTTTGCAGGGTTGGAGCCATCCCTCGATGCAGTACCGTACGCGTCCTGCGTCCGTTCGAGGAGGAGTAAAACGATGACCGAAGTACCGATTGCATCTGATGGGAGTGGGCTCCGATTCATCGTGATCGCCGACTCACACATCCGGCCACCGGACCAGGAGGTCGATGCCTACCCGTCCAACGCACTCATGGTGCAACGCAACGAGTTCATCGTCGATCTCTGCAACCAGATCGATGCAGCGTTCGTCGTCCACCTCGGCGACATCGTGCATCCTTTGCCGCTCGAGGAGACCCACCGTGAAGCGATCGACCTTGCGCACGGTGTGTATCGACAGCTGCGCCATCCGATCTACTTCGTCCCGGGCAATCACGACGTGGGGGACAAGCCGAACGCGTTCGTTGCAGTGCCCGCAGTCGATGAGGCCAACTACCCGGTGTACGAGGAGGCCTGGGGGCCACCGTTCTACTCGTTCGACGTCGAGGAGTGTCACTTCGTCGTCCTCGACGCACAACTCCTGAACTCGGGACTCGAGCGCGAACATCGGCAGCGGGAATGGGTGGAGTCCGACCTCGAGGTCGCATCGTCGTCCGATCGGCGAATCTTCGTCTTCACTCACTATCCACCGTTCATCCGGGACCGCAACGAGAACGAGCACTACGACAACCTCGGTGAACCGGGAAGGTCCTGGCTGCTCGATCTTCTCGAGCAGCACCGCGTCGAAGCCCTCTTCTCCGGGCATGTGCACACCTTCCTGTACAACCACCACGGAGAGACGGACATGTACGTTGCGCCGTCGACGGGGTTCGTGCGTCCTGACTACTCGGAACTGGCGTCGGTGCCACCGGCAGCCGAGAACGGGAGAGACGATCCACCGAAGCTCGGCATCTTCATCGTCGATGTCACCGAGGAGGGGTACGACACTCAGCCGCTCCGATCGTACGGATCGGTGGGCACGGGCACAGCGCTGCCGATGTCGCTCGATACTGCGCTGGATCCGAGTTGGGAGAGTCCGCTCGGGGTGACGATGAGGCACTCCTGGATGGCCGTCGCTGAGTTCCCAACTGCCGGTCTCGACGAGTTCACGCGCAAGAGCGTCCGCAACGATGCTCCGCTCCTCGGCCTGTGGGAGGCGAGGATCCGTAGCCTTCGAATCCCTTTGAGCGACCTGTCGAGACCATCAGGGGCCAGGCGCATGGCCGACCTCGCCGGACGAGCGATGCGCTTCACCGTCTTCTCTACCGGTGTCCCCGATACCAGGACCGTCGAGATCGTGCGAGATGCAGCAGACGTGATCGAGCGGTGGGAGATCATCGCTCCTCCCGGGCAGTTCGGACACGTCGTCTCGGCGATGCAGAATGTTCGGATCGCGACGGTCCGCATGGCGATCTCCCCGATCGTACCGATCGGTGGGCCGGACGTTTCTGTGCACCACTTCGTCTCCGCCGGGTTCTCCCCCGACGATAATGCTCTGGTCGCCGAGGCTCTTCAACTCGACGAGAGCCGGATCTTCGATGACATCATGTTCCGTGTCGCGTTCCCTGCGGCCGTCGATGCCGGTGTTTCTGCGGCGTCGACTCTCGCCCTGGCGAATGG
>CAYLVM010000007.1:0-21920 GCA_964387145.1 uncultured Acidimicrobiaceae bacterium
GAGCCTGCGAGCCCGGTTCGGCAAGGACCCGGGATAAGCGAGTCTTCGAGCGAGGGGGGAGTGCGAGCCTGCGAGCCCGGTACGTCAGAGACTCGGGTGGTGTTCGATCATGAACGGTCGTCTGAGCATCACTTTCCCGGCTCACACGGTGAAAGATGAACGGTGAACGGTGAACGGTGAACGCTCCAACCGACAACCAGCTTCTTTACGATTTGCAAAACTCGCCCGATTCGATGAACCTGTTCCTTGTGACAGGCACAGCGCGATGACCGATGGCCTTTCCCCGCGGCAGCGCCGGGGCCTTGCCTACAGCATTCCAGTGTTGGCTGTTGTCGCCGCGCTCCTTTTCGGTGCCGTCATGCTCGTTCTTCTCGGTGCGAACCCCATCGAGGCGTACGTCGAGATGATCAAGGGTGCGTTCGGTTCCGGTGATGCACTGGTCGCGACGGTCCTCAAGGCGACTCCGTTGTTGTTCGTCGGGATCGGCATCGTGATCGCCTTCAGAGCCGGCGTCATCAACATCGGTGCTGAGGGCCAGATGGTGCTCGGCGGCCTCTTTGGAACGATGGCGGCTCTGTACCTGCCAGAGATGCCGTCCATCATCATGATCCCCGCCGTGCTCATCGCAGGCATCATCGGTGGTGCCCTGTGGGGATGGATCCCCGGGATGCTGAAGGCCTACTACAGGGTGAACGAGATCCTGAGCACCATCATGCTGAACATCGTCGCCGTACAGTTGATGAGCTATCTCCTACGAGGCCCACTGATCGATCCTGCAGAGATAGAGCGCGGTACACGCATCCCACAGACCGAGCGCCTCACTCCGTCGGCAGACCTTCCGCTCATCTTCGGAAGTGACCGTCTCCACATCGGGCCGATCCTTGCGATCCTCTCCGCCATTGCCGCGTACTACCTCCTGTGGCGAACACCGCTCGGCTACAGACTCCGAGCGGTCGGACTCTCCGAGGATGCTGCGAAGTATGCAGGGATCCCCGTGCGTCGAACGATCGCCCTTGCGCTCACGCTCTCGGGTGCCCTCGCCGGACTTGCCGGTGCCGTCCTTGTCTTCGGGAGCGAGAGCCACCGGATGGTCACGGATGGCTCCACACTCGGATTCACCGGAGGCGCAGGCTTCAACGGCATCGTTGCCGCGTTGCTCGGTGGACTCCACCCGTTGTGGACGATTCCGGCATCCTTCTTGTTCGGTGGGCTCATCGTCGGGGGTCAGGCGTTGCAGCGAGCGGTCCAGGTTCCCTCGGCACTCATCATCGCCCTCAACGGTCTCGTTGTGATCTTCGTCGTCGCTGCCGATCGCTATCGCGCGAAGCTCCTGTCGGTTGACGAGTGGGACGAGCAGGCGGCCGACGATCCCGATGGATCCGGTAACGACGACCTCGCAACGTTGGGGTCGTTGCACGGACCTGTGTCGGGGGAACCCGACGGCCTCGACGGTGAGGAGCCGACGTGAGCGAGATCTTCACCACAGCGGTGCTCGTTGCCGTCGTCGCTTCGGCGATCCGGCTCGCCGTTCCCTTGCTCCTCGCAGCGCTGGGAGAGACGTTCGGTCAGAGGAGCGGTGTCCTCAACCTCGGCGTCGACGGGATCATGTTGCTCGGTGCTTTCGCCGGCTACTACGCGGTCCTCAAGACCGGTGACGTGTGGATAGGGCTTCTCGCCGGAGCCTTCGTCGGGTTGATCCTCGGTGTCGCCTCTGCGGTGATCGCGGTGACACTGAAGGCAGAGCAGGGCATCAGCGGGATCGGTATCTACCTCTTCGGGCTGGGTATGAGCGACCTGTTGTTCCAGAAGCTCGTCGGGACACCGATCCCGATCGAGACGTTCCCATCCGTCCGCGTTCCGTTGCTCGCCGACATCCCGTTGATCGGGGACATGTTCTTCCAGCACAGCCTCGTCGTGTACATGGCATTCGCTGCAATCCCTCTCGCCACGTTCGTCATCAACCGCACGACCTTCGGGATGAACATCCGTGCAGCTGGCGAGTACCCCGAAGCGGCAGACACGCTCGGTGTCAGCATCTCGCGGGTGCGGTACGCGACCGAGATCATCGGTGGGACCCTTGCGGGGATCGCCGGCGGCGTTCTTGCGATCTCGCTTGGCATCTTCCAGCAGAACCTCACCAACGGAGCAGGGTTCATCGCCATCGCCCTTGTGTACTTCGGGGCGTGGCGACCCACCGGTATCATGCTCGGAGCGCTGCTGTTCGGTTTTGTCAACGCGCTCGTGCTGGAGCTCAAGACGTTGGAGATCATCCCGCGTGATCTCTCCAACCTCTTTGCAATGGCACCCGCATTGATCACGATCCTGGCCCTGGTGTTCGTTGCCCGGCGCTTCCGAGCACCTGCAGCGTTGACCAAGCCATTCACCAGAGGAAAATAGGCGACCTACAGAGGTCCACGGAAAGAGGAGCAACCTTGAAGAAACGAAGCACCAAGCTGACAGTGTTGATCGCTGTCATAACGCTCATCGCTGCCGCGTGCAGCAGTGGCGGCGGCGACGAAGCTGCGAGCGCAGAGTTCCGTATCGCGATCGTCGCACCGTCGGCATCGAACGACCTTGCCTTCACGCAGTCGATCGTCGACGCGGCGAACAAGCTCAAAGCAGATGGGATCGTCGGAGAAGTTGCCGTCACCGACGGTACGTTCGTCGTCGACGACGCGGCAGTCGCCATCCGTGACTACGCCTCCCAGGGCTACGACCTTGTGATCGCTCATGGATCGCAGTACGGGGGATCCCTCCAGGAGATCGCACCGGACTTCCCTGACACCTCCTTTGCATGGGGTACGTCTGCGGACACATTCGGTCTGCCGAACGTGTACTCGTATGAGGCGGCATCCGATCAGGGTGGACGGGTCATGGGCATCATGGCTGCCGCGCTGTCCAAGACGGGCAAGATTGGCGTCGTGGGTCCGATCGAGGTTGGCGATGCCAAGCTCTACGTCGACGGATTCAAGTCCGGCGTCCTGTTCTACAAGCCCAGTGCAGACGTGACGATCAACTACATCGACTCGTTCAGTGATGTCGCTCTTGCATCCGAGGCTGCTCAGTCGCTCATCGGTGCAGGTGCTGATGTCTTGACCGGTACGGCTCAGATGGTGGTCGGTGCCGTCGGTGTAGCGAAGTCCGATGGAGTGCTGTGGTTCGGTACCCAGGCGAACCAGACGAGTCTCGCCCCCGAGATCGTGGTCGCCTCACAGGTGTACCACTGGGAGGGCATCCTCGAGGAGATGATCAACAACATCAAGGACGGCAAGCTCGGTGGTGAGCTCTACAGCATCACCTTTGCCAACGATGGCCTCGTCATCGAGTACAACGACAGCTTCGACCTGCCGGCCGATGTCAAGAAGCTCGCTGAAGACGCGATCAAGTCGATGAAGGCCGCCGGATAGAACGAATACCTGTTGGGGGAGGGTCTGAGGATCCTCCCCCACAGCCTCGACAGGAGAAACGTGTGACGGCTCGTCCGATGCTCGAGATGCGGGGAATCACGAAACGGTTCCCGGGAGTGATCGCCAACGATCGCGTCGACTTCGACGTGTATCCCGGCGAAGTGCACTCACTGCTCGGCGAGAACGGGGCGGGCAAGAGCACGCTCATGAAGGTTCTGTACGGGTTCTACCCACCCGACGAGGGTGAGGTTCTGCTCGATGGTGAAGTCGTCGTGATCGACAGTCCGACCGCTGCGATCGATCATGGCGTCGGGATGATCCACCAGCATTTCATGCTGGTCCCGACGCTCACGGTCGCTGAGAACGTTGCGTTGGGGCTCAAGTCGAGTCGGGGGTTCATGACGGACCTCGACGTCGTATCGAAGCGGATCCTCGAGCTTGTGGATCAGTACGGACTCGAGATCGATCCCTCTGCACTCATCTGGCAGCTTTCGGTGGGCGAACGTCAACGTGTCGAGATCATCAAGGCCCTGTACCGAGACGCTCGCCTGCTCATCCTCGACGAACCGACTGCGGTGCTGACCCCTCAGGAGGTTGATCAGCTCTTCGTGACGTTGCGCCAGTTGGTCGATGACGGGCGGGGCCTGATCTTCATCTCCCACAAGCTTCACGAGGTGCTCGCTTTGAGTACCAGGATCACGGTACTGCGCAACGGCACGGTGACGGGCGAGATCCCCGTAGAGGGTGCAACACGCGAGACGCTTGCCAACATGATGGTGGGACGTGCAGTGAAGCTCATCCCGGACAAGCTCCCGGCCGACCCTGGTGAGGTCGCGCTCGAGATCCGGGATCTCACCGTCATGGGTGACAGAGATCTGGTCGCTGTGGATCATCTCGATCTCGACGTTCGCCGTGGCGAGATCCTCGGCATTGCAGGAGTGTCGGGCAACGGACAGCGTGAGCTTGCCGAGACGATCGCCGGTCTGCGCACGCCCGAGAGCGGCACGATCAAGGTTGCCGACGTCGACGTCACAGGTGCGCATCCAAGAAAGGTCCGTGAGGCCGGCCTTGCCTACGTTCCCGAGGAACGGATGCGAGAAGGAGCCATAGCGGAGTTCACGGTGTGGGAGAACCTTCTCCTCATCGACCATGCGAGTTCGGATTATCTCAAACACGGACTGTTCGATTTCGCGACGATCAAGGACCATGCGAACGAACTCGTCGATGCCTTCGATGTTCGCACCCCGTCGGTCGATACGCCCTGTGGGAGTCTTTCGGGTGGCAACATCCAGAAGGTGATCATGGCGAGGGAACTCTCCTCGTCACCGATCGTGCTCGTCGCCTCCCAGCCGACGCGTGGTGTCGACATCGGGGCAGCCGAGTACATCCACCGTCGGCTCATCGACAAGAGGAACACGTTGACGGATGCCGAGTTCATCCAGCAGGCACTGATGGATCGCCGCAATGCGTGCACTGCCATCTTGATGATCTCGGAGGATCTCGACGAGGTGTTCGGACTGTCCGACAGGATCGCGGTCCTCTACGAGGGCAAGATCATGGCCATCGTCGACCCCGACACCGCAACCCGCGAGGAAGTCGGCCTCCTCATGGCCGGAGTGAAGCCCAACGACGGGTAGCTCACCCCTCCAACACGGTCACCGTCAGCTGTGAACTGTCAACTGTGAACTCTGGTTCAGCCCCTCCAGCACCTTGTCGGGTGTCAGTGGGATCTCATCGAACCAGACACCGGTGGCGTCGTGGAGTGCTGCGATCACGGCCGGTGCGTAGGGGATGAACGGCATCTCAGCCATGCCGCGTGCGCCCCACGGGCCGAGCGGATCCGGGATCTCGAGGATCTCGGTCACGATACGGTCTGGCACGTCCTTGGCGCCCGGCACGAGGTAGCCCGAAAGCGTCGGGTTGACGATCCTGCCATCGGTGACGCAGAGACGCTCCGTGAGCGTGTAGCCGTGGGCCTGGACGATCGCTCCTTCGACCTGACCCCGGACGATCCCGGGGTTGATCGCACGCCCGACGTCTACGGCACACCAGACCGTCCCGATACTGATGTGCCCGGTTTCGATGTCGATGGCGAGGTCAACCGCCTCGGCAACGTACCCGTAGGCGATCACCGGGAGGCCTTCGCCGGTGTCCTTGTCGATGTACTCGGTCGGGGGAGGAACGTAGCGGAAGTGTCCGATCGCGGGCCTTTGCCCGTCGTTCCACGCCTTGAGCGCTTCCTCCGTTGCACCCTGGATCGAGTTGCCGGCCATGAACGTCATCCGTGACGCAGACGAGGAGCCTGAATCCCCGGAGGTGGCAGTATCGGAGAACGTCCCCGTGACCCGGTCGAGTGGGATCCCGAGGGCCTCTGCTGTCATCTGGAGGAACACGGTATGGGCACCTTGGCCGACGTCGGCCCCGGCGTGCGCGATGTTCGCGGCGTCGATCTCGTCGTCACCCTCGAGGATGACCGTCGCCTCGCACCTCTCAGGGAACCCCATGGAGAACCCGACGTTCTTGAGTGCACAGGCGAACCCACGTCCAGTCTTGATCGCATCGGGGTTTGCTCCGAGCGTCCTGATGCTTGCGACCGTGGGGGCGCTCTCGATCGGTGTACCCCAGCGCGATACCTCGGCGCATGCATCGATCACCTGTTGGATCGAGACACCCTCGGGCATCGGACGCTGTGTCACGGAGTCGTCCCCGTCATGCAAAGCATTGATCCTGCGGATCTCGACGGGGTCCACACCGAGGGCCTCAGCGATCTTGTTCATCTGGGATTCGGCGACGAAGGCAGCCTGAGGGCTCCCGAACCCGCGGAAGGCGCCGCCGGGGACGGAGTGGGTGTACACGGCGCGAGAATCGACGTGGACGTTCTCGACGTTGTAGGGACCGGTGAGCGTCAAATGGAGGTTCGCCATCACCTTGTTCGTCGTGTAGTTGTAGGCACCTGCATCGACGACCGCATCGGCCTCGACGGCGACGACCCGCCCGTCGCTGGTCGCGCCCCATTTCGTCGTGACCTCCACCCTGTGGCGCTTGTGATGGCCGATGATGCTTTCCTCACGGTTCCAGACACACCTCAGCGGGCGGTCGATACCGCGCGCATGGAGCTTGAGGGTGGCTGCGGCCATCACGATCTGGAGCGTCATGTCCTCGCGTCCGCCGAATGCACCGCCGATCGGTGGATAGATGACCCGCACGCGATCAAGTGGAAGGTCGAGCGCGTGGGCGATCTGCTCCTGATCCGCATGCGTCCACTGGCCTGCGATCTCGACCGTCACCCTGCCCTCTCCGTCGATGTACGACACAGCGGCCTCGGGTTGGAGATACGCATGTTCCTGGTGGGGGAGCGAGTAGGAGCCCTCGATGATGACGTCGGCCTTGCGCCAGGCACTCGCCATGTCTCCCTTGCGGATCTTGTAGCGGTAGTACGTGTTGGCATTTTCGCCGTTCTCGGGATGCACCAGTTCTGCACCCGGAGCATCGGCAGTGGCGAGGTCCGCAACGATGGGGAGCCGCTCCCAGACGATCTCGAGTGCTTCGGCGCCGGCAAGGGCAGCTTCCTCGGTCTCTGCGATGACGATGGCTACCTGGTCGGCCTCCCAGCGTGAGACATCGGTGGGCACATCGGATCTGCCCGTTCCGTCCACACCGATGAGGACCGGTTGATCGAACATCGTGAGGCCGTACTCGTTCATCGGGATGTCGGCCGCGGTGACGACCTCGACAACACCATCGACGTCGAGGGTGGCAGAGGTATCCATCGAGAGCATGCGGGCGTGGGGTTCGTTGGAGAACACGACCTTCACCACCAGGGAGTCCTGGAGGATGATGTCGCCCGGATAGCGGGCGCTTCCCGTGACCTTCGCTACGGCATCTTCTTTGATGACGGTTCGTCCAATGGTCATGATGGCTCCGATGCTGCGTTCAGCACGGCCTCGACGATGGACGAGTAGCCGGTGCAACGGCAGATGTTCCCTCCGATGCCGTCTCGCACCTCGGACTCCGTGAGATCCCTATGTTCGGCGAGGAGTGACGAGGCACTCATGACGAACCCCGGTGTGCAGTACCCGCACTGGACCGCTCCCGCTTCGACGAGAGCGTGCTCGAGCCGTGCACCTGACGGTGAGGAGAGGCCTTCGATCGTGACGATGGAGTGGCCGTGTGCCGCAGCGGCAGGTACAAGGCAGGACAGCACGGCCTTGCCATCCATGTGGAGCGTGCATGCTCCACATTCGCCCTCTCCACAGCCTTCCTTGGTGCCCGTCAGGGGCGACCCGTCGTCGTGTGTTGCGTTCTCCCGGATCCAGTCGAGCAGCGTCTCTCCGGTTGCGTTGGTGCCTGAGATGGTCGACCCGTTGATCGTGACGAGGATCTCGTCTGCTGCCCTGGCAGTGAGCGGCGTCGATGGTGATCCGCCTCGTCCATCAGACAAGGTGATGAGCCTGGCAGGCCAGTGCGAAGCCTGACGCCCATCGCGGATCGCAGTGAGCATCCGGGCAACGGTGATACGGACCATGTGCGTGCGGTAGGCGGCTGTCGAGCGGATGTCGCTGATCGGATGGACTTCATCGGCGGCTTGCTGTGCGCACTGAGCGATCGAGTCGTCGTCGAGTTCCGTGCCGAGGAGCGCGTCTGCGCCTTGCACGAGCACGACCGTTGGAGCCACGCTTCCAAGAGCGATCCTCGCGGCCGTCACGACCCCCTCGTCGAGGGCGAGGACGGTGGCAGCGTGCACGACCGAGATCGCCTGCGCCGAGCGGAGCCCAACCTTGGCGAAGACACCTACCTCGCTATCTCTCATCGCGGGAAAATGAATCGCGATCATCAGCTCGTTCGGTGCCATCACTGTGCGACGAACGCCCGTGTAGAAGTCGGAGAGTGCGACCTGCCGCGTGCCCGAGACCGATGCCAGATCTACGAATGCCCCGAGTGCGAGGAGGGAGGAGATCGTGTCGTTGGCGGGGCTTGCGGTGATCAGGTTCCCCGCAACCGTTGCCCGATTGCGGAGTTGAGCGGAGCCGACCTCCAGCGATGCCTGGGCGAGAGGGAGTCCATGGGCGACGATCGTGGGTGACTCGACGACCATGCGGTGTGTCGTCAACGGTCCGAGTGACACGACGCCGTCGTGGATGGTCACGGTGTCGAGACCGTCGATCGCAGACAGGTCGATCATGACGTCGACGTCGCGGACACCTCTCTGCATCTCGAGGAGCAAGTCGGTGGCACCCGCGACGATCCGTGCCTTGTCGCCAAACCGGTCGAGCAGTTCGACTGCCTCGGCGAGTGTTCCCGGTCGTTCGTACCTCTCGACGGACCACGTCCGGTCCTGTACCTCGTGTATCACCGTGCCTCCTTAGCGGTGTGTGGTGCGTTGGTGCCGGCCTTGGTCGCATTCAGGTAGTTGTAGATGGTGATGCGGCTCACCCCCATAGCCTCGGCGATATCCTCGATCGACTTGCGGAGACGGAACGCACCGCGGTCGTCGAGCATGCGGATCGCGTGTTGCTTCCCTGCACGATCGAGGTTGGCGAGCGGGGAACCGAGCTGTCCTTCGACCGTCGCGACCAGACGCTCGAGCGATACGATCCCGGCGAGGCGAACTCCGACAGCGGGTTCATCATCCCAGTAGAGCGTGAGGTCGGCATCGGTGACCTCGTCGACGTGGACGACCGTGGCACCGAGCGCGTCGAGAAGCGGCTCGATGGCGCCGGCGAGAGGATGGCGTCTGTCCTTCATGTCTCGTCGATCACCATCTCGACGAGGACGCGGCGAGCCCCATCCTTGACGGCGGCACCGACCATCGCCTTGATCGCGTCCGAGACCGTCTCGACGGTACCCGTCACCGTGGAGCCGAACGGTCCCATCATGACCTCCAGACCTCTCTCCTCCATTGCAGCGATACCTGCCACGACGTGTGGGCCAGGTGCACCCTCGACGAACGGCTCGATGACGAAGTCGACGGTGCAGGTCGTCATGACGCGGCGATGCGCTCGTAGACCTCTGGCCTACGGTCACGGTAGAAGGCCCAGTGGCGTCTGGCACGTTCGATCTCCGTCATGTCGAGATCGCGAACGATGACCTCGTCGTTGGTGTCCGAGGCAGCCTCGCCAACGATCTGACCGCGTGGGTCGACGAAGTACGATGACCCGTAGTAGTCGGTGTCCTCGAGGTCTTCTGCTCCGACCCGGTTGATCGCGCCGACGAAGTACTGGTTGGCGACTGCTGCCGCGGGTTGTTCGAGTTGCCACAGATACTTGGAGTGGCCACGCGTCGTCGCCGATGGGTTGAACACGATCTTGGCACCCTTGAGTCCGAGTTCTCGCCAGCCTTCTGGGAAGTGCCTGTCGTAACAAATGTACACGCCGATTCGCCCGACTGCGGTGTCGAACACCGGGTAGCCGAGGTTGCCAGGCCGGAAGTAGAACTTCTCCCAGAAGCCTTCGACCTGCGGGATGTGGGTCTTGCGGTAGATCCCACTGAGGGTTCCGTCTGCATCGATCACCGCTGCGGTGTTGTAGAACGTTCCCTCGTCGACTCGCTCGTAGATCGGGACGATGGTCACCATCCCGGTCTCCTTCGCCACCGTGCTCATCGCAGTGACGGTTGGGCCGTCGGGGATCGATTCAGCAAGGTCGTAGAAGGAGGGATCCTGCACATTGCAGAAGTACGGACCGGTGAAGATCTCCTGGAAGCAGAGGACCTGAGCTCCGTCGTTTGCGGCCTCGTGTGCGTATCGGATGTTGGTTGCGAGCATCGACTCGTAGTCACCCGTCCAAGCTGCTTGCACGAGGGCAGCGCGTACCGTTGCGGACATGTGGATTCCTCTCGTTCTTGGTCGTACGACCCTACCCACCAGCTTAACAAACCGTCAAAACCAGCAAGAAGTTCACAGTTCACAGCTCACAGTTGACAGTCCACAGTCGGAAGAGGATGGAGAACACTCTGTGAACTGTGAACTGTCGGCTGTCAACTGACGAGTGGCAACGTCAGTTCGAACACGCTGCGGTCGTCTATCCGCTGGTAGGTCACATCACCGTCCATCAGCTGTGCGAGGTGCCTTGAGAGTGCGAGCCCGAGGCCGAGAGCGCCGGTGAGTCCCGGGAGCTGATTACCCCGCTCGTACTTCTCGAAGATGCGTTCAGCATCCTCCTGGGAGACGCCGTCTCCATCGTCCGACACCCTGATGTAGCCGACAGCATCGCGTTCGCCGACGTCGACCGCCAGGTCCGGGCCACCATACCGGATCGCATTGGAGATCAGGTTACGGATGATCTGACGAACGCGGGCAGGATCCGCTGTGCATCGTATGGCTTCACCGCTGATCTGGACACGGCCCACGACCTCTCGGTCCCATGATTCGAGAACCTGTGACGTCTGTGCGTAGAGTCCGACCGGTACGCGAACGACGTGCAGTTTGCCGATGTCTGCCTTGGCCGCCACGAGCAGGTCTTCGACGATGTTGGCGACGTCGTTGCTCTGGGTCAGTAGGGCTTCGAGCATCTCGGAGCGTTCGGACGCAGAGAGATTCCCGTGCTCGTCTCGCAGGAGTTGAGCGAAACCGAGAACGGCAGTCAGAGGGGTGCGGATCTCGTGGGATACCGATGCGATGAGTTCATCTTTGGACTGAGCGATGCGGCGCAACTGAGCTTCTGCAGCTTTGCGTTCGGTGATGTCGGCAACAGCGACTATGACGTGGAAGAGGTCGAGTGTCTCGTCGGGACGGCGGCTTGCAGCGAAATGCAGAACACACTCGATCTGGTTGCCCCGATACGTCGTGGCTGTGAAGTCGAACTGTACGCTCTCTTGATCTTCCCAGATGGCCGCCAGCTGTTCGATGAACACACGGTTGACAGTCTCGGTTCGCAGGTCGCGCTGTATTCCCGAGAGAAGGTCCTCGGCGCTCTCTGCCTCGATGAGGTTGACCGCTGCCGGGTTGACGTTGCGAACAGCGATGAGATCGATAGCGTCGTTGAGCGCTTCCGGGTTCTTCGCAAGGTAGCTTCGAAGGTCCTCTACCCCCTGGCCTCGCATTGTTGCAAGCCAATCCCCGACTTCGGAGAAATCCTCCTCCCACATCGCGATCGGTGATCGTTCGAACAGGTGTCGGAACCGTTCCTCGCTCTCCCTGATCTTCCTGTGAATTTCGATCCGTTGCGTCACATCGCGCACGATCGAGGTATAGACACTTTCGCCCCCGACTTCGACCTGAGAGATCGTGATCTCGGCAGGGAACGTCTCGCCGTTCTTCCTCTGTCCCATCAACTCGATCCGGCCGTTGTCCACTCGTTTGGCGAGCTCGCCCGACGTGAAAGCCTTCACCCCGTACGGGTGTCGTGTGAGGAACTCCTCGGAGATGAGTCCCTGGATCGGTTGCCCGATGATCTCATCGGGTGAGTAGCCAAAGACGTGACTTGCCTGGCGGTTGAAGACGATGATGTTGGAACCATCGGTCGAGATGATCGCGTCGCTTGCGTTGTCGAGGATCGCCTGGAGGCGTTGCTCACCCTCGAAGATCGCCAGTTCTCCCCGTCGACGGTCGATGGCGCTTGCCAGCACGTTGGCTACGGACTGGAGAAAGGTGATGTCCTCGATGCAGAAGATCCGGTGTTGGTCCGTGTGGACGCCGAGGATTCCGTAAGGCCGGTCCTGGCCTTCGATCACCACACTCATGCCGCTCACGATCGAGTGATCCGTGAGGAGGTTGGGGCCGTTGAAGCGCGTATCGGTCCGAAGATCCTCAACGATCACCGGGTCCGAGCGCCGCATCGTATACGCCGCTTGCGAGTTGGTGCCGCAGTCGATCGTCGCGGTACTCACGAGGCCTTCGTGCCATCCGACGCCGGCCTTCAAGAGGAACTCATCGTCTCCGGGCTGGAGTTCGAGGATCTTGCTGTACCCAACGTCGAGAGTCGTTGCGAGCGTGGTGACCGCCTCATCCATGAGTGCATCGAGATCGATGGCCATCATCGCCGACTGGCTCAGCGCCGCCATCGCTGCCTGTTGGGCCTCGCGGGCCCGGAGTGACCGCAACGCCGTCTCTGCTTCGTGGCGGATCGTGCTCTCGCGTTCGAGGAGTCTGCTGATACCGATCGCGGCAGCTCCGTGAGCAGCGACCGCCTGGGCGATCCGGATCTGTTGGGGTGTGATCGCTGAGCGTTCGCGACCATCGAGGAGCATCGCTCCAACCGAGCTTCCTCCAACCATGAGCGGTACGACGAGCACAGAGTTGACGGCGAACGGTGTGAGCCACTCCGGTGGAATCAAGTCGGGCGTGACTTCGTCTGCGGTGTACGTGGCGGGTGCTCCCGAGTCGATGACGTCCCGGGCGGCGGGGAAGTCGATGCGGAGGGCTCGGAAGCGGTCCCAGAGTTCGGCATCGGTGTGGCCGTCTGCGAACTGGCTCATCACCGGCTCGAGCGTCCCGTTCGATGCGAGGAGGAGGATGGAACACCGTTCGAAGCCGGTGACTGCTGCTGAGTTCCGTGCGACCGACGCGAGGACGGCGCTGACCTCCGTCGATTTCGTCAGGACCGTCGCCACTTCGAGCAGGGCCTCGCTCTCATCGGTCCGTCGACGCTCGCGTTCGAACGCCGTGGCGTTCGCGAGGGCGAGTGCAACGAGGCCCGAAACTTCGCGGACCTCTGTCCCCACCTTCTCGAGGGCATCCGCATCCGCCTCGACGACCAGAGCTCCGAGGAGGTCGGCGTCGACCCGCAGTCCCATCGCAGCGAACGGGCCGATTCCATGCTCGTCGACGATGGCGGTGGGGAAGACTGTTGCTGGGTCGTCGATGAGCACGGCGTCGCGGTTGGCTTCGATCATCTGTGCCAGCTTGGAGTCGTTCAGCGGACTGGTGTCGTAGGGCAGGATCGTCGGTCGACCTGTTGCTGGATCTGTGCACCGCTCTGAGACGAGCGGAACGAACACCCCCTCTTCGGTGGTACACACGGTCACCCGGTGTGCGTCCAGCGATTCGCAGATGAATCGACTCATCTCTGCGAAGACCTTCGCGCTCGATCGTTCTGTTCCCGCGAGGTGAACGAACCGAAGCAGATCTTTGATCGATAATGTCCCCATCAGATTGAATCGGTCGGTGCTGCCGTTTGCTTGAGCGAGGAACCGCGGACAAGTATCAGGGTGCACCGCGAGCTTCGGATTTGACAAAATGTTAAAGAATGGGCGACAATCGGATCGGGTAACCGATCGCCGGGGCGTTGGCGGGAGTTCCCCCGACACGAGGAGAGCGGATTTGTCGAGAAAGATCACCGTCGGAGCGGCACAGATGGGGCCGATCGCCCGTACCGAGACGCGCTCGAAGGTCGTCGAACGACTCATCGCTCTTCTCGACGAGGGTGCAAGCCGTGGATGCGACCTCATCGTGTTCCCGGAACTCACGCTCACGACGTTCTTCCCGCGTTGGTTCCTCGACGACGAAGACGCGATCGACGAGTGGTACGAACCCGAGATGCCCGGCCCTGAGACGAGGCTTCTCTTCGATCGGGCGCGTGAACTCGGCGTCGGGTTCTGTCTCGGTTACGCCGAACTCCACTACGACGACGATGGGACCAAGCACAGATACAACACCCAGATCCTCGTCGAACGAGACGGCTCTGTGGTCGGCAAGTATCGCAAACTGCATGTACCCGGGCATGAGCACAACGAGCCGGACCGGCCCTTCCAGCACCTCGAGCGGTACTACTTCGAACCCGGTCCCGATGGGTATCAGGTGTGGAACGCCTTTGAAGGCGTCGTCGGGATGGCGATCTGCAACGACCGCCGCTGGTCCGAGACGTACCGGGTCATGGGGCTTCAAGGCGTCGAACTGATCCTGATCGGATACAACACTCCGCTTCACTACAGCCCGGACCCGCAGCAGAACGCCCTCGCTGGGTTCCACAATCACCTTGTCATGCAGTCCGGTGCGTACCAGAACGGGACGTACGTCGTCGGTGTCGCCAAGGGGGGCATCGAGGAGGGTGTCGACTCGCTCGCCCAGTCCGTGATCATTGCACCGTCGGGCCAGATCAAGGCACAGTGCATCACAACGGGGGACGAGATCGCCATAGCGACGATCGATCTCGACTACTGCGACTTCTACAAGAACACGCTGTTCGACTTCGACCGGTACCACCAGTCCCAACACTTCGGCCTCATCAGCAAGCCACACGAGCGACGAGCTCCATGACTTCGTTCCTGGTCAACGGCGTACCGGTCGAGGTTGGAGAAGACCACCCTCATCTTCTCTCGGCTCTGCGCGATGGATTGGGTATCACAAGCGCCAAGGACGGCTGTTCCCCGTCGGGACAGTGCGGTGCCTGCACCGTGCTCGTCGATGGGAAAGCGACCGCGAGTTGCCTCGTTTCGCTGGAGAAGGCCGGGGGCAAGGCGATCACGACGCTCGAAGGGTTCGACCCGTTGGAGCGTGACCGCTACGCCGCCGCCTTCGCAGCCAAGGGGGCGCTGCAGTGCGGGTTCTGTACCCCGGGGATCCTCGTGCGGTCCAAGGCGCTGATCGATCAGAAGGGCGAGAGTCTGGATCGTGCCACCATCGAGGGGCGTCTCGGAGCTCACCTGTGTCGCTGTACCGGATACACGAAGATCATCGAAGCTGTCGAACTCCTCGCATCCGGCGAACAGATCCCCGTGCGAGGAATCTCTGGCGATATCGGCGGGGACGGTGTGAAGTACGAAGCGAAGGAACTCTCCCTGGGTGATCGCGGGTTCGTCGATGACATCCAGATCGACGGGATGCTGCACGCTGGGCTCAAGCTCGCCGATCACGCCCGTGCCGACGTCATCGAGATCGACACCTCAGCCTCTGTCGCTGTAGCCGGCGTCATCGCGGTCTACACGGCGGCCGACATACCCGGCGATCTCCGTGTCGGGATCATCTACAAGGATTGGCCTGTGATGATCCCCGAAGGAGGGCGGACGTCGTACCGCGGCGACGTACTCGCCATCGTGGTCGCCGAGGACGTGCTCACCGCCCGGGCAGCCGCAGAGCTCATCGAGGTCACCTACGACGTTCTCACCCCGTTCGCTGACATGGACACGGCGCTTGCTTCAGATGAGGATGCGGTGTGGGGGTTGGACGGAAACGTGCTGTCGACGTCGACGTATGCCCGTGGGGATGTCGAGCAGGCACTCGCCGGGGCAGCGCACACTGTGCATGAGGTGTTCGAGACCCAGCGAGTCGAGCACGCGTTCCTCGAACCAGAATCGACCGTTGCGGTGCCAGGCGACGACGGGTCGCTGCACGTGTACTCGGGTGGACAGGGCGTCTGGGACGACCGGGACCAGATTGCAGCGATGCTCGATGTCGACATCGACAAGGTCACCGTTGAGCTCGTATCGAACGGGGGTGCGTTCGGCGGCAAAGAGGACATGTCGAACCAGGGACACACCGCCCTCGCAGCCCACCTCACGGGTCGGCCCGTCAAGTGCACCCTCACCCGACGTCAGTCGTTCCTGATGCACGCCAAGCGCCATCCGATCCGTATCGAGATGTGGATGGGGTGCGACGACGCAGGCGACGTCACCGTGCTCAAGGCGAGGATCGTTGGAGATTCCGGACCGTACGCCTCGGTCGGGATGAAGGTCCTCGAGCGTGCCGCGGGCCATGCATGCGGCCCGTACGCCATTGCGAACGTCGACGTCGAAGCGATCGCCGTGCGCACGAACAACCCGGTGTGTGGAGCGTTCCGGGGGTTCGGTGCCAACCAGGCGCAGTTCGCTACGGAAGGTGCGATCGATCGTCTCGCAGAGCTGGTCGGACTCAACGGGTGGGAGATCCGGGCGAAGAACGTCGCCGTCCCCGGCTCTGTGTGGGGTCCAGGCCAGATCATGGACGACGGCGTTCGCGGGATCACCGAGTGTCTCGAAGCGATCAAGCCTCACTACGACCGGGCGCTCGCCGACGGCAAGGCGGTCGGTATCGGTGCAGCCATCAAGAATTCGGGGCTTGGCAACGGTTTCGTCGAGGTCGCCAAGGCAGTGGTGCGGTTCAACGAGGACGGCACGCTCGACGTGCGTCACGCCTGGACAGAGATGGGCCAGGGCGTCCACACCGTTGCGCTTCAGGTCGCCGCCGAGGTACTCGCCATCGACCCGGAGAGGATCCGGGTGTACGTCGACACCAGCCGCGACCTGTCCGCGGGCCAGACAACCGGATCTCGTGGCACGCTGATGGCATCAGGCTCCGTGGAGGATGCCTGCAAGGCGGCGCTCGCCGATGGGTGCAAGACCGGCATCGACTACCTCGGTACCTACACCGTGGATTGGACGAACAGCCTCGAGGAAGGCGTCGAGAACCCGGTCATCCACTCGGCGTTCGGCTACGCATGTCAGCTCGTGATCGCCGACAAGGAAACCGGGAAGATCGAACGGGTCGTCGCTGCGCACGACGTCGGGCGAGCCATCAACCCGCTCCTCACGGTGGGCCAGATCGAGGGCGCCGTTCACATGGGTCTCGGGTACGCGCTCAGCGAAGAGTTCCCCACGGACGACGACGCGATGCCGACCAAGTCGACGCTGCGTCAGCTCAACATCATCCGTCCCAAGGACATGCCCGAGGTTGAGGTGATCCTCATCGAGGTGCCTCAGCCGAGAGCACCGTTTGGTGTCAAGGGTGTCGGGGAGATCGGTCTTGTTCCCACCGCCGGCGCGGTTGCGGGCGCGTACCATGCGGTAGACGGCACGTGGAGGACACGACTGCCCATGAACGTTCACCAGCCCCTCGAGATAGGTAGCTAGATGACCAATGTGACTCCGGGACTCGTATGCGCCCATCACCACCTCTACTCCGAGCTCGCGCGGGGAATGCCTGCTCCTCCGAAGGTCGCGACGAACTTCCAGGAGATCCTCGAACAGGTCTGGTGGCGACTCGACACAGCCCTCGACCTCGAGATGCTCGAGTGGTCCGCCAAGCTCGGTGCGCTCGAAGCGCTCGAAGCAGGAACGACGGCGATCATCGACCACAACGAGACACCGAACGCGATCGAAGGTTCGCTGTCGGTGATCGCCAAGGCGTGTGAGGAAGTCGGCGTTCGCATCGTCACGGGGTACGGCGTGAGTGATCGCAACGGTGCAGACGGTGCCCGTCGTGGTCTCGAGGAGAACCGCAGGTTCCTGCAAGAGGGTGGGAACTGCCTCGTTGGGATCCATGCTGCTTTCACCTGTACCGACGAGTCGCTTCAGGGAGCAGCGGCCCTTGCAGACGAGTACGGGGTCGGTGTGCACATCCACGTCGCCGAGGGCCCCGGCGACATCGACGCCCCGAAGCGTCTCGAAGGGTTGACCAACGATCGCTGGCTGTTGAGCCACTGCGTCCACCTCCCGAGCGATCACGATCTCAAGGGCACGATCCTGCACAACCCTCGATCGAACCTCAACAACGGTGTTGGCTATGCGAACCCTGCACGGTTCTCCAACCCGGTCGCGCTCGGGACCGACGGGATCGGGGCGAACATGATCGAGTCGTTCCGGCTCGCCTATGTCATGCACCGCTCTCTCGACGTCAGCGTCGGACCGGACCCGGCGTGGTCGTGGCTCGAGAACGGGTGGAATCTCGTCCCAGACGCCCGCAACGACGAGGTCACCTGGTCATACGACCCGATGGATCCGTGGCATATAGCGTTCACCGCGGGGATCCACCCGCTCGAGGTGAAGGTCGGTGGGGAAGTCGTCTTTGCGGATGGGGCCACGACCAGGGTCGACGCGCAAGAGATCAGAGCCAAAGCACGAGAGCAGGCTGCCCGCTTGCACGCCCGCCTGTAGGCGAGAGGAGTCGTCGAATGTCGGATCGTTTTCAGCCCATCACGATGGAGCAGCTCACCGACTGGGTCTTCACCGAACTCGAGGAGAAGGATTCGATCTTCGGTATCCCACGTCGCTCGTTCTTCGTGCCGAGCGAGGATGATCGGTTCCGCGTCCCGAACTACGACCAGACACTCGAGACCCCCTTCGGTGTGGCTGCGGGGCCACACACCCAGATGGCGCAGAACATCGTCGTCGCATGGCTCGTCGGGGCACGTTTCATCGAACTCAAGACCGTCCAGACACTCGACGAACTCGATGTCAACAAGCCGTGTATCGACATCGAGGACGAGGGCTACAACGTCGAGTGGTCCCAGGAACTCAAGGTGTACCAGTCCTTCGACGAGTACCTCCGCGCGTGGGTGCTGATTCATGCGCTCCACCGCAAGCTCGGGTTCCCCGGCGACGCGCCAGGCATGATCTTCAACATGAGCGTCGGTTACGACCTGCAGGGGATCCTCCAGCCGAACGTCCAGTGGTACCTCGACGTCATGGACAACGCCTCTGTGTACCTCGGTCCGTACCTCGACATCGTTGCACAGCGGTACCCCGAGATGAGCGATGTCGATGTTCCAGCGCAGCTGTCGAACACGATGACGCTCTCGACGATGCACGGTTGCCCTCCCGAGGAGATCGAGCAGATCACGACCTACCTCCTCGAGGACCGCGGATTGAACACGTCGGTCAAGTGCAACCCGACGCTGCTCGGCGCGGATCGGGTACGCACGATCGTCAACGACGAGCTCGGGTTCACCGACGTCGTCATCCCCGATGAGGCGTTCGGCCACGACCTCAAGTACGTCGATGCCGTCCCGATGTTCCACAACCTCAAGCGGATAGCGCGAAGAGAGGGCCTTACTTTCGGACTCAAGCTCTCGAACACGCTCGAGGTCGAGAACCATCGACAGACCTTCCCCGACGACGACATGATGTACATGTCGGGGCGAGCCCTCCACTCAGTGACGGCGAACCTCGCGCTTCGCCTGTCTGAAGAGTTCCGCGGCGACATGCTGCTGTCGTTCGCAGGTGGGGCTGACGCCTTCAATGTCACCGACCTGTTGCGGTCCGGCATGACGACGATCACCGTGTGTTCCGACCTTCTCAAGACGGGTGGGTATCTGCGGATGCCGCAGTACCTCGAGGAGTTGAACAACGGCCTCGACAAAGCTGAGGCTTCTGACATCGCCGACTTCGTCGGGAAGACCGCGCTCGGTGAGCATCACTACTCCATGTTCGCCGAGATGCTGACAACGGCTGTGCTCGCCGATACAGGTCTGGCTTTCGGTCACGACGACGCTCACGATCTCTCCGTCTACCTCTGCGGCGAGTGGGATCAGCCGATCCCCGAGGTCATCCAGGCGTGGGCGGTCGAGCGCGGCTACGACGAGGCACAGGCCGATACGTTCACGACGGTCGCGATGCGTACCCTCGGGCGCGTCAACCTTCGCGGGTACGCGCAGGCAGTTCACAGTGACTGGCGGTACAAGAACGAGTCGTTCCGCATGGACCACTCGAAGACGAACCGCAAGCTCGGCCTCTTCGATTGTATCGAGGCACCCTGTGTCGACGAGTGTCCCATCGACCAGAACGTTCCCGCATACATGCGTGCAGTTCGTGAGGGCCGCTTCGACGACGCGGTCGAGATCACACGGGCGGACAACCCGGTGCCGTCCATCCTCGGACGGGTCTGTGACCACCTCTGTGAGACGACGTGTATCAGAACCCACCTCGACCAGCCGCTCGCGATTCGCGACATGAAGCGGTTCATCATGTCCCATGAGACATGGCCCCGTGTTCCGGCACACACAGCGAAGCTCGCCGCCAAGGTGGCGATCATCGGGGCAGGCCCTGCCGGTATCGCTGCGGCACAGGAACTCGCCAGAGCGGGGATCTCGGTCACCATCTTCGAGGCACATCCCTACGCAGGTGGCATGGTCGGCGGGGCGATCCCCGAGTACCGCCTGCCTCAGCACGAGATCGACAAGGACATGGCGATCCTCGAAGAGCTCGGTGTCGAGATCCGGTACGGACAGAAGGCTGGAGAGGACTTCTCGCTCGCTGATCTGCGTGACGAGGGCTTCGAGCGGATCTTCGTTGCCGTCGGGGCGCAGCTTCCCAAGTACCTAGGATTCGAGGGTGAGGACGCCGAT
The DNA here is from genome assembly GCA_964387145.1 of uncultured Acidimicrobiaceae bacterium. Classification (GTDB taxonomy): domain Bacteria; phylum Actinomycetota; class Acidimicrobiia; order Spongiisociales; family UBA5794; genus JAMBLL01. Next base: position 20,381 of record CAYLVM010000007.1, read on the forward strand.
GGTGTCCTCGATGCACTCAGCTTCCTGCGCAGCGTCCGTGAGGAGAACCCCATCCCCGTCGGCCCACGAGTTGGTGTCATCGGAGCGGGGGACACGGCCATGGACTGTGTGCGCTCGGCGTGGAGGGTCGGTGCGACCGATGTCTCGTTGATCTACCGCCGTTCCAAGGATCAGATGCCTGCCGATCCCGAGGAGATCCACGAGGTCGTCGCAGAAGGCATCGAGATCATAGAGATGACGAGCCCCCACGCACTCCACGTCGAGGACGGGAAACTTCTCGGGCTCATCGCGACGAAGACCGAGTACCGCGGTGACCGTGACTCATCGGGCAGGAAGATCCCCCACGACGTTGCGGACTCCGAGTTCGAGGTTCCCCTCGACACGCTGATCCTGGCGATCTCTCAGCACTCCCTCCTCGACTTCTTCGGGGACGATCCGCCGGCGCTCACGTCGCGCGGCTACATCGAGGTCGACCCGATGACCCTGGAGTCTTCGATCCCCGGGATCTACGCGGGTGGCGATGTGGCAGCCGACGGGCCATCATCGATCGTCAAAGCGGCGGCCGACGGCAAGGCCGTTGCGGCTGCGATCATCGCATCGGTCGGCGGTTCGAACGAGGTGACGACGACGGAGATGCCCCAGCCGGACGACCTCGCAGCGTTGATCCAACGCAGGGCACATCGCGAGTACCGGGTGCCTGCGAAGTTCACGCCGCTGACGGTGCGTAACAACTTCAACGAGACGATGTTGATGTACACGCCACAGGAAGCCCAGACGGAGGCGAGCCGGTGCGTCGACTGCGACACCATCTGCAGTCTCTGTGTCGGGGTGTGCCCGAACCTGGCACTGATGACATATCAGACCGAGGCGTTCGCTGCCGATCTACCCGTGTTCTCCGTTGCTGATGGGTCCCTCGTCGAGTCGGGTCGTTCCACGTTCCGCGTGGACCAGGCGTATCAGATCGCGGTGTTGACGGACTTCTGCAACGAGTGTGGGAACTGCGTCACTGCGTGTCCGACTTCGGGCAAGCCGTACCTCGACAAGCCACGGCTCTACCTCAACCAGGAAGAGTTCGATGGGGAGGAGTCCAACGCCTTCATGGTGCGACGCGACGGCGACACCGTCGTCGTCTCAGGACGTTTCGACGGAGAGACACACCAGATCTCGATCAACGGCTCCGTGGAGTACACCGCACCCAGCGTGTCGGCGTCGTTCGACGAGTCCTTCGGTTTCGTCTCTGGTGCACCCGGCGAAGGAGCCGTCACAGGCGATACGGTCTCCCTCGAGGCCGCCGCGACGATGTACTTCATCTGGAGAGGTCTCGACGCGTCGATGCCTGAGATCCCCACAGCTACGGACACCGGCACGAGGCTCCCGGCCCCGTCGTTCACCTAGACCCCCCTCCTTTCTGTGGGCCCCCTGCGGCACATACCGGTTCCACAACCCAGGGTTGTCTGCGGCATATAGCGGGTCTACAACCCTGGGTATGGTGTGTGGGATACGCAGTGGAGGTGTCCGATGACGGAGAGTGAGCACGCGG
>CAYLVM010000007.1:22020-49638 GCA_964387145.1 uncultured Acidimicrobiaceae bacterium
TATGGTGTGTGGGATACGCAGTGGAGGTGTCCGATGACGGAGAGTGAGCACGCGGAGCCCGGTGACGTGACGTATCGCGGTGTCGTGTACCCGTGGCACTGTGACCACATGGGGCACATGAACGTCATGTGGTATGTCGGGAAGTTCGACGAGGCGACGTGGGTGTTCTTTGCAGGCAACGGGCTGACGCCGGCGTATCTGCGGACGAATGGGCGAGGGATGGCCGCGGTCGATCAGCATGTCCGGTACGTGCAGGAGCTCGTCGCCGGGGACGTGGTGCACGTCACGACCAGGCTTCTCGAAGCGGCGCCTCGCAAGATCCGTTTCGAGCACCAGATGTTCAACGACATCACCGGTGACCTCGTTGCGTCATGTGAACTCGTCGGGGTCCACATGGACACCGAGGCGAGGAGGGCCGTCGAGTTCGAGTCGTCGATCGCCGACAATCTCGTCGCTGCCCTCGCCGATGGAGATGTCTAGCTCCCGTCGTGCTTCCGTCCCACTTTCAACCTTGATTCGCGATGTGGGTGGGATCGATCAGTGGACGGGTCGGTGACTACATCGGTTTCTCGGCCTCTGCATCTGCACTCGTTCGGTGCACAACGCGGCGTTCTTCTATCGCCCTTTCAAGGGGGATAGGCGAGGAGCATCAGCGACGAGCCGGAGGGAAATGGGGGGCTCGAGTTACTGCTCGTGCCTCTTGGGCTTTCACCCTCCTGGCTCGAAGACTCGCCTGCCCTCCTTCGATGGAGGGCGGAAGAAGGTTGCAGCAGTGCCGGTGTGTCGAACAGCGGATTGAGGTTCAAGGGGGACGAGCCAGAGGGATGGGCGCTCATGTCCCCGATCCGGCAGGCGGGCGCATTGGCTACGGTTGGTCGAGATTCTCGGGAGGCTGGAGGTCACTGTGCAGGCGATAATTCAGGACAGGTACGGATCGCCAGACGACGTCCTCGAACTCCGGGACATCGAAAGGCCGGTGGTTGGTGACGACGAGGTCCTGGTGCAGGTCCGCGCTGGCTCGGTGAACCCGCTCGACTGGCACCTCGTAACGGGCACACCGTACATCGCACGCGTGGAGTCCGGCGTTCGTACGCCCAAGCGGACTACACCCGGTGCCGACGTTGCAGGGTCGATCGAGGCGGTCGGAAACAACGTGACGGGGCTGAAGCCCGGTGATGAAGTGTTCGGAGAGATCAGCGGTGCATTCGCCGAGTACGTGTGTGTTCCACAAGGCGGCGTTGTGCCCAAACCCACCGGCCTGTCGTTCGAGCAGGCGGCGGCTGTTCCGGTTGCAGGGCTCACCGCACTCCAGGGTCTTCGCGACAAGGGACGGATCCAGCAGGGACACAAAGTGCTGATCATCGGTGCGTCGGGTGGTGTGGGGACCTTCGCCGTGCAGATCGCGAAGTCGTTCGGTGCCGTGGTGACAGGAGTGTGCAGCACGAGGAACGTCGAGATGGTCCGATCGATCGGTGCCGACGAGGTGATCGACTATACGCGGAACGACGTCGCGACGTCGGGGGAGCGGTACGACGTAGTCCTCGATGCCGTCGGGACACGACCGATATCGGAGTGCAAGAGCCTGGTGGAGCCGGATGGGACGTATGTACTCGTCGGTGGGCCGAAGGGCCGGTGGCTCGGGCCGGTGCCACGCCTTGTTGCAGTGCTCGTTGCGTCCAAGCTCGGGGGTCCAAGGATGGTCGGGATGCTGGCGAGGCAGACCACCGAAGATCTACTCACCCTCAAACGCATGCTCGAAGCCGGGGATGTCACACCGGTCATCGAGGGTTCGTATCTGTTGAGCGAGGTCCCCGAAGCGATCACTCGTCAGGGACGCGGACACGCTCGGGGAAAGACCGTCATCACCGTATGAGATCTACGATGCTCAAGATTCCCACGGCGACCGACGCCAGCACGAAACTCCAGGCACCGACGTTTGCCTGACACGTTTCGTGCTGCACAGAACATTCTGTGGGCTCACTGCGGCATATATCGGACGACCAACCCTGGGTATGGGGTTTGGCGTTGCTAGAGGGTGAAGGCTTCGGCGAGGGTGTGCCAGTGGCGGACGGTCGTGTCGAGGTCGTTGTTGGGGGCGAGGACCTGGATACAGACGTGGTCGGCACCGGCGTCGAGGTGTTGTTGCACACGGTCGACCGTGACGTCGATGTCTCCGCAGGCAACGATGCCGTCGACGAGGCGGTCCGAGATGCTGGTGATGTCATCCTGGGTGAACCCACAGCGCAGCAGGTTGTTGGTGTAGTTCGGGAGGCGGAGGTAGCGGGCCATGGTCGCTCTCGCCGTCTCCCTCGCCCGCTCGAGATCCGTGTCGATGACGACCATCTGCTCGGGGGCGAGGAGCGGTCCGTCCCCGAGGATCTCGCGGGCCGTCGCGGTGTGGCTGGGGGGCGTGAAGTACGGGTGAGCGCCGTCGGCAGCTTCGGCAGCGAGTTTCAGCATCTTCGGCCCGAGGGCGGCGAGGACGGTCATCGGCTTCGTTGCGGGCTCCGGCGCACCGTACGGGGCGTTCGCCATGGCTTCGAGGTACGCCACCATGTCTGAGTACGGCGTGCGGTACTCGAGCTTGCGGACGCCTTCCACTGAGGCGGCGTGCGCGACTCCGAGGCCGAGGAGGAAACGGCCGTCGTGGGCCTCGGCGAGGGTCTTCTGTGCCGCTGCGGTGGTCACGGGGTGCCGGGCGTAGATCTGGGCGATACCCGACGCGACGATGAGGTTGGTCGTGGCGTCGAGCATGACGCTCGCAGCGACGAGGACGTCACGGCCGGTGGACTCGGGTCGCCACAGCGTCGGCCACCCCATGTCCTCGATCTCCTGGACCAGGTCCCGAACCCGCGACGTCGGGTGCTCGTCGAGGAGAAACGTCCAGAGTCCGACACGACCGATATCCATGCCGGAATCCTATCAGGTGATGCCGGGGTCCCCGGTCTCGGCAGTCCCCGGGTCGGTGGGCCTGCGTGCCCATCGACGCCGGGCCAACGCGAAGGCGACGCCGAGGCCGGCGATCGTTCCGACCAACGCGAAGAAGGCGACGATGTAGAGGAACCCTTCGTTGCTGCTGGCGATCGCAGGGTCAGGGTCGACGGTGTTTCGCAAGGAGTAGAGAACCGTGGCACCAACGGCGACCCAGAACCCGACGAAACCACCGAACAGTGTCGCGAGGAGGATCTTGACGCGGTTGGTGGTCGAGAAGGCGAACCAGCCGAACGCGGCGGCAGCAGCGATCCACAGGACCGAGTGGAGTCGGTTGACCTGGGGCATCGTCGTTCCAAGGATGCTTGTACACGACTGATCGGGGAGGCCGGAGCAGTCGGCGTTGACCGTCAGGACGAGTGCGATACCCCCGAAGATCACGGCCATGCCTGTCCGGGCGATCGTGTCTCCTCGCATGGTGCGCATACTAACGACACGGGTTCGTGGGTGATGCTGGGCAGGTAGCATCGGGAGTCGACGGTCGATCGATCAGATGAGGGGCTCGAAACATGGCGGCTTACTTGATGGCAGACGTTCTTCCCGATGACATGGATGGGTACCGCGAGAGTGGGTACCTCGAGGCAGCGGTCCGTACGGCGACCGCTCACGGGGGTATCTACAAGGTTCGTGGTGGTGAGATGACGGTTCTCGAAGGGGACTGGAAACCGGACCGCATGGTGATCATCGAGTTCCCATCGATGGATGCACTCATGACGTGGTACCGCACCCCCGAGTATCAGGAGTGGGCTGCGGTGCGTCAGCGGTTCGTGCCGAACTCGAAGGTCATCGCCGTCGAAGGCGCGCCATAGACGCTGTTGTATCAGCGGACAAAGTGGAAGGGGCACCCGGAGATGGGTGCCCCTTCCACGTTGTCGAGAAGTTCGCTCTACATCGCCATCGCTTCGTACACACGGATGCCGGCGATGAAGGGGCAGGTAGCTGCGATCGCCGTGGCCTCGTCGAAGTCTCCTGCGTTGATGATCGTATAGCCGGTGAAGGCGTCGAGATCGAGGGGCAGATCCGTGGTCCCATCCTTCGTTATCTCTCGCGCAGCACCGAACGGGTTGCCGGCGTCGACGATGTGCTCGGCGATCGATGCGAACCAGGCGCCCCAGGCTTCCCCGATCTCCTTGGTTGGTGTCACGAAACCCTTGTGCAGAAATACGTACTTGTTCATCGCTTCTCTCTCTTCCCTGGTTGTTGGGCGCCCAGGTATCGGGCGTAGTTCTCGAGCGTCTCCTTGTCGCTTCCCCAGTAGGTGTGGAACTGCATCAGCCAGTCCTGGAGGCTGCTGAGGGATTCCCTGTTGAGTGTCAGGAAATTGGTACGGCCCATCTTCTTGCGGGTCACCATGCCCGCGCTCTCGAGCACCTTGACGTGCTTGTGGATTGCAGGGAAGGAGAGTCCTCGCATCTCGGCGAGCTGGCTGATCGAGCACGGCTGGAGACCGAGGATGTAGACGATCTCCCGCCGGTGCTCGTTGGCGAGGGCGTCGAAGACCGCATTGAGGCCCCGGGGAGTGTGTGTCGTTGTGTTCGTCATGGTTAACCGTTCGGTTAACTATAACGGACAGGTTCTCACACTCCGACACGACCGCTTCGGGTCAGGTGCTCTTGTGCGGGCGGTTGGCCTCCGTCAAGAGTGTGAGTCCGTCCTTCGAGACGGTACTCGTGTGGCCATCGTCCCACTGGACCTCTACGTAGTGGCTATCGCGTACTTCTATGACCTTGCCGGTTGGAGCGACTTGCCCGACTTTCTTCGTGAGCCGCTCGACGCGGTCTCCCTTACGAATCATGCTTCACCTCTTGGTCTCATCTCGAGTCATCGGATGGCTATGGAGAGCAATGTCCTGTCACCAACGATACTCAGCAGGAGTGCCGCGGTCCATGGACGAATTCGTGCATGTCGGGATGATCTGAGAACGCTGGTCGGCTACAGACGTCGCACGAGGATCTGGGACTGAATCGCCATCGGCGTGAATCCCGCCTTGTCGTATGAACGACGAGCCGGAGTATGACCCGGACCGGATCCTGTGGAGACGATCGCGAACTGCATTCCAAGTTCACGAAGCCGGTTGACGGCGACGTCGTTGAGTGCCGTTCCCACACCCCGGCCCTGGTGATCGGGATCGACCGCCAGGAGTTCGATCTCACCCAAGGTGGTGTCGGTGTTCGCAACCAGGGTGACGAAGCCGATCGCTGCTCCATCGATCGACGCCACCCACGTCTCCTTGTCTTGGTCCATGCATGCTTCTTCGATGTATCGGGAGTGCGCTTGCTCCCAGTCCGGTCGGAGAGCGTTGAAGAGCTCTTCGCCACACTGTTCCCTGAAGCTCACGAAGCCGGGACGGAAGGACTCCAGCCCGAAACGAACGCACTCGGCAACATCATCGGGGTCGATCAGGCGAATCTCGGGGGTCATCTCGGTCACAGTAGCCTTACCGGCGACCGCCCTCTGATGCTTCAGAAGCGAGACTGTTGGGCACCTCTAGCCTCCGACGAAGCCTGTTCCAAAAACCCGGAGGCGAGCGAGATCATCTTGAGACACTGCGGTTCGGCGTGCTAGATCTCGGTGGCCGTCACCAGACATGACGGTGTGACGCTCCAGAGCGATGGCGCTTCGGGCGAGATCGAGATCACGTCGTGCCGAAGCAACCGCGATGACATTCTGTGGGGACCGTGGTACGTCCTGATACCGCTTGAACGCAGCCACCAGCTGGGAGAACAGCCGATTGAACCTCCGGGTCAACATGCTCGCACCCTATCAAAGGCGATATCTTCGGTCAACGGCACGGCAATCCCGAAAGGCGGTTGGGCAGGCGATGCGAGAGCGTCGAGACGAGCGCGCTCATCCATCCCCTCGCCAGCACCTGACCACGTATCCGGGGTCGCCTCCGTTGGAGAAGCCTCTTCGCGCGACGATGCCATCGGCCGGCATGTTGTTGAGGGGCGTCGCTGCGTTCCCGCCGCCACCGGGAACCGTCGCGACGACCACGATGTCGGATGCAGTCCGACCGATTCGTATCGAGGTGTAGTCGTTCGGCGTGATCTCATCCGAGTCACTCGGGCCGAGCGGACCGACAACGTACAGATCGGAGTCACCGTAGTTGACGGTGCAGCCGACCTCATCGGCCGACATGTTCTCGAACTCGGCAGGGCGGTTGCTCGCAGAGGAGCAGGCGGTGACCACGAGTGCGAGTGCAGCCAATACATATGCCGCCCTTGCGGCCACAGGGTTCTCCGATCGCCTGGTAGGTTCATTGTATCCCTCGCCACCGCGACCGTTGGTCGAGATCCCCTCTCTGTTCTGTCCCCCCTTCAGGGGGGACGAGCGAACGCAGTGAGCGAGGGGGGACCGCGAGCCTGCGAGCGCGGTTCGGCAGAGACCCAGGGACGAGCGAGCTTGCGAGTTAGGAGGGTGAGAGCCCAACCGGCTACACCTACGCGAAGGTCTGGCCACCACGCTGCGCGAGTTCGATACACCGTCCGACGCGAGGGTCTCCGGAGAGGATCGCCACGAGTTCGGCCACTTCCGGGGCAAGGGCCGGGGATACCTTTGTGATCGCCATCACGACTCGTGCGGTGTCTGGGACGGACTTCAACCCGCCCATCGGATGGAGGAGGATCGAGGCAGCGCCCTCGGGCGTGAGCCGGTCGGCTCCGGTGAGGCCGGTCAAGGCGGTGATCCGCTCGACACGGTGCGCGACCGTGCCCAGGCGTTGACCGAGGGCGTCGGCGCCCATCACCACGATGACCATCGTCGACGCAGCCGGGATGACGGGTTCATGAGCCGCGGGAGCCTTGATCGACATCGTGCGTGCTCCGTCGGCCTCGACGATGATGTGGTCGACGGAGGTCGATGTGAAGAGGCCATCGACGGCAGCAGGTTCGAGTCCGACCACCTTGTCGGAGTCGTGATCCGACAGGACGAAGAGGGGAGCGTCGACGGTGAGGGCTTCTTCCACCTCGATGGGATTATCCGACCAGCACACGGACTCTGAGATCTGATCCGGGGCCATCCGTGTTGTCGTCGTGAGGATGACCTTGAGGTGCCCGGCTGCGAGCTCCCGTCCGAGGGTGTGCAGGATCGTCGTCTTGCCACCGGCACCTACGATCGCGACCAGTTCGTGTCGGTCGAGGCCGAGTTGCGCTGCCAGGTGTGCGGTCACGATGCTGGTCTGGCGAGCCACACGAGGATGGCCTCGAGGACGCCCCCAGCAACAGAGAGCGACTTGTCCGAGATCCGCCCGACTGCCTCGGGGTCGAAGCGGGGGTCGACGTCGGCGATCTTGAGGCCCTCGGTGACGGGTCCGGGAAGGAGCAGCCCGCGCACGGTACCGGCAATCTTGGAGTGGATGGGTGCGTGGTCGATCTGGCCGATCTCCTGTCCCGTCTCGACGAGGTCGCCGAACGAGACGGCCCACGAGAGGTCTCCCGATATTTCGGCGTGCAGGACCCGTTCGGCTGAGGCACCCCCGATCACACCCGGGACACCGGTGTTCGGTGTAGCCGGTCCGTCCCAGATCACCCGACCCAGGTCATGACCTCGCATCGTCTCGACGATGGCATGGCAGTCGACGCCCGCCGTGAAGCCCGGACCGAGAGCGACGACGAACGGGGCATCGTCGAGCGCCGTATCGATGTTTCGTTTGGCGAGCCTGGCATCGACGACGACCGACCGCTCCATGTCGGGGATCCCGGGCGAAATGAGGACCGGAACAACACCCCGGGACGCCGCGTCGAGGGCATCGCTGGGAGTCGTGACCCGCACACCGTCGACCCCCTCGATGGTGACGGCTCCCTCCGTCACGGCGCTGGAAAAGGCGACGGTTCGACGGATCGTGAGCGGATGCTCGAGTTCGAGGACCACGACAGGGAACCCGACACGGCGCAGCCGCCAGATCGCTCCCGTTCCGATGTCCCCACCACCGCGGAAGACCACGACGTGGTCGGAGAAGTCTGTCACTCGTGATCGGTGCCGACCGAACTGATGACTTCCGAGAGGATCGACACAGCGATCTCCTCGACCGTCTCAGCTCCGATCTCGATCCCGATCGGCGCGTGGACCCGTTCGAGGGCATCGTTGGTCACACCGGAACCGGCGAGTGCCTCACGAGTGGCCTCCCAGCGCCGCTTGCTCCCCATGACACCGATGTAGCGAGCCGGGGTATCGATCAGGATCGGGAGGATCTCGGCATCGAGGCCGTAGCTACGGGTCACGATCACGACGGCCGTGTTCTCGGTGACCGGGTGCTCTGTCATCGCGTCGGCAACGGAGCCTGCGAACCGTACGTCGGCGTTGGGCAGTGCCTCCTCAGTGAGAAGTTCAGCGCGATCGTCGACGGCCACGGTTCGATAGCCGAGCCAGTGGGCGAGATCGACGACGGCGTTCCCGACGTGGCCACATCCGATGACCATGAGAGTCTTCGCAGGCATATAGGGCTCCAGGTAGACGGTCATCGTACCGCCACAGATGCCAGGGTCTCCCGCTGTGGGGTCCTCGAGTCGGTAGAGGTGTATCTGTGGTCGCCCGTCGTCGAGTGTGGCGAGGGCGTCACGGCGAACGGTCGCCTCGACGCTTCCCCCTCCGATCGTCCCGGTGATCGTCCCGTCGGGGTAGACCAGCATCTTCGTTCCGGCATGGCGTGGCACGGAGCGCTCGGTCGACACGACGGTCGCTGCGACGACAGGTCGAGCGGCGCTGACGGCGGCGGCAAGCTCGGCGAGGATCTGATGGGGTCCGACGGCGCTCACGTGTCGTTCAGTGCTCGCCAGACGCGTTCGGGTGTGAACGGGATCTCATTGATCCGGACACCCGTTGCATCCACGATCGCGTTGCGCATCGCCGGAGCCACACCGTCCTTGGGGATCTCGGCGATCGCCTTGGCACCGAACGGACCGCTGGCCTCCATCGTCTGGACGAGGATTGCCTCGAGCTCTGGCATCTCATCGGCCCGGTAGATCTTGTACGGACCGAACGTCGGGTTCACCATGCGCCCATTCTCGTCGTACGCCATCTCCTCACAGTGGCCGTACCCCAACGCCTGGACCATGCCTCCCTCGACCTGGCCCGATGCTGTGACCGGGTTGATCGGCACGCCGCAGTCGACGGCCATCACTAGCTTGTTCACCGTCACCTGCCCGGTGTCGACATCGACCTCGATCTCGGCGAACTGAGCCGCATACGGGGGAGGGGACTCGGGGGAGACGTACGAGGCCGACGCCATGATCTGGTGCTGGCCCTCCTGATGCAGCGTCGAGAGGGCGATCGTCTCGAGCGACACGGAGTCGCCATCGGGAGCCCAAGCCGCGTTGTCGTGGAGCTCGATGCCTGTCTCGTCGATGCCGAGGGTGATGGCCGCACGTTCGATGATCTGGTCACGAACCTGCTCGGCAGCGCGTTTGACCGCCATCCCCGAGATGTACGTCGTGCTGGAGGCGTACGCCCCGGTGTCGAAGGGGGTCATGTCGGTGTCCGACGAGTAGGTGATGACATCGTCCGTGGCGACACCGAGCACCTCGGCCGCGATCTGTGCAAGCACCGTGTCGGAGCCCGTCCCGAGGTCTGTGGCGCCGACCAGCAGGTTGAACGAACCGTCGTCGTTGATCTTGAGACTCGCTCCACCCATGTCGAGGCCGGGGATAGCGGTTCCGTGCATCGCCATGGCGAACCCGATGCCACGCCGGATGTTCGGACGGTCGGGTGGTTGCTTCCACTCGGTGTCGTTGCGACGGTCCCAATCGATGGCTCGCATGCCCTGGAGGACGGCCTCTTCGAGTCCACTCGACGTCACGAGCGGCATGACGGCGTCGTCCTGGTCGCCCTCGCCGAGTTGTTGCGCGATGTCGAGTGGGTCGCCGACCTTCGTCCAGTTGAGGCGTCGGAACTCGATTCCGTCCATCCCGATGGCATCCGCGATGTCTTCCATGTGTGCCTCGAGGGCGAAGAGAGCCTGGGGCGCCCCGTAACCGCGGTAGGCGCCGGGAACCGGAAGGTTCGTGTAGGCGACCCTGCAGTCGAACTTCTTCACCGGCGAGTTGTACGAGCTGAGGCCACGCAGTCCGCTGACCATCTGCACCGTGAGACCATGCGTCCCGTAGGCACCGGTGTTGGCGACGATCGTCATCTCTTGAGCCGTGAGCTTTCCGTCGGCATCGATGCCGCTCTTGAAGGTGATCGTCTGGGGGTGCCGGGTACGGCTCGAAACGAACTCCTCCTCGCGGGTGAGTTCGAGGCGGACCGGGCGGCCGGTGGCGATCGTGAGATGCCCGACGATGTCCTCGATCAGCATCTCTTGCTTCACCCCGAACCCACCGCCGATACGCGGCTTGATGATCCGGATCTGCTTCACCGGGATGCCGAGGAGCGGCGCGACCATGCGGCGCACGTGGAACGGCACCTGGGTGGATGACGTGATGACGAGCCGCTCGTCGCTGTCCCACGCAGCGATGGCGATGTGTGGCTCGATGGGTGCCTGCTGGACCTGGTGCACCCGGAAGGTCTGCTCGAACACCCGGTCCGCTGCGGCGTAGCCGCCATCGATGTCGCCCGTCTCGGCCTTCAGATGATGCACGATGTTGCGCTGCGGGTCGTGGGCACCGTCCATCTCGGCTTCGTCGTGGATGACGGGTGCACCCTCTCCGATCGCCTCGATCTCGTCGAACACTGCAGGGAGCACTTCGTAGGTGACGTCGATGAGGTCGAGGGCCGCTTGCGCGGTCTCTTCGCTGTCTGCTGCTACCGCGGCGATGCGGTCGCCGACGAAACGGACCTTGTCATCGAAGCTGACCTGGTCGTAGGGGAGCGGGTTCGGATAGCTCTGACCACCCGACGCGTAGCGGACCCGTGCAACGTTGCCGTGATGGAGCACCGCGTGGACGCCCGGGAGCGCCTTGGCCCTCGAGTCGTCGATGGAGACGATCCTGGCGTGCGCGTGCGGGCTGTAGAGCACCTTGGCGATCAGTGTCCCGGTCAGGTCCACGTCGTCGGTGAACGCCGGGTTGCCTTTGACGAGCTTGACCGCATCGACCTTTGCCTCGGGCTGCCCGACCACCCGGGTGCGGGGGACGTCGTCGCTGAGCACGACCCGGGGTGAGATCGGGGTGAGGTTGGCGCGATCGCTGTGGGCTTCATCAGAGTCGAGAAGTTCGTCGAGATGTACCACATCGATGTTGTCGGGTTCGTCCCCTGCCAGGATCGCCGCTACCCGGAGCACTGCATGGACGGGGCGCAGGTACCCGGTCTCTCGGTCCAGGATCCCTGAAAGGGCGTCGCGGACGTCGTCCTCGGTGGGGTCCGGGTTGCGTTCGATCAGTTCCCTCGCGGCGAGGATGGTGGCGGGCGTCGAGTATCCGGACTGAATGGCACCGGTGTCGATGAAGGCCTGCTGGATCGGATGGATCTGTCCTGGGACGCTCATGCCTTCGACCGTCTCGATCGTGTGGTTATCGGCCTGCGCGGCGAGCATGACGTCGGCAGAGATGAGACGTCCATCGACGAGGACCGCCGCCGCACCCGTCTCGCCGGTAGAAGAGCCGAAGCGAACACTGTGGTATCCGGCACGTCGCAGCACCGTGCGCAGTGACTCGTGCGGGGCACACGCTAGAACACGCTCTGTTCCGTTGATGGTGAGGGAGACATTCATGTCGATACGCCCCCTTCGACAGCGTCGGCGACCCGCCGAGTGAGGACCGATGTCAGGTGCCTGCGATACTCGCTGGATCCCCGGAAGTCGGCTGGAGGGTCGAGGTCTTTGAGTGCGTCGGTGTCGACGACTATGGGACGGTCGGCAACCCCGGACACAGCGATGACCGTGGTGCCGTTGTCGTCACGATGAGCGACGGCAGCGATGATCGGTTGGTCCCGCGGCGTCCTCGCCGTACGGTCGGCGGCAGCGATACCGCCGGTCGGCAGCGACACCCTGGTGATGATGGCACCGTCGAGAAGGCCGGGATCGCCGAGGAGATTGTTGAGGGGATGCTCCACCGAGCCTGTCTTGTCGGCCACGGTCACGCTGGCTCCGAAGGCAAGCAACCCGGTGAGGAGCTCGCTCTCGGGGTCGACAGCCCCGATCGTGCCGCCGATGGTGGCGGCGTTGCGGATCGTATTGGGCGCCTCACGATGGGCGAGCTCACGAATGACCGGGGGAACCGCCGACGAGTCGACGAGGTCCTGGAGGCGTGCCATCGCTCCGATGTGCACGGTGGCACCGTCCTGTGCGATCCCGGCGATGTCGAGCGCCTGAAGATCGACGACCGTCGTGGAGGTGCGGCCCGATGCCGCTGCGACGACGGTTCCGCCACCGAGGGGAGTCGTCCCCGGCTCCTGAAGCAACTCGATCGCCTCATCTACGGTGGATGGCCGGTGATACTGCGTGATCATGTGTTGTCGTTCCTCCTCGACCCGTTGCGTCACTCTACTTACGCCGATCGGCGCCTCCAGCGGTCGCGCGATGTGCGTCAATCTCCGTTCAGGATGTCTCTTACCCTCGACAGAATGTCCTGCGGATCGACGAACTCGACGACATCGGGGATCTCCGTGAACAGCTTCCTCGCCTTGTCGTGTAGCTCCCGATGGACGGCGAGTACGAGCGGGATGTCGAACGTCCGGCACACATGGAACACGTCCTGGTACGTGACCACACCACCGGACTGGACGTCGTCGTCGGAAGCGTAGATCTTGTGCACATATCCCACGAGCACGTCGATACGGTTCTCGTTGTTGATGATCCGCACGTGCATCCCGTGGTTGTCGAACCCGTTGGAGATCGGGACCGTGTCGTAGCCGTTGCAGACCAGATCGGTGAGCAGCGCCGAGTCGGTGCCCTCGAAGTAGCCGATGTTCTTTCTCATGGCTGATCCTCCTCAGACGACACCCTGGTCGAGCATGGCAATGGCGATCTTGCGGAACCCCGCAACGTTCGCTCCAACGACGTAGTTATCTGGTGTGTCGTACTCCTCGGCGGTCTCCCTGCAGGTCCGATGGATGGCGGTCATGATGCCGAGGAGCTTTGCGTCGACCTCTTCACGGGTCCACGATGTGAACCCAGCGTTCTGTGCCATCTCGAGTCCGCTTGTCGCGACGCCACCTGCGTTGGCCGCCTTTCCGGGTCCGAACAGCACACCACTGTCCATCAGCAGTCGAACGGCATCAGGCTCGGTCGGCATGTTCGCTCCCTCGGCGACCACACGGATACCGTTCGCGACGAGTCGCTTGGCGTTGTCGACGTTGATCTCGTTCTGTGTTGCGCACGGCAACGCGACGTCGGCACCCTCGACCGCCCAGGGACGCTGGTCGGGGTGATACTCGACGCCGAAGCGCTCCCCATACTCGCTGATCCTGCCGCGCCGCACGTTCTTGAGATCCATGACCCAGTCGAGTTTCTCGGCATCGATACCGTCGGGGTCGTAGATGTACCCGTTCGAGTCCGAGAGCGTCACGACCTTCGCCCCGAGTCGGTTCGCGTTCTCGACGGCGTACTGCGCAACGTTCCCCGAGCCGGAGACGAGCACTGTCTTGCCATGGATGCTGTCACCCTTGGCTCGGAACATCTCCTCGGTGAAGTACACGACACCGTACCCGGTCGACTCCGGACGGATGAGGCTGCCGCCCCAATCGATGCCCTTACCGGTGAGAATCCCCGTGAACTCGTTAGCGAGTTTCTTGTACTGGCCGAACAGGTATCCGATCTCGCGGGCACCGACACCGATGTCCCCGGCAGGGACATCGGTGTGCGGGCCGATATGGCGGTACAACTCGCTCATGAACGCCTGTGAGAACCGCATGATCTCACTGTCGGTCCTGCCCTTCGGATCGAAGTCGGATCCACCTTTGCCCCCACCCATGGGCAGGGTCGTGAGTGCGTTCTTGAACACCTGCTCGAAGGCGAGGAACTTGAGGATGCCGAGGTCAACCGTCGGATGGAACCGGAGCCCACCCTTGTAAGGGCCGATGGCGCTGCTCATCTCGACGCGAAAGCCACGATTCACCTGGACTGTCTCAGCGTCATCGACCCAGGCAACACGGAAGATGATGATCCGCTCGGCCTCCACCATGCGGTGGGGGATACGGGCGTCCAGGTACTCCGGATGCTGATCGAGGAACGGCCATACGGACTCCATCACCTCGTGAACAGCCTGATGGAACTCGTACTGAGCGGCAGATTTCCCAACAACGTGGTCCATGAACGCGGCCAGTGATTGCTGCGGCACCTCGTACGTCCTTTCGTAGGTGCAGGATCGATCCGATCCGACCCGAAGGCTACATCGTGAGTGCGATTCAGTCGCTACATGGTGAGCGCCATCACCGCTTTCTGTGTGTGCAGACGGTTCTCGGCCTGATCGAACACAACGCTCCAGCGACCATCGATGACCTCGTCCGCAACCTCGATGTTGCGATCCGCGGGAAGTGGATGCATGTAGATGGCGTCCTCGTCGGCCATCTCCATACGGCGGGGGTCGACGATCCAGTCCGTGTACTTCTCCGAGATCTTCGCGGACTCATCATGATCGGACGTGGTCAGCATCGATCCCCAGGACTTTGCGTACACGACATCGGCGCCAGCCATGCCCTCTTCGAAGTCCTCGATGATCTCGAACGAGCCGTGGGCCTTCTTTGCATTCTCCTCAGCCTGTGCGATGACCTCTGGCTGGAGCTTGAACTCCGGCGGGCGGGTGAGGCGCACGTTCGCTCCATATCGCGTCATCAACAGGATCTCGCTCTGGGCCACGGAGACGGGCTTCTGGTAGCTCGCTGCGTAGGCATAGGACACGTTGATCGTGAGCTTGCGGGGATCACCCTTCTGCTCGATGACGGTGAGCAGGTCTGCAAGGGCCTGGAACGGGTGGTACCAGTCACACTGCATGTTGAGGACGGGTGTGCGGCTCGCCTCTGCAACTGCGCGGATGTAGTCGTTCCCGATCTCCCAGTCGACCTGACGGATGGCGATGCCATCGTTGTACCGACCGAGGATCTCGCCGATCTCCTTCCAGGTGTCGCCGTGACCGATCTGTGTGGCGGTCGAGTCGAGGAACATCGCGTGACCACCGAGCTGCGCCATGCCGGCTTCGAAGCTCGCCCGCGTTCGCGTGCTCGAGAAGAAGAACAGCATCGCAAGGACCTTGTCGCGCAACAGGGGGTGGGGCTCACCCAGAGCGCGTCGGCGCTTGAGGTCGAGCGCGATGTCGATCACCGTGTCGAGTTCGTCCTTCGTCCATTCCTGGGTCGTGATCATGTCGCGACCGTGCAGATGTGTTTGCATCAGCTACTCCTCTGTTGGTTTCGGCTGCGGTCACACACGTTCATGTGCCGCTCTTTCTACGGATGAGCCGGAACCGCAAGAGGTCGTCCCGGAAAAAGGAGGTCGCTCTCACGATGGGCTCGTTGTTCTTGTCGAAGCCGATCTCGTCGAACGAGATGGCAAGCGTTCCGGTATCAACCCCGAGCTTGGCTGCAGTTGCAGCGTCGAGAGCGACCGGAAGAATCTCGGAGAGGTAGTAGCTGAGGGACCGGTCGCAGTGACGCTCGAGAAAGTCGTAGACCGGAGTGACCTCGCCGTTAGCGTAGTCGTCGCTGCCGATGAGGCTGCTCGGGATGCGGTTGATCGTCAGGATCACCGGCTCATCGTTCTCCATGAAGACCTTCTCGATGACGAGGACCTTCTCGCCGTCGTCGAGGTGCAGCGCAATGACCGTCGCCGTGTCGGCAGCGGTCTCTGTTGTCGAAAGCACACGCACCGATGGCACGTAGCCGTGATCTTCGAGGACCTGTTCGTACGACCAGATCTCCTCGAGACGTGAACGGATCTGCAGGCCCGCCTCGTTGACGAACGTGCCAGACCCCTGTCTGCGGTAGATCGTCCCTTCGTTCTCGAGCCGGCTCAACGCGTCGCGGATCGTCGTTCGGCTGACACCGAGATCGGTCGCGAGCTCGGCTTCGGGGGGGATACGTCCACCCTCGAAGCTCCCGCTGGCTATGCGCTCCTTGATGTGTGCCTTCACCTGGCCGGTGAGCGACGGGCTGCGCGTGATCATCGTGACGAGCTCACTTACGTTGGGTCATCATGTTGTACTATAGTATGACCAATGTCTCCAACCAATCTACAGGAGGACAGACATGCGCAGCTTCGCAGGACGCGACATCCTTTCGCTCAAAGAGTTCGAGCGGAACGAGTTCTTCCACCTCTTCGAGATCGCCGACCGGCTCGAGCCGATCGCACGGGAACGCAGGAACACTGATCTCCTCGCACACAAGACATTGGTGACGGCCTTCTATCAGCCATCGACCAGGACGCGCCTTGCACACGAAGCCGCGATGCATCGCCTCGGCGGGCACGTCACCGGGTTCTCCGACGCCAAGATGACCAGGGCAGGGGACTTCTATCAGGAGTCCATCAAGGACACCGTCCACATGCTCGAGTACTACGGCGACGTTCTCGTCATGCGTCACTTCGAGCAGGGTGCCCCGCACGAGGCAGCCAAGTGGGCATCGATCCCGGTCATCAACGCCGGTGACGGATGGGGCGAGCACCCCACCCAGGTCCTCACCGACCTCTACACCGTTCTCAAGGAGAAGGGGACCCTCGACGGCCTGACGTTCGTTGCGATCGGTGACCACCGTATGCGCACGATGCACTCCATCGGTTACGCATTGTCACAGTTCGATGCCGAGATGGTCATCCTGTCACCAGAAGAGATGGCGCCACTTCCCGAGTTCCTCGCAGAACTCGACGAGAAGGGCACGAACTATCGGACGGTCGAGCACATCGACGAGGTCATCGCAGAAGCCGACGTCATCTACATGGAGCCCGTCATCCAGCCGGACTACACGATTCCCGTTCACGAGAGGCCTGATGACTACGGGATCACGCCGGACAACTACAAGATCACGCAAGAGGTCATGAAGAGGGCCAAGGGTGACTCGATCATCCTGCACTCGCTTCCCCGCATGGACGAACTGCTTCCCGAGGTCGACGATCTCAAGCACGCCCGGTACTGGCAAGAGGCCTACAACGGTGTCGTCATGCGCATGGCGCTCCTGTCGTCCGTCCTCGGGGCCTGGGAGTAATGCCCAAGCTCGTCATCGCGATCGGCGGCAACTCGCTGATCCCGGACAAGGACCACGAGTCCGTCCAGGATCAGTACGCTGCCGCCGCAGCAACCGATGAACACATCGCCGGGTTGATCGAGGCGGGCTGGGACGTTGCGATCTCGCACGGCAACGGTCCGCAGGTTGGTTTCATCCTGCGCCGTTCCGAGCTTGCAAGCAACGAACTGCACGAGATCCCGCTCGACTACTGCGGTGCGGACACCCAGGGTGCGATCGGGTACATGCTCCAGCAGAACCTGATCAACGACTTCCGTCAGCGCGGGATCGACAAGAACGTCGTGACCCTGGTGACACAGGTCGAGGTCGACCGGAACGACCCTGCGTTCCAGAGTCCGTCCAAGCCCATCGGGTCCTTCATGGATGAGGATGAGGCCAAACGCAGACAGGACGAGGAAGGCTGGGACATCAAAGAGGATGCAGGTCGTGGTTGGCGCCGCGTCGTTGCGTCGCCTCAGCCCAAGCGGATCGTCGAGCTCGCCGTCATCAAGAGCCTGCTCGATGCCGGTGTCGTCACCATCGCCGTCGGCGGTGGTGGCATCCCCGTCATCACCAACGAAGCAGGCGACCTCGAAGGTATCGCTGCGGTGATCGACAAGGATCTCGCGTCTGCCTTGCTGGCGAGCCAGGTCGACGCCGATATGTTGCTGATCTCGACGGCAGTGGAGAAGGTCGCTCTCAACTTCGGCACTCCCGAACAACGGTGGGTCGACCAGTTCACACTCGAGGAGGTCAAGCAGTACCTCGACGAAGGTGGGCACTTCGCCGAGGGGTCGATGGCGCCGAAGATGCGCGCCGTCGTTCAGTTCCTCGAGGCCGGAGGCAAGGAAGCGCTCATCACGAATCCGGAGAACCTGGAACGAGCCGTTGCAGGTGAGACCGGTACACGGATCGTGCAGTGACGGCCACCAGTCTGGAACCCAGAAGGGTCCATCCGGCTTCGGAGCCGAAGGTCCTCTTGAACGCGATATCGGAGGTTGCCCCGGCAACCTCCGATTCGCGCGACGTCCTGGCGTTCCACGAACGGCTTCCCGGGTACCGCACGACTCCCCTCATCAGCGTCCCGGGCCTTGCCGAGCGTCTGGGTGTCGGCACGGTGCTCGTGAAGGACGAGTCGGAGCGGATCGGGCTCCCGGCGTTCAAGATGCTCGGAGCCTCATGGGCTTCGTACCGCTCGATCGTCGAGCACACGGGTGTCGACGACCAGGGTTGGGAGACGCTCGAGGAGTTCGCTCAGAGGATCGAACCGCATCTTCCGCTCACCCTTGCTACCGCAACGGATGGAAACCATGGGCGGGCCGTCGCTCGTATCGCGCGATTGCTCGGTCTCGGAGCCCGCATCTGGGTACCGGGCGGGACGGTGGCTCCACGCATCGAAGCGATCGAATCGGAAGGCGCGACCGTCACGGTCGTCGATGGAACCTATGACGACGCCGTTGCCGAGGCTGCAAAGGCAGCGGACGCATCGACGCTCGTGGTATCGGACACGTCCTGGCCCGGGTACGAGGCAGTGCCGCAGTGGGTCATCGACGGATACTCGACGATGATGCTCGAGGTCCAAGACCAGACGACACGGCTAGGACTTCCCGAGCCAACGGTGATCGCCGCCCCAATGGGTGTTGGTGCGCTCGGTGCAGCGATCATCGGGCACTTCGCCCACCGCACTCCGCGTCCCGTTGTCGTTGGTGGCGAGCCCACAGAGGCTGCCTGCATCATGGCGGCACTCGAGGCGGGTGAGGTCGTCACGGTCCCCGGCCCTCACGAGACGATCATGGCCGGTCTCAGCTGCGGGACCGCGTCTCATCTCGCGATGCCGATGATCGTCGCAGGTTTGAGTGCAACGGTCGCGTTCGGCGACGACTGGGCTGAAGAGGCGATGCGACTCCTTGCTGGCGAGGGGATCGTCTCAGGAGAGACCGGTGCGTCTGCTTTTGCGACCTTGCTCGCCGTCGTGGATTCGCATCCCGACCTCCGCGATGCGCTGAACCTGGGACCCGACGATGTTGCGCTCGTGATCGTCACCGAGGGAGCGACGGATCCGGCGAACTATCGGGACGTTGTGGGTATAGATGCTCGTGAGGTGCGCGGTCGATGATGGAGATCATCTCGGGGAGGGACGGCCGTTGCAGACCTGATTGTCTGGATTTGGACCGACTCCCTAGAGTGGAGAACAGCACCGTATCGCGGCGCCCGTTTGGTCACCGCGAGTGTGCCGACAAACATGAAAGAGGAAAATGATGGCATTCAAGAGATGGCGGCTGTTCGCGACCCTCATGGTCGTGATCGCGATGGTAGCGGCAGCATGTAGCAGCGGGGGAGACTCGGAAGGGTCCGAACCCGCCGAGACGACAACCACCACCGCGGCATCCGAACCTGCCGAGGTCCTGAAGATCGCGTTCGTCCACGTCGGCCCCGTGGCGGACAAGGGCTGGTCCTGGGCACATGACCAGGGCGCCAAGTACGTCAAGGCCCAACTCGGCGATGCCGTCGAGATCACGACGCTCGAGAGCATCCCCGAAGGGTCGGATGCTCAGCGTGTGTTCGAAGACCTTGCAGCTGCAGGCAACAAGCTGATCTTCGGCACGTCGTTCGGGTACATGGATCCGATGCTGGCAGCAGCGGAGAACTTCCCTGACGTCGCGTTCATGCACGCAACCGGGTTCAAGACGTCCGAGAACATGGGCAACTACTTCGGTGCAGCCGAAGAAGCACGGTACCTCTCCGGTATGGCTGCAGGCGCTGCGACCGAGACGAACTTGATCGGCTACGTTGCGGCGTTCCCGATTCCTGAGGTGCTTCGCGGTATCAACGCGTTCACGCTCGGTGCACGGGAAGTCAACCCCGACGTCGAGGTCCAGGTCGTCTGGACGTCGACGTGGTTCGATCCACCAAAGGAAGGCACGGCCGCTGAGTCGCTTCTCGATGCAGGGGCGGACGTCATTGCCATGCACCAGGACTCCGCCGCACCGGGACAGGCCGCAGAGGCAGCCGGCGCCAAGTGGGTCGGGTACAACACCGACATGACCGAGTTCGCACCCACCGCATGGCTGACCGCAGCCATCTGGGACTGGGGTCCCTTCTATCTGGCTCAGACCAAGGCTGTGATGGACGGCACGTGGAAGGCCGAGTCGGTGTACGGCAACATGGCAGATGGCATGGTCGCCCTTGCACCGTTCGGTGAATCCGTCGATGCGGACCTCCAGGCTCTGATCCTCGAGCGTGAGGATGAGATCAAGGAAGGCACCTTCTCGGTGTTCCCCGATCCGATCGTGGATCAGGACGGCAACGAGAGAGCGCTTGGTGACATCTTCACGATGGACTTCTTCGTCAAAGGTGTGATCGGCAGCCCGACCGGCTGATCGACGAGTCGACTGTGGACAGGGGTGCACCCCGGACATCTCCGGAGGTGCACCCATCCACAGGCCGAGCTGAGCAAGGCAAGAGGCCACAGAGATGGCTGAGGGGTGTGGGTGAGCAGGAGCAACGGAGAACCACTGGCCGTTGAGCTTCGGAACGTCGACAAGGCGTTCTACGGCGTCAAGGCGAACGACAACGTCAGCTTCGAACTCGCACGCGGCGAGGTGCACGCACTTCTCGGCGAGAACGGTGCGGGCAAATCGACGTTGTGCTCGATCCTGGCAGGGCTCTACCGGCCGGATGCCGGCGAGATGCGTTTCGAGGGCGATACGGTCACGTTCAAGAGCCCGAAGGACGCGCTCGCCGCCGGCGTTGGCATGGTCTATCAGCATTTCCGGCTCGTATCGAACCTCACGGTTGCGGAGAACCTCGCCCTCGGCCACCACAACCAGGGAGTGCGTCTCGATCAGAAGGAACTCGCCCGAGCCGCCGAGGAGCTTGGCGAACGCTACGACCTCGCCGTGGATCCTACTGCGAGGATCTGGCAGCTCTCTGTGGGTGAACAGCAACGCGTCGAGATACTCAAGCTCCTGTACCGCGATGCCACGATCCTGATCCTCGATGAGCCGACGGCCGTCCTGACCCCACAGGAGGGCCAGGCGCTGTTCAAGACGATGCGCCAACTAGCCGGTGAGGGTCGATCCATCATCTTCGTATCTCACAAGCTCGACGAGGTCAAACAGGTTTCGGATCGTGTCACGGTCCTGAGAGACGGCAAGACCGTTGGGGGAGTTGCGACGAAGGATGCCGATGCGAGGGAACTCGCTCGCATGATGGTCGGACGCGATCTCGAACTCCCGACCCGTGAGGCGTCGGGAGAGCCGGGAGAGGTGATGTTCCGGGTGTCCGGTGTGCGTGTGCTCTCAGACCGCGGACTCGAAGCGGTTCGCGGTGTCTCACTCGAAGTCCGCTCAGGCGAGATCGTGGGTATCGCCGGAGTCTCGGGAAACGGTCAACGCGAGCTCGCACAGGGTCTCGTCGGCCTTCGCCGTCTGACGGGTGGGAAGGTCGACATCGATGGTGAGGATGTGACGGGCAACACCGTGCTCGAACGGATCGACAAAGGGCTCGCGTATGTGCCACAGAGCAGGCTTGGCATGGGGCTCGCACCTGGGCTGACAACCGAAGAGAACCTCGCTCTGAAGGCGTTCCGCAGGCCTCCGTACTCGCGGGGCAGGACGCTCGTTGCGTCTGCGTTCCGGGACGAAGGGGCCCGCCAGATCGAACAGTACGACATTCGTGGGGTACGTCCGGGTCTCCCCATCCGCCTGTTGTCGGGAGGGAACCTCCAGAAGGCGTTGCTCGCCAGGGAGGTTGAGCTCGAACCCAAGGTCCTCATCCTTCGTTCCCCAACCCGCGGGCTCGATGTTGGCGCCACGGAAGCAGTTCGTAACCAGATCCTCGCCGAAGGCGCAAGAGGCGCCGCTGTTCTCCTCATCTCAGAGGACCTCGACGAGCTCATGGCTCTTGCAGACCGGATGCTCGTCATCTACGAGGGGGAGATCGTTGGAGAGATGCCGACCGAGGACGCCACATCGGAGCGTCTCGGGCTGTTGATGGCGGGTCAACGCACACAGGAGTCGGCGTGACTACCCGTCGCATCATCGTCGAGCCCCGTGGGCTCGCTTCGACCAGGCTCAAGCTCCTGGTTCCCGTCCTATCCGTCATCGCCGCACTCATGGTTGCCGGGGTCTTCCTGTTCCTGACCGGTGAGAACCCGCTCGAGGTATACGCCAAGATGCTCGATGCATCCTTTGGATCCCAGCGGGGGGTTGCTGAGACCATGATCTCTGCGACCCCCTTGATCCTCACCGGGGTCGCTGCGGCGATCGCTTTCAAGATGCAGGTGTGGAACATCGGCGGGGAAGGCCAGTTCCTCATGGGAGCGATCTTCTCTGCAGGCATCGCGATCTGGCTCGGCGAAGGGTCCCCCGCCGCCGTCATGATCCCGGCAGTGGTCGTGGCCGGCGGACTCGGTGGTGCGTTTTGGGCTGCGGTCTCTGCGATACCCCGCGTCTACCTCGGCACCAACGAGATCATCACGACCCTGATGCTCAACTTCATCGCCATCAACTTCGTGAACTTCCTGATCTTTGGAAGCAGCAGCCCGTGGCGAGACTCCGCCATCGCCACCTTTCCGACGGGCAAGTCCATACCGGATGCTGCGCGCCTTCCCGAGTTCTTCTTCCGCCTCGACATCGGTATCTTCATCGCTGTCGCGCTCGCAGTCGTCGCCTGGTACCTGATGGGGAAGACCCGGTGGGGGTTCGCCGTTCGTGTCACAGGCGACTCCACTGATACCGCCAGGTACGCAGGGATCAGCGTGCCACGCAAGATCCTCGGGGTTTTCCTGCTCTCGGGAGCGTTCGCAGGATTCGCCGGAGGGCTCTTCGTGTCGGGACCTGTCGGAGCGCTCGATCCCCGGTCGCTCATCCTCAACCTTGGATTCACCGGCATCATCGTTGCCGCTCTTGCACGGTTGAACCTCGTCGCCATCATCCCGGTCGCAGTGCTGATGGGAGCACTGAACAACTCTGGTCCTGCGCTCCAGTCGATCGGTGTCCCGACGGCGACGGTAGCGATGCTCCAGGGTGCGATCCTGCTCTTCGCCGTGGCGGGGGAGTTCCTCATCGAGAACCGGATACGCAGACCCGATGCCGCGTCAGTATCAGCAAGCCCGGAGCCTGAGACAGCATGAACGAATCGCAACTGATCCTGACGTTGGTCGCAGCCATCGGGCTCGGCACACCCCTGATCTTCGCGACGGTCGGGGAGATCATCACGGAGCGCTCCGGCATCCTCAACCTTGGCGTTCAGGGCATGATGCTCATCGGTGCGGTGGGCGGGTTCTGGGCGACGTTCACGACCGGCAGCCTCCTTCTCGGCGTGATCGTGGCCGTCGTGGCGGGAGCCGCCCTGTCATGGCTCCACGCGTTCACCTCCGTCACGCTGCGGGTGAACCAGATCGTTTCTGGTCTGGCTCTCGCGATCTTCGGTACGGGTCTTGCGAGCTTCCTCGGACGGGCGGGGTCGAACCCCCTCGTTGGGAATCCGTCGCGCAAGGTCTTCCAGCCTGTGATCACCGGTGGTATCGCTGAGTGGCCCGTCGTTGGGCCGCTCCTCTTCGGACACGACATCCTCGTATATCTCTCCATCGTCGTGGCAGGCGTCGCGAGCTACTACCTCTTCCATACCCGCATGGGGCTTTCGCTACGGGCAGTGGGCGAGGATCCTGCAAGCGCCGAGTCTGCCGGCGTCAACGTGTCTCGGGTTCGCTACATCCATGTCATGGTCGGAGGCGCCCTTGCGGGTGCCGGCGGTGCCTACTTCTCGTTGGCGTTGACACCAACGTGGCAGGACGATCCGCTCGGAGCAGCCGGGTGGATCGCGATCGCTCTCGTGATCCTCGCAAGTTGGAGACCGTGGCGGGCCGTCTTCGCTGCGTACCTTTTCGGTGCAGCCGAGCGAGTTCAGTTCACACTCCAAACACTTGGGGATCCTTGGAGCAACATCCCATCGACACTGCTCGCGATGCTCCCCTTCGTCCTCGCGATCATCGCGATGATCGTGCTCACGAGCGGGAAGCGGGCCAGACTGCTCGGTGCTCCCGCTGCGCTCGCGATCCCGTACTTCCGAGAGCAGCGGTAAGCGTCGGCGGTCCGGGCGTCAGCTGAGGAGACTCGCCGCAAGGGCGTTGTGACGCTCGATCAGGGGCTCGATCTCGATGTTCACGAGTTTCCCTTCCTCGACGACCGCCCGACCTCCGACGTAGTTGTGGCTGACCGTCGTGGGGGCAGCCAGGAGCACGGCAGCTACCGGGTCGTGCTGCGCTCCTGCGTACTCGAGCCGGGACATGTCGATCGCGATGAAGTCTGCGGTCTTGCCCGGTTCGAGCGACCCGATGTCGCTACGCCCGAGTAGTGCTGCTCCACCTCTCGTGGCGATCTCGAGAGCCGTTCGCACCGTCATCAGCTCACCACCCGACTGATTCGGTGCAGCGTCGAGCCTTGCGATGAGCATCGCTTGACGGGCTTCTCCAAGAAGGTTGCTTGCATCGTTGCTTGCGGATCCATCGACACCGAGACCTACGGGGATGCCAGCAGCTCGGTATCTGCGAACCGCTGCGATGCCCGACGCGAGGCGCATGTTCGATGAAGGGCAGTGAGCAACACCCGTACCGGTCGACCCCAAACGTTGCGCCTCGGCATCGTCGATGAACACCCCGTGGGCGAACCAGACGTCATCACCGGCCCAGTCGAGGGACTCGGCCAGATCGACCGGCTTCCTGCCGTACGTCTCGAGGCAGAACTCCTCCTCATCCATCGTTTCCGCGAGGTGTGTGTGGAGGCGGGTGCCCGTAGAGCGTGCCAGGGCCGCCGACTCTCTCATGAGATCCGGAGTGACCGAGAAGGGCGAGCACGGGGCGACGACGATCTGGGTCATGGAACCAGGGGCGGGGTCGTGGTACGTATCGATGAGCCGCTGCGTGTCGGCGAGGATCGCGTCCTCGTCTTCTACGACCGAGTCGGGGGGAAGGCCTCCATCGCTCTCACCGAGGCTCATCGAGCCGCGTGACGCGTGCAGACGAAGACCGACGGATCGTGCGGCCTCGATCTCATCATCGAGTCGCGAGTCGTTCGGGAACAGGTAGAGATGGTCGAGAGCCGTCGTGCACCCGCTGAGCGCCAGTTCGGCGAGCGCAACCTGAGTGGAAACGGCGATGTGCTCGGCCCCCATTCGTGCCCAGATGGGGTACAACGTCGTGAGCCAGTCGAACAGGCCGGCGTCCTGGGCACCTGGTACGGCACGCGTGAGCGTCTGATAGAAGTGGTGGTGCGCATTGATGAGGCCCGGAAGCACGACGTGCCCGGAGAGGTCGACCACCTTGTCGGCGGTTCGAGGAAGAGTGCTGGTGGGTCCGATCTGGTCGATGAATCCGTCGATGGCGTAGAGACCACCGTCGACGATCTCGGTCCTGTCTGTGTTCATCGTGGCCAGGACGCTTGCGTTCTTTACCAGGAGAGTGCTCATGGGGCCAATGTAGTAGCGGCGTGTGAGGCCCGTGATGGATCGAGGCCGACGGCCACGGTGATAAGCTTTTCCCGACGCACCGAAGGTCGGGGGCGCCACAGGGATCGTAGGTGTGGATGTCGACGAAGAGTGACGCGGGTCGGGTACGGGTCGGCCATCGCGCAGCTCTGTCGCTCGGTGCTCTCGGCATCGTATACGGCGACATCGGCACGAGCCCGCTCTATGCGCTCCGCGAGTCGTTCGCCGGTCGCGGGCTCGCTGTGATGCAAGAGAACATCCTCGGCGTGCTCTCGATCGTTTTCTGGTCACTGTTGATCGTCATCTCGGTGAAGTACCTCACGGTCGTGATGCGCGCCGACAACGACGGAGAGGGTGGGATCCTCGCACTCACCGCGCTCATCGTTCCGCGACGAGGGAGTCCCGGCCGGGGCCGATGGCTGCTGATCATGGTCGGTCTGTTCGGAACTGCTCTCCTCTACGGGGATGGGATGATCACTCCGGCGATCTCCGTCCTGTCAGCAGTCGAGGGTATCGAAGTCGCAACACCGGTACTTTCTGCGTACATCGTCCCCATCGCGGTCGTCATCCTGATCGGTCTGTTCGTGATCCAACGCCACGGAACGGGTGCCGTAGGACGGGTCTTCGGACCGGTGATGATCGTGTGGTTCCTGACCCTTGCACTTCTCGGGCTGCCACACATCCTCGGAAACCTCGAGGTGCTCTCGGCGATCAATCCGTGGCACGGCGTCATGTTCTTCCTCAACAACGGCTGGGATGCGTTCCTGACGCTTGGCTCCGTGTTCCTGGTCGTGACGGGGAGCGAAGCGCTGTATGCGGACATGGGTCACTTCGGGAAGGCGCCGATCGAAGCCTCGTGGTATCTCGCTGTACTGCCCGCCCTGGTGCTGGTCTACTTCGGGCAGGGAGCGTTCCTGCTCAGCTCGCCGGAGGCGATCACGAACCCGTTCTATCTCATGGCTCCCGGATGGGCTGTATGGCCTCTCGTGGTGATCGCCACCGCTGCAACGATCATCGCCTCCCAGGCACTCATCTCAGGCGCTTTCTCGCTGACGATGCAGGCCGTCCAACTCGGATACCTCCCGCGGTTGAGGATCTTCCACACGTCTGCTTCGGCATCGGGACAGGTGTACATCCCGGCGATGAACTGGACGTTGATGGTTGCAGCCGTGGGTCTCGTCATAGGCTTCGGCTCTTCGAGTGCCCTTGCAGCGGCCTACGGTGTCGCAGTCGCGACGACGATGGTGATCACGACGGTGCTGATCTACGTCGTGATGAGGGAGCGGTGGAAGTGGGCCACGCCTCTCGCCATCTCCGTCGCAGGTGGTTTCCTGATCGTCGACCTCGCCTACTTCGGTGCCAACCTGTTCAAGATCCCGGACGGTGGCTGGTTCCCTCTTGTGATCGGTCTTGCGATTTTCACGTTGATGACCACATGGAAGAAGGGGCGTCAACTGCTCCTCGCTCGATTGCGTAGCGACGAGTTGCCGATCGATCGGTTCGTGGTCTCGGTATCCAAGACGAATCCGATCCGGGTTCCGGGGACCGCCGTGTACATGTTCTCGCAGGTGGGGTCGACACCCCCGGCGCTGCTGGCGAACCTGCGCCACAACGAGGTGCTCCATGAGCGAGTCGTCGTACTGTCCGTCGCCACAGCCGATGTCCCGCGCGTGCACGGTGCCCAACGTGCTGAGGTCGAGGACCTCGGTGAGGGGTTCTTCCAGGTCCTTCTCCGATACGGGTTCATGGAGGAGCCGGACGTCCCGGTGGCACTCACCAGTATCACCCGTTCGGGGTTCGGGGTGGACCCCGACGAGACGGTGTACGTTCTCGGTAGGGAGACGGTTCTTGCAACCGACCTTCCGGGGATGGTCATATGGCGAGAGAAGCTCTTCGCTCTCATGGCGCGCAACGCCATGAACGCAGCCCGCTACTTCCGTCTCCCGACCGACCGCACTCTCGAGATCGGCGTCAACGTCGAGATATAGGGAGAGGTACTTGGTACTTGGTATCTGATACCGAGAAGAACCCCACAGCCTCCGTCCCCCCTTCAGGGGG
>CAYLVM010000008.1:0-6184 GCA_964387145.1 uncultured Acidimicrobiaceae bacterium
TCAGCCTGTTCGAGAAGCAGCCAGGCGATGACGATCTCCGAGAGGCTCTCGAGGAGGGTGTTCGTGTGGAGGCCGGCCTTGTAGATCTCCTTGGGCTCCTGCATGGACGCCATCGAGTAACCGACAAGGACCCCGACGTGGCTCTGAAGCTGCTCGAGTGCAGCACCGAGGGCTTGCCTCTCGACGGAGAACTCATCCGAACCGCCCTTGACATACTCGAGGATCTGCTCGGCGAGCTTCATCAGTGTCTGGCCCTTGTCCCGTGCGATCTTTCGGAAGAACAGGTCGAGACCCTGGATCGCCGTCGTGCCTTCATAGAGGGTGTCGATCTTGGCGTCTCGAATGTACTGCTCGATCGGATAGTCAACGGTGAACCCGGCTCCTCCGAACACCTGTAGCGATGTTGCAAGCAACTCGTACGCCTTCTCCGATGAGTAGCCCTTCACCATCGGGAGCAGCAGATCGTTGAGCTTGGCCCAGTACGCGTCATCGGGGTTGAGATGCATCTTGTCGAGCGTCATGGCCGTGTACATCCACAGTGCACGGAGTCCCTCCGAGTACGCCTTCTGAAGCATGAGCATGCGGCGTACGTCGGGGTGACGGATGATCGCGACCTTTGGTGCAGTCTTGTCTGCCATCTGGGCCATATCGGGAGATTGGACACGCTCGCCAGCGTACGCGAGGGCGTTGAGATACCCGGTAGACAGGGTTGCCGCCGACTTGACGCCGATCATCATGCGAGCGTCCTCGATGACGAGGAACATCTGCCTGATCCCCTCGTGGACT
The DNA here is from genome assembly GCA_964387145.1 of uncultured Acidimicrobiaceae bacterium. Classification (GTDB taxonomy): domain Bacteria; phylum Actinomycetota; class Acidimicrobiia; order Spongiisociales; family UBA5794; genus JAMBLL01. The sequence continues at coordinate 787 of CAYLVM010000008.1, forward strand.
CCCCCGACCAGGTAGCCGACACACGGCTCGTCGGTCCCCATCGTGAGCTCGGTAGTCGTCGAGCCGCGGATGCCCATCTTGTGCTCGAGGCTGGTCGCATAGATTCCGTTGCGTTCACCGAGGGAGCCATCCTCGTTCACGAGGTACTTGGGCACGATGAACATCGAGAGACCTTTTGTCCCCGGCTCCCCACCTTCCCTGCGAGCGAGAACGAGGTGAACGATGTTGTCGAAGTAGTCGTTCTCACCCGATGTGATGAACCGCTTGACGCCCTCGAGGTGGTAGGTATCCCCCTCGACGTGGATCGCTTTCGATGTGCCGGCACCGACGTCGGAACCCGCATCTGGCTCGGTGAGCACCATCGTCGCTCCCCAGCGGTTCTCGATGAGCCAACGTGCCCATGTCTCCTTCTGCTCTTTGGTCCCCTCCGTAGCGATGACCTTGGCCATCAGCCCTCCGGAGGCGTACAGGAAGACACCAGGGTTGGCGCCGACGAAGAACTCGCTGGTCGCCCAGCGCAAAGAGCCCGGTGCCCCGAAGCCACCGAGATCCGGGTCGATACCGAGGAGATGCCAGTCACCGTCGTACAGGGAATCCAGGCTCGCCTTGACGCTGTCGGGGAGGGCGATCTTGCCATCGACGAGTTCGAGTTCCGTGCGGTCGGCCTCGACGAAACTGGTCGCGAACTCTTCACGCGAGAGCCGTTCGACCTCGCGGAGGGCATCTCCTGCTGTGTCTTCGTCGAAGGCGTCGAAAGGAGCGGTTCCGTACCAGTCCCCAACCTTGAGGAACTCGAAGAGATTGAACTCGATGTCCCTGAGATTCGTCTTGTAGTGGTTCATTGTGTACCTCGTATCGACCAACCGGAAAAGTTTGAACTATGCGGTGCTCTGTCAACATTCTGACGTATTTTGAGTATACACTCCAAGTTTGAGTGTCCGACCATAATTGGTGTGGCGCTCTAGATTGAGGATCAACGCGCGAGGAGTGAGGACACCGTGGCCCGGTACCAGGTCGGTCTACAGACAGAGGCGAGGATCATCGATGCAACGCGTTCCTTGCTCGCTGAGGGTGGCCTCGAAGCCGCAACGCTCAAGGCGATCTGCGAACGAGCAGAGGTACGGTCGGGCAGTTTCTACAACCTCTTCGAGTCCAAGGAAGAGGCGGTCCTTCGGGTTGTTCGCGAATCGATCGAGGCGGTTGATCCCGATCCGGAAGGTGAAGGTACCGACACGGTCGATGATCTCGTCCACGCGTACATCCAGTTCTTCCTCAAGGACCCCCAGATGGCGAGGGTCTACGTGGTCGCTGCTCTCAACGGAGACTCTGCCGGTGGCAGCGCAAGCCGACGGTTCCTCCGACACCATCTCCATCGTGTCGAGCGCTTCGCCGACGCGATGAGTCGCGCCGACACGTCGCTCAGTAGAACGGATGCTGCGGTCAAGGCAGAACTGCTCCTCGGCGCACTCGACGGCCTTGCATTCCGTTGGTCGCTCGACCCCGAGTTCGAGTTCGAGAAGTTCGCACTCCTTGCGGCCGAGCGGCTGAACTGAGCCGATCTCTCGCCTTCTGTGGGCCCACTGCGGCATATATCGGGTCTCCAACCCTGGGTATGCGGGAGGGGGGGGTCAGTAGGGCAGGCCGATGGCCTTGCACAGGAACGCGTTGAACGCCGAACCGGCCTTGAACACCCTGGCGAGATCGACGTCCAACTCGGGAGAGGTGATCGACTTCTGTGTGATCTTGTGGATCGCGATGAAACTCTTGAGCCGCAGATCCTGGGCGTACCGGAACCCTTCGTCGAACTCTCTCGGAACACGCTTGAGCTTCCCCTCTTCACCGGCGTCGAGATCCCACACTTTCGTGAAGGCCGCGTACTTCGTGGCCTTCTTCCAACCGTTGGGGTCCTCGTAGATCGCCTCGCGGATCGACCGCGCGACCTTCGGTTCGGGACTCCACATCCCGACACCTGCGAAGCATCGACCCGGCTCGATGTGGAGATAGAACCCCGGCGCGTGGGCGTCCTTGCCCATCTCATGGCGGAACTGGATCCCGACGTTCGTCTTGTACGGGGTCTTGTCCTTCCCATACCGCATGTCGCGGTACGGACGCATCAGGGAGCCGCCGTTCGTCCGCGTATCTGCCAGGAACCGGTCCGACAGATTGTGTAACCGCGGCTCGAAGTCCGAAATGAACTCCTTGGACGGATCCCGGATGACACGGATGTACCTGTCCTTGTTCTCCTCCCACCACTGCTTGTTGTTGTTGTCTTCGAGTTCCCGCAGGAACGAGAAGACTCCCCGTGTGAAGTACGACTGGCGCATGTGACCTTCCCTTCCCTGGATAACCTACGACACGGCCGTGACAGTTTCTACGTTCGCGTTGACAGAGTCACACATCCAAGCTGTGACCGGTACGGCGTCTACGCTTGTGCCTGATCGGAGGTCACGATGGAGTACGCACTACAGGTCGCTGGACCCTACGACCGGCTCCTCGAAGCGGCTGCCCTCGCACGCGATCGGGGCCTCGTTGCCCTCGCCCTCCCGGACCACTACCTGCTCGCCCTCGCCGAGGACGAGGCGAGAACGGCTCCCGCCCTCGACGCCTTCGTCCAGTTCGGCGGACTCGCTCGTGATACCGAGACCATCGGCCTGGTCATGCTGGTGTCGCCGATCACCTTCAGACACCCAGCGGTGCTCGCCAAGATGGCGGTCACGCTCGACCACATGTCTGGTGGTCGGTTCTCGCTCGGCGTCGGTACCGGTTGGATGGACCGTGAACATGAGGTGTTCGGCTTCACCTATCCGGACATGAAGGAACGGTTCGCGATGCTCGAAGAGGCACTCGCATATCTCTCCGCCGCCTTCAACCCGGAGGCACCCGGATTCGCAGGCGATCGCTACCGCCTCGAGGCGTTCCCACTCTCCCCTGCACCACTCGGCACGATCCCCCTCCTCGTCGGCGGGACCGGTGCACACAAGACGCCGCGCCTCGCAGGCATGTTCGCAGACGAGTTCAACGTCTACCCCGGACCCGACATGGGCGAGCGGATCGAACGCTTCAGGGCCGCTGCAACCGAGGCCGGCCGCGACCCCGACGCGGTACGACTCTCGTCAAGTGGCCAGGTCATCGCCGCTGCAACCGTCTCGGAGTTCGAGGACCGCATGGCACAGGATGCCGAAGCGGCCGGACTCTCGAAAGAAGAACTCGAAGCACACTACGAGAAGCGTCACACGCCCCGCGGAACGTTCGAACAGGTTGCAGAGCGTCTCGAGGAGTTCGCGGCCCTCGGTATCACCAGGTTCTACTTTCAGGGAGTGTTCACCCCGTCGGACACGGGAAGGCTGCTCGACGGCCTCGGTGTCACTCCATGATGGAGCGCACGACGATCGACGCAGGGGGCATGGTCAGCGTTCTCGATCACGGCGGGTCGGGTCCGCTGATCGTGTGCGTCCACGGACTCGAAGGCTCTGCGTACAACTGGAACCTCGTCGCACCGCACCTCTCGCAGACGCACCGGGTCGTGGCCCCGGATCTCTCCGGCTTCGGGTACACCGAACCACTCGAAGGCGGGTCGACCGTCGAACGCAACGCTCAGCTGGTCGCCGACGTGATCGACCACTACGGGCCTGAGGCGACTCTGATCGGGAACTCCATGGGAGGCCTCGTCTCGATCCTGACGGCCGAGATGTTCCCGGAGAAGGTCTCTGGCCTCGTCCTCATCGATCCGGCAGCTCCGGTCTTCTCCTGGTTCTCCGTGAGTCCCAGTGCAGCTGCACGGCTATCGATTCCCCTGATCCCCGTCGTCGGCAAGTGGCTGATCGAGGGGTATCGATCCTCGGTCACCGTTGAGCAAGGGGTCGAAGAAGCGCTTCACTTCGTCGCCGCCGACGCCGACGCGCTCGATCCCGAGGTACGCATCCGGGCAACCGAGATCGCAAAGCTGCGGCGAGAGCAGCCCTGGGCAACGGACACGCTGATCGAGGCGATGAACTCGATCGCCCCGTACGTCGTACGAAAGCGACGCTTCGCGGACCTCATCCACCGGGTCTCACAACCGACACTCCTCGTGCACGGCTCCAAGGACGAACTGATCCACGTCGAGGCTGCGAACTGGCTTGCCCGTCAACGCCCGGATTGGACGGTCGCGTACCTCGAGGGACTCGGACACGTGCCCATGCTCGAGGATCCCGACCGGTTCCTCGCCGTCTTCGACACGTGGGAGGCAGCAGCACTGTCCCCGAGCACGGGGTCCGCCCGGACAGGATCCTGAGCGGCCACCTAGTATCCATCTCATGGGAAGTGTCGTCGCTGTCGCGAATCAGAAGGGCGGGGTCGCCAAGACGACGACCGTTCACACCGTTGCCGAGGCGTTGACGGATCGTGGCAGGCACGTACTCATGGTCGATCTCGATCCCCAGGCATGCCTCACGTACGCCGCAGACGCCGATCCCGATGGACTCGAGGTGACGATCCACGATGTCTTCCTCGGACGGTGCGAAGCAACAGATGTGTTGATCGAACGTGAGGGCCCAGATCTCCTTCCGTCCTCGATCGATCTCGCCGGTTCAGAGATTCATCTCCTCACGAAGACCGGTCGCGAGTTCGTCCTCAAGCGGGCACTCGCGACGATCAAGGACCGCTACGATGTCGTCCTGATCGACTGTGGCCCCTCCCTCGGCATCCTCACGGTGAACGCCCTCACTGCCGCAGATACCGTGCTGATCCCGTTCCAAGCCGAGACGCTCTCAGACCGCGGTGTCGGGCAACTCCTCGAGACGATCGACGATGTCCGCCACTACACCAACGAGAATCTGACGGTGCTCGGCGGTGTGGCGACGATGTTCGACTCGAGGACGAACCTCGGCAAGCGGGTCCTCGCCGATATGCAAGAGACACACGGGCTCACGGTGATCGAGCCACCGATCCCCCGCTCGGTCCGGGTCGCAGAAGCACCGGGCGAGGGCGTCTCCGTCCTCAAGCACGCACGGCGATCCCGATCTGCTGAGGCGTACAGGCAGCTCGCTGCGAACCTCGAGGCGATGCTGTGACGGGCCGCAAGGACCCTGAAGGCAAGCGGGCTCTCTTCGAGGCGCCACCCATCGAGATCGAGGACACGCTCAGGGACGATCCGCTCATCGAGCGCCATGGGCACGACGGCCATGAGGCCCTGTACTCGGCAGGTGACCGCGAGCCGGGCACCACCGCGATCACGTGTTCTTCGTGCAAGGTCCGCTCACGCATCAGCATCATCGAGACGTTCGTGAGAATCCTGTCGATCTCGTTGTGGGACCCGAGACGGTCTTACACACGCTGGATGCAGTGCCCGGCCTGCCAGACGCGTGCATGGTGCAAGGTCGAGTGGATGGGGTAGGAAGCCGTCGGCTATCGGCTATCG
>CAYLVM010000008.1:6284-25319 GCA_964387145.1 uncultured Acidimicrobiaceae bacterium
TCGGACAGCACTTTCGAAGCGGGAACGGTCGACGATGGCTCGGGTGTGCGTGCCTCGTGCCACGACCTTGTCGGATTCGGTGACCGTCGCCGTGAAGCTGATGGTTCGACCCTCTGCTGCGGTGACCGTTGCGGTGGCGACCACGGTTGCGCCCACCGCCGTCGGAGCAAGATGATCCACTGAGATATGGGTTCCCACCGTCGTGGAACTCTCTTCGAGCTGACCGCTGAGAGCTGCGACCGCAGCCTCCTCGATGAGTGCGACGACCTTGGGTGTCCCGAGTACCGCTACGTCGCCCGAGCCGAGAGCGATCGCCGTCGTTGCGTCGTCGGCAACGAACGGGATGGATGCAGAGGTTCCTGGTTCGACCATGACGGCGAGTCTACCCGTACGGCCTCAGGGGCTCAGAGCATCGGCGATGAGGCGTGCATCGGTCAGGATCATCCCAACGTAGGTGTCGGCCCCGGAACCGGGTGCACCCAACGAACCCGTGTAGAGGACGACGACTTCGACGGGGTGCGCCGCCTCAGAGGCCACAGCCTCGGCGAGGATCGTCGGGCTCAGCGACTCGGCGAAGATGGCAGGGATACCGAGGGTGTCGATGACCTTCACCAGCTCCTCGAGTTGCGCCGAACTCGGATCTGCAAGGGTCGATCCGCCGGGAACGACGGTGCCGACGATCTCGAAGCCGTAGCGCGCAGCGAAGTATCCGAGCGCCTCGTGGCTGGCCACGAGTAGGCGATCGGCAGGCGAGATCGCCTCGAACAGATCCCGAACGTCGGTATCGAGGCTCTCGAGTTCGGCGACGTATGCGTCGACACCTGTGGACCAGTCGACCGCAGGATCGATGACCTCGAGGGCGTTGCCGATCGCACGGGATGCATCCACCATGCGCACCGGGTCCATCCACACATGCGGGTCACAGTCCCCCTCAGATACCGCTCCATCCGAGACGTCACAGCTTCCATCTTCACGGTCGAACGGCAGCGGATCGACCAACTCACCGACCCACAACACGTTTGCCCCATCGCCTTCGAGCGTTGAGAGCAGATCGAGGATCCCCTCTTCGAGTCCCAGGCCGTTCACGACGACCAGGTCCGCCCGCGCCATTGCAGCGACCTGGCTCGAAGACGGCTGGAACTCGTGCGGATCGACCCCGATAGGCATCAATGCCTGCACCTGTGCCCGGTCGCCGACGATCTGAGATACGACGTCACCGAGGACGTTCGTGGTCGTGACGATACGCACCGTCGACCCGCCTTCGTCTCCTCCGGTCGTGGCACACGCTGCTGCGATGAGCGCGAGGACGGAAACGAACGCGATCATCTTTGCTGCTCTTCGGATCACGGGCCGGGCCTCCGCGTTGGAACGATCGGGTCAGGGAGTCTATCAAGGGACCTCCAGACACAGTCCGGATCACAACTCAGGTAGCGTTGTGCATCATGCACGACTGGACACTCACCCGTGACGGAGCCGTTCGCGTCTTGACGATGACGAGCGGCGAGAATCGCTTGTCTCCCGCAACCCTCAACGAGTGGATGGCGGCGTTCGATCGGCTCGAGGAGCGACGACTTCCCCAGGCACTCGTCGTCACCGGCGAGGACCAGTACTGGTCGACGGGCCTCGACCTCGATGCGGTCGAGGCGATGTCGGTCGATGAGCAAGCAGCGTTCATGGCGGACTTCGACCGGCTTCTCTATCGCATCCTCACCGCCCCGTTCGTGACCATCGCTGCGCTCAACGGCCATACCTATGCAGGTGGAGCGCTCCTCTCACTCGCGTTCGACTACCGGATCATGCGTTCGGACCGCGGGTTCTTCTGTCTGCCATCAGTCGATATCGGTATCCCCTTCTCCCACGGAATGACGGAGCTGATCACTGCCAAGCTCCCGCAGCCGACCGCACACGACCTCGTGGTCTCCTGTCGACGAATCGGTGCAGGAGAGGCGGTCATCCTCGGAGTCGTCAACCGAGCAGAGGAGCAGCGCAACGTGATGCCTGTCTCGATGGAGTTGGCGCATGCCTACTCCGGCAAGGACCCGGCAACACTGTCCACGGTCAAGCGACGTATGTACCACGATGCGGCGAGCCTACTTGCAGGCGATGGATGATCCACCCGCTCGATGCAGCAGCGAGCATCGCTCTCGCAGCAGGTCCGCAGCGACTCAAGTTCTTCTCCAACGGATGGGGTGATGAACGCCTCATAGACCCAGAGCCGATCCTGAACTCGCCATCGCCTCCTGTCGAGATCGTGTGGCTCTCGCATCGCGACGAGGGGCCTAGCTGTGTTGTATCGCACGGCACGTTCACGAGTCCTGCCCCCCATCTTCCGTCACGCTCGAGGCTTGCCGGAGTGATGTCGGTGTCTCCACGCCGCGGTACCGACAAGACCGTTGTGTTGATGCCGGCGTGGAACGAGCACGACCCGAAGGTACGTGTGGCGATCGCCCACCGGCTCGCCGAGCGCGGGATCCGCTCGTTCATCCTCGAGAACCCGTACTACGGCACACGCCACCCGAGCCACCTCGGTGGCCAGCCCATTGCGACCGTCGCAGACTTCATGGTGATGGGAGGTGGCGCTGTGATCGAAGCACGTGGAATCCTCACGGCCCTCCACGATGCAGGTTCGACGGTCGGCGTTGCCGGCTACTCGATGGGAGGCAACACCGCAGCGCTCACCTCTGCAACCCTCGACTTCCCCGTGGCGACCGCTCCGCTCGCCGCATCCCACTCACCGGGCCCGGTTTTCCTCGACGGGGCCCTGAGCCGGGGAATCGACTGGAACGCCCTCGGCGGAAGACGGTCGGAGGGGCGCCTTCGCGAGACGCTGTCGTCGGTCTCGGTCACGAACGTCCCTGCGAAGCCACACACATCTCGAGCAATCGTCGTGCGAGCATCCAACGACGGGTACATACCCGAGTCGGCAACCCAAGAGCTCGTCGATCACTGGGTCGGCAGCGAGCTGCGGGTCCTGCCGGGGGGTCACGCCACACTCGTCTGGTTCCGCAAGAACCAACTGGCCGACGTGATAGCCGACTCCTTCCGCCGACTCGACTCGATGTGATCAGGCGTTCTTGATCTGGAACGCTGCGACGAGCTCGAGTACGCCCACGAGCACCGTGTACAGCCCGACGATGATCGCGAACACGCCGATGGTGATGGCGGGCCACACGAGCACGATGACCGCAAAGAACACCGACAGCCCGCCGAATCCGATGCGGATCCCACGATCCGGCAGGTCACCATCTGCGAGCCCCCGAAACAGGTCGATCAGCCCGGAGATCAGCCAGAAGATGGCGGTGATCACGACGATCAGCTTGATCGTCGCCTCAGGGTTCTTCATGACGGCGACACCGAGAACGATGCCGATGATGCCTGAGATCGCCATCATCCATCGGTCACTCGATCGGGAGTCAAAGACAGCGACGAAGAATCGGATCACACCCGATACGAGCATGATCAACCCAACGAGTGTGGCGACGACCGTGAGAGTCTGACCCGGCCAGAAGATGAGCACGATCCCGAGACCGATCGACACCGCCCCAAGTACGGCAAGCAGCCACCAAGCTTTCTTCGCTTCAGCGATCACTTCGTGAGTCTCTAGATCGTCCACGGTGAAGTCCTTCCCTCGACTGCACGCATCCTACTCGGTGCGAGGCGTGGCGCCCCAGTACCTCACCACCGTCGGCTGACGGCCGACGCCCGATTGCTGATACCGTGCTTTCCGTGACCATGACCGACGTCAGCGAACGGACCAGGACCCGACTGATCGGGACACTGTTCGCAGGGAACGCGCTCACCTCCACCGGGTACATCGGTGTCGTCACTGTCTCGACCCTCATCTCGGAACAGATCACCGGCTCGACCGGCTTGTCCGGGATACCAGGGACCTTCGGAACCATCGGTGTAGCTGTAGGCGCGGCGAGCCTGTCTGCGCTCAGTCTGCGAATCGGTCGGCGACCAAGTTTCGCTGCCGGGTACGCGCTCGCCACCCTCGGCTCGGTTCTTGCCGGTCTCTCGATCGTTCTCGACAGCTTCACATTCCTCCTGATCGGCATGCTGGCCATCGGATTCGGCCGAAGCGTCGGTCAGCTAGCGAGGTACGCAGCAGGAGACCTTCGCCACTCCGATCATCGGGCACGGGCCATCAGTCTCATCGTGTGGGCTTCGACGATCGGGGCGGTCGTCGGACCGCTTCTCATCGGCCCCACGAGTTCCGTCGCCTCGGCAGGCGGCCTCGACGAACTCCTCGGTCCCATCGCCATCGGCATCGTCGGATTCGGGCTCGGCTCACTGCTGATGGTCGTTGGACTTCGGCCCGATCCTCTCACCGTCGCCTTCGTGGAGCGTGACGAGAAGACCGACGCGAAACCCGCTCCCATCGCATCGCTCCTGCGAATCCCGACCGTGCAACTGTCGCTTGCGGCGTTGATGACGAGCCAGTTCGTGATGGCGCTCATCATGGTGATGACGCCGCTCTACATCCGTAGCCACGACGGGGATCTTGCGACGGTGGGCTGGGTCATGATGGCCCACACGGTTGGGATGTTTGCGATCGCTCCCCTCACCGGCTGGCTCGTCGACCGCTACGGGCCTTCAGCGATCATCGTCACCGCCGTCGGACTCCTCGCAGGATCCGGGCTCATCGCAGCAACGGCCAACGACGCACAGACACCGATCCTGATCATCGGGCTCTTCGTCCTCGGTGTTGGATGGAACTTCGGATTCGTTGCAGGGAGCACCCTGCTCCAGGACGGCCTCACGATCGTCGACCGTCTCAAGATCCAGGGCTTCGCCGACTCCGCCACGTGGATCACCGGCGCCATCGGTGCGGGTGCGTCCGGCGTGATCGTCGCCACCTCGTCGTACGTCGTCCTCTCCCTGATCGGTTCCGCTCTTGCACTCGTGCCACTCGCCCTCTGGCTCAAGACGAGAGCCGCTCGATGATCTCGTGCTCCATGGCCGGCGTGAACCTGGCTGCGGAGTACACGCCCACCGAACGCAACCGGGTCGTAGATGCGTGGCGCGTGTTCGCCCTGATGGTCGTCGTCCTCGGGCATTGGCTCGCCGCGTCCATCTGGATCCAGCCCAACGGCACCGTCGCGTGGATGATCCTCGGGGCCTATCCAGGGAGCCGGGATCGGTCCGTCACGGACTGAAACGCGTGCGCCCACGGCGCGCGGTAGCCTCGCTACATGCCAACGCTGCTCACCATCAGGCCACCCGAGGGGGAGCCGTACGCGATCGCCATCGACGGTCACCGATTCATCGATCCGCCCGGCGACGTCGACACGGTGATCGAAACCGCTCACCTGTGGGCCCTCCCGGGCCTTGCAGACGCCCACGCACACCTGACGATGACCAGGACAGAGGACATCAACGGCATCAGCGAGGACGCGATGCGAGCGAACATCCCGGCGATGTCGTGGGCACATCTCGAGAACGGTGTCCTCCTGATCCTCGACAAGGGCGGGACCACCGACCTGACCGTCACCGCACTCGACCACGACGCCGACCTTCGTCCACACGTCGAGGTTGCCGGGGCGATCATCCACCCGCGTGGCGGATACATGACGGGGTTCGGCACCGAGGTCGAACCGGAGGATCTGATCGAGTACCTTCGCAACGAGGCCGTCACACGTGGCGGCTGGGTCAAACTTGCCGGTGACTGGCCGAGAAAGGGACTCGGCCCCGTGTCGAACTACCCGACCGACCTGCTCGCCGACGCGGTCGAGGTCGTCCACGCTGCCGGTGCGCGCCTCGCGATCCACACGATGGCCGCCTCTGCATCCGATGCTGTCGCTGCAGGGGTCGACTCGATCGAACATGGGCCGTTCCTCACAGCACGCGATATCCATCTCCTTGCCGAGCAAGGGGGTGCCTGGGTGCCAACACTCGTCAACATGTTGAAGTTCGTCGACATCCTCGGGGCCGACTCGACCGGTGGTCGGATGTTCCTGCAAGGTCTCGAAAGGATGCGAGAGAACCTCCCTCTTGCCGAGGAACTCGGCGTCGTCGTCCTCGCAGGCACCGACATGGCCGTTCCTCAGGGCCAGGTGGCACAGGAAGCCGTGCTCCTCAACGAGTACGGCATGTCCAACCGTGGCGCCACGCGAGCGACGTCAATCGCGGCGTACGACTACGTCGGCAAGCACGACGCTATCCGTCCCGGCGAGTCCGCAGACGTCGTGTTCTTTCCGGAGAACCCGTACGACGACGTCTCGGTGCTCACACGCCCAGAGATCGTCATCCGCCGTGGCCGCATCATCAACTCGAACACGTGAACTCGTTCTACACGCACGACGCTGGGTGGTTCACGCCCACCGACCTCGTCACCGGGCCGTGGGACGTCGATCACTGCCACGGGGGACCGCCATGTGCCCTGCTCACCGACGGCATCCACAGCGTTGCGCCCGACATGGGCATCTCGAGGATCAGCTTCGACATCCTCCACCAGATCCCGAAGAAGCCAGTGACGATCCACACCGAGGTGATCCGAGGCGGAAAACGCGTACAGCTCGTGCGCGGCGATCTCCTCGGTGACGACGGACGGTCCTATCTCACCGCACACGCATGGATGATGCGTATCGACCCTGATGCTGGACCCATCGCCCCCTACGAGGGCCGGACTCCGCCACCACCCGATGCCTGTCCTCCCTTCACGATGAACGTGCGCGACACCCCGGACATCTTCAACGCCATGGAGTGTCGCACGGGCAGGGGAACACCCTTCGGCGGCACCCCCGCCACAGCCTGGATCCGGCAGCGGGTGCCCCTCGTCGCCGATCTCGACGTGAGCCCCTACGCCAGAGTGCCGTTCGCCGCCGATTCAGCCAACGGAATCTCGAGGGTTGCACCCTTCGACGAACTGCTCGCGATCAACACCGATCTGACGATCTACTTCGCCAGATCTCCGGTCGGAGAATGGGTCGCCATAGAAGCTTCTACGATTTCTTTGGGATTGGGGCTAGGCATGACGGACTCATTGGTATACGATGCGTCAGGATTCGTAGGCAGATCGAATCAGTCGATCTATCTAGATGCCACGTGATTCTCGGGAACCCTTGAACCGTCCAGAGCGTCTACTACGTATCCAGCCCAAAAGGACCCCCCGCCTTTGGGAGCATCCGTGCCAACCGCTTTGATGCCTCAAGGACCAGGACGATATGTGAAGGAATTCACACCATGACAGCACGAACCGTATCACTCTCACCGACCGAGGTAGGCGACAGCCTGACTACCTACCTTGGTGACATCGCAAACCATGAACTCCTCACGGCGGACGACGAAGTCGTCCTCGCCCAGGCGATCGAATCTGGCCGTGAGGCCGAAGAGAAGCTCGCCGCCGGCGGGGTACGAGGCGCCGCAAAGGTGCGTCTCCAACGCACCATTCGCCAAGGCAAGGAAGCCAAGGATCGCTTCGCACAAGCCAACCTCCGCCTCGTGGTCTCCCAGGCCAAGCGGTACCGCAGCCAGTACGGCATCGAGTTCGTCGACCTCATCCAGGAGGGCAACCTCGGGCTTATCCGCGCAGTCGAGAAGTTCGATTGGCGCAAGGGCTTCAAGTTCTCCACATACGCCACATGGTGGATCCGTCAGGCAATGCAGCGGGCAGTCGCTGAGAAGTCCCGCACCGTGCGTCTCCCGAACTCACTGCATGACACCCTCTTGACCCTCAACGGAACTCGCAACCGACTCCTTTCCGAGCTCGGCCGTGAGCCTTCGTCCGAGGAACTGTCCGAGGAGTCCGGGCTCAAGCTCGAGCAGGTGCTCGAAGCACAGCTCGTCGCCGACTCGGTCTCACTCGAAGCGCCCGTCGGCGATGACGGTGCTGTACTCGGTGACTTCGTCGCCCACGACGAAGAGGATGACCCGGTACGCGAGTCCGAGCGGACGTCGACGATCGACGCTCTGCGCGAAGCCATCGACCGCCTTCCTGAGCGTGAGGCGTACATTCTGGCCAAGCGCGTCGGATTCGACGACGGTCTCCCCCGTACCCATGAGGAGATCGGCAAGCATCTCGACCTCGGCCCAACCAGGGTCCGTTCGCTCGAGAAGCAGGCGCTCTCCCGTCTCCGCCACCCCGCATTCGGCCTTCGCCAGGAAGCGGATTTCTAAGAGAAGTTCATAGCTGACAGTTCACGAACGGAAGTTCACAGCTGACAGTTCACAGTTCACAGAGGAAGGGTCGCCCGCATGGGGCGGCCTTTCCTCGTTTTCGGCTATCGGCTATCGGCTATCGGCTATCGGCAGAAGTCAACCGGTTCGCTTGCGTATCAGGACGCTAGAATCTTGAGTGTTCACTCAAGAATCGAGTTGGTGATGGCTGCTTCCAAGAACACCCGACGTGTCGCGATCGTCGATGCACTCCGAACCCCCTTCGCGAAATCCGGCACTGCACTCAAGAGTCAGTCCACGCTCGACCTGTCGAGCGCTGTCGTGGGGGAGCTCCTGGCGCGCTCCGGCATCGATGCCGGGAAGGTAGACCGCGTCGTCTACGGCTCCGTGGTCCAGAGCGTCGACGCTCCGAACGTCGCTCGCGAGATCGTCCTCGCCGGCCCGTTCCCAGCGTCGGTCGATGCGTACTCGGTGACACGGGCATGTGCCACCTCGACCCAGTCGTTCGTCGACGGTGCCCAGGCGATACTGCTCGGTGATGCCGACATCGTCATCACGGGCGGTGCCGACTCCCTCTCTCGTCCCCCGATCACGTACTCGGACCGCTTCGTCGACATTCTCATGGAGGCGAACGCTGCCAGGGATCTCCCTGCCAAAGCCAGAGCTTTCTCCCAGGTCAGGCCGCGAGATCTTGCACCTCACCCGCCTGCGATCGCAGAACGATCGACGAACGAGACCATGGGTGATTCCGCTGAGAAGATGGCCAAGGCGAACGGCATCAGCCGCGAGGCCCAGGACGAGTTCGCGTTGCGCTCCCACACGAAGGCCATCGAGGCCAGGCAAGCAGGGATATTCGACAGCGAAGTGATGCCCTACCCGGTTCCGCCACGCTTCAAGGACATCGTCGAGAGAGATACGATCCCACGCGACGACTCGTCCCTCGAGAAGCTCGCCAAGCTCAAGCCGGTGTTCGACCGCAAGTACGGAACCGTCACGGCAGCCAATGCGTCGCCGCTCACCGACGGGGCCTCCGCGCTGCTCCTCATGGACGAATCCGTTGCCAAGGCGCTCGGCTACGAACCCAAGGCGTACCTTCGTAGCTACGCATTCGCCGCCCTGGACCCGAACTGGCAGCTGCTCATGGGCCCGGCCTTTGCAACACCGATCGCCCTCGACCGGGCGGGCATGACGCTCGCAGATCTCGACCTGATCGACATGCATGAGGCGTTCGCCGCCCAGATCCTCTCGAACATCCAGGCGTTCGCCTCCGACTCTTTTGCAAGAGAGCGGCTCGGAAGGGACAAAGCGATCGGCGAGATCGATGACGCCAAGTTCAATATCTACGGAGGTTCGATCTCCCTCGGCCACCCATTCGGAGCGACGGGCGCCAGACAGATCATGACGATGGCAAACGAGCTCGACCGACGAGGCGGCGGCACCGCGCTCGTCACGCAATGCGCTGCCGGTGGCCTTGGTGCCGCTGTGATCCTGGAGAAGTAGACAATGACGTTCAAGAACTTCCACTTCGACCTCGATGACAACGGAGTCGCAACGGTCCTCGTCGATCGCCACGACGAGTCGATGAACACGCTCGGTGAGGAACTCGTCCTCGAACTGTCCGACGTCGTTGACCGGCTCGAAGAAGACGACGTCAAGGCGGTCGTCTTCGGCTCGGCGAAGAAGGACTTCCTTGCTGGAGCAGACATCCGCATGTTCAGCTCCATCTCGACGGCTGAAGAGGCCGTCGGGGCACTCAAGGCCATCCACGAGCCCTTCGATCGCATCGAGGCTCTTCATCGGGAGGCAGGCAAGCCCGTCATTGCTGCGATCCATGGAGCATGTCTTGGTGGAGGACTCGAGTTCGCGCTCACGGCATCGAAGCGGATCTGTACGAACAGCCCGCGCACACAACTCGGCCAACCCGAAGTCCAGCTCGGTCTGATCCCCGGTGCGGGAGGCACGCAGCGCCTCCCGGAGCTCATCGGGCTTCAAGGCGGCCTCGAGATGATCGTCGGAGGCAAGCCGATACGTCACCACAAGGCTCGCAAACTTGGACTCGTCGACGAGGTCGTCCCCGTCGAGGTCCTGCTCGAGATCGCTCGCAGACGGGCCGTCGAAGCCATCGATGCCGAACCGCCCGAGCGCGTGATCGCACTCAACGTATCGACGAGGAACCTTCAAAGACTGGCTCTCGAGAAGAACCCTGCAGGGCGCAAGGTGCTGTTCAAGAAGGCCACCGACATGATGATGAGAGAGACCGGGGGCCACTACCCGGCGCCCAAGCGAGCCATCGAGGCGATCCAGATCGGGGCCGAGCACGGCCGTGCTGCCGGAGTCGCTGCCGAGATACGTTTCTTCGGGGAACTCGTCCTCACCCCCGAATCGGCCGCCCTTCGATCCATCTTCTTCGCAACCCAGGGACTCAAAGCCGACACCGGGGTCGACGGTGACGCCAAGGCCCGCAAGGTCGAACACGTCGCCGTCCTCGGTGGCGGCCTCATGGGTGGGGGCATCGCTGCGGTTTCGGCGGTCAACGCCAGTGCCGTCGTGCGGATCAAGGAGATCGACAACACCGGTGTCGCCCGGGGCCTCGGGTACGTATCGAAGGTCGTTGCCAAGCGCGCGAAGCGGCGCCGCATGACACCGTTCCAGGTCGAACAGATCATGAACCGCGTCACCGGTTCAACGGAGTGGATCGGCTTCAAGAACACCGACATCGTCATCGAAGCGGTCTTCGAAGACCTCGACCTCAAACGGACGATGCTCGCCCAGGTTGAAGAGTTCATGGGATCCGATACGATCTTCGCCTCGAACACGTCTTCGCTGCCGATCTCCCAGATCGCTGCGAACGCGCAACGCCCGGAGAACGTCGTGGGAATGCACTACTTCTCACCCGTCGAGAAGATGCCGCTGCTCGAGGTCATCACGACCGAAGCGACGAGCGACGAGGTCACGGCGACTGCGGTCGCCGTCGGCAAGGCGCAGGGCAAGACCGTGATCGTCGTCAACGACGGCGTCGGTTTCTATACGACGCGACTCCTCGGCCCGTACTCCAACGAGGCAGCGTTCCTCTTGGAAGAGGGAGCCTCCGTCGAAGAGATCGATGGAGCCATGACCGATTGGGGGTTCCCGATCGGTCCGCTTCTGCTCGCCGACGAGGTCGGGATCGATGTGGGGGCCCACATCGCGGTGATCCTCACCAACGCGTTCGGAGAGCGGATGCAGGGACCAGCGATGATGGAAGGGCTGATCGCGGACGACCGCAAGGGCCGCAAGAACGGCAAGGGCTTCTACCTCTATGACAAGGGCGAACGAGGTGACGTCGACGAGTCCGTCTACGACGCGCTCGGGCTCGGACCACGCACCGGGGCGCGGAAGGAGGACATCGCCGAGCGCATGTCGATGGCGTTCATCAACGAGGCAGCGCGCTGTCTCGAGGAGGGCATCCTTCGTTCGGCTCGAGACGGCGACATCGGTGCCGTCTTCGGCCTCGGCTACCCACCGTTCCGTGGTGGCCCGTTCTGGACCATCGACCAGATGGGTGCAGAGACGGTCGTGGACAGACTGATCGTCCTTGCAGCCAAGCACGGTGACCGTTTCGAACCCGCGCAGATCCTGCGCGACTACGCGGCGGAGGGCAAGAAGTTCAGGAACTGAGGGGAGCCGCGCTTTGCTCGGCAGAACCTGATACCTGGAAGACGCGCGGAGAGGGAACACCCCGTTCTCCGTTTGCCGTCTACCGACGGCCCACAGGCACCCAGGAATCGCCCTCGTTTCCGACTGTGAACTGTGATCTGTGAACTGTCAACTCACCGACCGCTTCCTATCCGCTGACCCTCGCACTGCGTCTCGTCAGCCGCCCTGGTTGAAGTTGCGGCGGATGCGCATCTCGGTGATGGTGTCCATCATCTCGTCCTCGTGCTCCTCGAACTGCCTGGCACGTTTGGAGTCCCGCCAGTCGTGAACGAAGTGCGCCATCGCGTAGATGGCGAACAGGGTGAGTCCTCCAAACACGACGAGCGAGATCATGCTTCGATTCTATCGAACCAAGGGACGACCATCGGGACGACCTCGCGATCTGGGGGAACGTCGCGGAACCGCAACGTTCGCGGGAGTGCCTCCACCGAAGTGGAGGCACTCGCTCGCAAGGTACGTTGGCCTCAAGGCCCCGTGGAACCCGCCCTAGGCAGTGGCTTCCTCCTCGTCCGGCTTCTTCACGAACACGAAGAAGATCCCTCCGATGATTCCGAGGGCTCCGAAGATGATCAACGCTGCCGGAATGTACGTCCCGAACAGGTTGAGCTGACCGATGGCGTCGTTGGCGTCGTTCACCGCGTCCTGGACGGAAGCAGGCGACGTCACGTACTCGAGGTGCTGCACCTCAGCGAGAGCGATCGGATCGGGTACTCCCGGAACTGTCAAAGCCACCGACCTCGATTCCATCACGTCGATGTCGATGAGGATCCCCGTCGTGGGCTCGATCCAGTACGTCTTGTCGAACGCGAACGTGTAGGTGAGTGGCACGGGGTCGGGCATCGCCTCGAGGACGGGACCGAGCTGCGCCATCATCTCGTCGGGAAGACCGAACGCCGGAGCGAGTTGCACGAGCGTTGCCTTCGGGAACGCCGGTGGGAACTGTGCCAGGAGCTCTGGATCGACGATCACCTTTGGATCGGACACGGCACGGTACTTGTACGTCTTGACGCCGGCTCGTTCTTCCTCACCGACGTACTTGATCGTCGTCGGGGAGAGCGTGTCGCCGTTCCAACCGATGTAGTCGGTCGGCTCGGACCCGATGGGCCAACCAATGACGAGTCCCTCACGCGGGATGATGCGGGCATCACCCGAGAAGTCGTCGATCGCCTCCATCGTCTTGCGGTCGATGGCGTAGATGCTCAGGGACTCCGCGAGGGGACCCTGGGGCGAGTTCATCACCGCGTAGTCCGAGACGATCGCGCCGTCGTTACCTCCGACTTCGAGCGTCTTGACGGTTCGATCGATGGTCACAGGGACATCCCTGAGGAACAGGTTCGCCATGTCACCGCTCTGGAGCGCCGCGGCGTTCAGCATCACGCCCAACTCACCGTCATACACCCTGGTGGCGTCAACGTCTGCCGGAAACTTCGCCTGCGAAGGCAGTACCACATACTTGACCGCCAGGCCGCCTACGAGAAGTACGACTCCCAGCACGAGAATCACGATCCCGAGACCGTTCTTCTTACCCATGACTACCCACTTTCACGCTCGATGTCGTCCGGTCATCCCCCAACCACTACAGATTAGGCACTTTCTCGTAAGGCGTCGAAAGCGCACCTCTGATGTTCAGCGCTGATACAGCCCATATACGAGCCGTACCAGCGCCAGACGCCTTGGCGCCTCAGGTAATCGCGAAGGCCACCATCGGGATCTTTGTCATCATCTCGATACGGCCCTCATCACTGCCGTCGTGGGAGACACCCATGGACTCCATGAGCTTCGCTGCGGTCTTGGGGTGCTCCTGCTCGTAGCGCCGCATCACTCCGGCAGCCTCGGTCGGATCGAGGAACCGTACATCCGCGTGATGTCGCTTCGATCCGATCCATACACCGTCGACACCGCCCGCTGTGATGTTGCGATACCAGTCGGCGTTCGGGCCGGTTCCCGACGTGACGATCCACTCGTTCGCCTCAGGGTTCCTTCCTGCGACCTCGAGGACGGTGCGATACAGGTTGCCACTCCTTCGGCCACGGTGCTCGATCATGAGGAACCGCTTCGAGAACACGAATCCAAGACGAGCACGGAACAACCAGGTTGGGGCGTGGAGGAACCACTTGAAGAACCCGGTCGGTTTCTTCTTGAAGTTGAACTCACTCATGTTTCAAGCCTAGGTACGTCGTCTACTGCCCCTGGACTGGCCGCGCATCCACAGGCCGAGATCAGCCTTGCGAGAGTGCCTCCCCGTCCTCTCCTCAGTCCTGTCTGCCGCCTTGGCGAGGGCAAGACCGGCGTTGATACCTATCCACCGCAACGGCTCGGGTTCCCACGTCGGCCAGCGATGGTTCACCCATGGCAACATCGTTCTCTCGGTGTCAGTTCCCGTGATCAGATCGGCAAGCGTCTGACCTGCGAGGTGCGCCGTGTTCACACCATCGCCAACGTAACCGCCTGCCCACGCGATGCCCTTGCCGTGGTCGACGGTCACCGACGGTCGCCAGTCACGCGAAACCCCGAGTGGTCCTCCCCATCGATGTGTCGCCTCATACGGCGCGATCTGGGGAACCAAGTCGGTGAGAACCCTGACCAGTTCGCTGTGGACACTGTCGTCGATGTCGAACCCCGGCTCGATCGCCGAGCCCCAGTGGTAGGGGGCACCGCGCCCGCCGAAGGCCAATCGCCCGTCGCCGGTCCGCTGTCCATAGATGATCAGGTTCCTGAAATCGGTGAACATCTGGCGATCGGCGAGCCCGATCTCGTCCCATACGTCGTCGGGGAGCGGTTCCGTCGCCACCATGAGCGAATAGATCGGGACAATCCGTCTCTTCTCGCCGGGGAGTTGACTCCGATAGCCCTCCATCGCAACGACGATCATCGGTGCACTCAACCGACCCATGTCCGTTCGTATGACTCCCTTACCGACGCCACGAGCTGCGGTGCCCTCATAGATCATGACACCCCGTGCCTCGACGACGGAGGCGAGGCCGTGGACGAGCTTGGCAGGATGCAGCGCTGCCCCGTGGGCGTGCCACACGCCACCAAGAACACCCGAGGCGTTCAACATCCCGCGGGCCTCGTCGCCGTCGAGAAGACGGATATCGTCGTCGATCAGCCCGAACGTGTGAGCACCGTCGACCTGTTCGCTGGCGAGCCTCATCTGAAGGTCGCTCCGTGCCACCGTAAGTACACCGCCCTTGGCGAACTCGGCGTCGATACCCTCTCGCTCGGCAATCTCTCCAACCTCGTCGACGCTCGCGAACAGGGCACGCATGTGGGCCATCGCTGCATCGTGGCCGTGGCTGGACACAAGTTGGCCATGGCCGAGCGAGTACCCGGCGTGACACCAACCACCGTTGCGGCCCGAGGCACCGAATCCGACGTGTTCCTTCTCGATGACGGCAATTCTCAGTGACGGGTCGAGCCGGGTCAGGTGGTAGGCACACCACAGGCCGGTGAACCCTGCGCCGATGATCGCGACGTCGACGTCGGTATCACCGCCGAGACCATCGCGCCCCGGGACCGTATCCACCGCATCCCACCAGTACGGTGTCGTGCGGGCAGAAGTGATGTCCATCAGGTTCCACTCCCGCGTCGTTTTCCGTCGTCGCTGTTCGTCTCACACACAACTGCATCCTGGCACAACGCCTCGGCATCTGTGCTCCCCTCCCCGACGGGATCGATGTGCTCCTCACTGCTGGTACCACGCGCACATCGACAGGTTGTCGGAGTCACCGCTATCTATCATCACGGCGTGGCATCCCCCAACAGATCACGCCAGAACGAGGTCGATTCCGACCGGCAGAAGCGCCAAGGAACGGCTCGTGTCAAGATCCGCTCGATAGCGCTTCCGACCGAGCACGGCGGATGGGGCTTCACTCTCGAGCCGATCCTTCTCGGACTGCTCGTGGCTCCGTCGGCATCTGCATGGGAGATCTCGGCTGCTGCACTCGGGATCTTCCTGGCCCGTCGCCCCGTCAAGATCCTCTCCACCGACCTCGTCAGGCGTCGTTGGCTTCCCCGATCGACCATGGCTCTCATCTTCGCCCTGATATACGGGGGCATCGCACTTGCCGGTGCCATCGGAGCGCTCGTCACGGCCCAGGGCCCTTTCTGGATACCCGTACTCGTTGCACTGCCCTTTGCGCTCCTTGCTCTGCGAGCAGACGCACACAGCAAGAACCGTGCCCTCGTCGCGGAGTTGGCGGGCTCGGTCGCGATGGGTGCAACGGTCGCTGCCATCGCGATAGCGGGAGGCTGGGACCTCGCTCCGGCGTTCGGCCTGTGGCTCGTCCTCGCTGCACGTGACATCGCAGCAATCGTGCTCGTACGCGGCCAGGTGCGCCGTCTCCACGGCAAACCAGCGGCAGCGGCACGCATCTACACCGTTCAAGCTGTGGCCGTGAGTATCGTTGCCGTTGCCGCTGCATGGGGAATCATCCCCTGGTTCGGCGTCCTGGCGATCGGCCTCGTCGGCCTCACCGCCCTCGTATCACTCAACAGGGAGCCGGCCCCGGCCAAGGTCATCGGATGGACACAGATGGGCGTCGGGTTGATGGTTGTCATCCTCACCGCCACAGGTGTCCGTCTCGGGTTCTAGCGGGACGCCGAACGGGCTGGTCTGGCGTCTGGCTACTGCTCTTCGTAGTCCTCGATCGGGGGGCAGGCGCACATGACGTGACGGTCGCCGTAGGCGTTGTCGATACGGCCTACCGGAACCCAGTACTTCCACTCCCGCAGACCGGGCACTGGATAGGCAGCGTCCTCCCGGGTGTAGGGGTGCGACCAGTCTGTGACCATCAGATCCTCTGCCGTGTGTGGCGAGTTGTGGAGCACTGAATCTTCAGCGGTCACCTTGCCGGCGGCCACCGCGTCGATCTCGCCCTTGATGGCGATCATCGCGTCGATGAACCGGTCGAGTTCGTACAGGGACTCGGATTCGGTGGGCTCGACCATCAGTGTGCCTGCAACGGGGAACGACATCGTCGGGGCGTGGAACCCGTAATCGATGAGTCGCTTTGCAACGTCCTCGTTCGTGATGCCCGTGTCGTGGTCGATGCCTCGGATGTCGAGGATGCACTCATGGGCGACCAGGCCGTGGGGCCCCGTGTAGAGCACGGGGTAGTGCGGAGAGAGTCGCTTGGCGATGTAGTTGGCGTTGAGGATCGCGACTTCGGTCGAGCGACGGAGGCCGAGCGGGCCGAGCATCGCGATGTACATCCATGAGATCGCGAGCACACCGGCGGAGCCCCATGGCGCCGACGACACCGCCCCCGAGCCATCCTGTGGACCGGGCATGTCGGGTACGAGTCCGTGTCCAGGGAGGTACGGGGCGAGGTGAGCCTTCACCCCGATGGGTCCGACTCCTGGACCACCGCCTCCGTGGGGGATGGCGAACGTCTTGTGAAGGTTCAGGTGCGAGACATCGGACCCGAAGGATCCCGGTTCGGCGATCCCGACCATGGCGTTCATGTTGGCGCCATCGAGGTAGACCTGACCTCCGTACTTGTGCACGATGTCGCAGATCTCGACGATGGTCTCCTCGAAGACGCCGTGCGTCGATGGGTAGGTGACCATGATCGCAGCGAGGTTCTCAGTGTTCGCTGCGGCCTTCTCCTCGAGATCTGTAACGTCGATGCTGCCGTCGTCATCGCTCTTGACGACGACGACCTTCATTCCTGCCATGACCGCAGAGGCGGGGTTGGTTCCGTGTGCGGACGATGGGATGAGGCAGATGTTGCGGTGGCCCTCACCGTTGGACTCGTGGTACCCACGGATGGTCAGCAGTCCTGCGAACTCGCCCTGAGCGCCCGAGTTGGGCTGGACGGAGACCGCGTCGTACCCAGTGATCGAGGCGAGCCAGTCCTCGAGCTCGGTGATGATCTCGAGGTATCCGGCAGCCTGGTCGAGCGGGATGAACGGATGAAGGTCGGTGAACTCGGGCCAGGTGATCGGTGCCATCTCGGCAGACGCGTTCAGCTTCATCGTGCACGACCCGAGCGGGATCATCGACCGATCGAGGGCGATGTCCTTGTCCTGGAGACGACGAAGGTAGCGAAGCATCTCGGTCTCGGAGCGGTACCGGTGGAACGTCGGGTGCTCGAGGAACGTCGATGTGCGTTCGAGTGCGGTCGGGATACCGGACGGGACGTTATCGACCGGTGTGTCGTCGACCCCGAAGATCTCGCACAGCACATCGATGTCGGCGTACGTCGTCGTCTCGTCGACCGAGACACCGACCGTCATGGCGTCGATCGGGCGGAGATTGACCTTGCGCTGGCGTGCCTTTGCAAGAACCTCGTCGGCGTCATCGACATGGATGGTGAGGGTGTCGAACCAGGAGTCGCTCTCGATCGTCAGTCCTCCTGCTCGCAGACGTGCAGCGAGTTCGTTGGCGTGACGGTTGACCTGCTCAGCGATTGCGGTGACCCCCTCCGGCCCGTGGTACGTGGCATAGAGTCCGGCCATCACGGCGAGCAGCACCTGGGCGGTACAGATGTTCGATGTCGCCTTGTCCCTGCGGATGTGCTGCTCACGTGTCTGGAGCGTGAGGCGGAGCCCCGTTCTGCCTGCCGAGTCGACCGATACGCCGACGAGGCGGCCGGGCATCGAGCGTTTGTACGCGTCTCGCGTGGCCATGAAGGCTGCGTGTGGCCCTCCGAACATCATCGGCACGCCGAAGCGCTGTGAGGAACCGATGGCGACATCGGCACCAAGTTCGCCGGCCGGTGTGAGCAGCGTGGAGGCGAGGAGGTCGGTAGCGACGGCGACCAGGACACCAGCTGCGTGGGCTGTGTCGATGATCGGAGCGATGTCACGGATCCGGCCGGACGAACCCGGGTACTGGAGCAGGATGCCGAACACCTCAGAGAGGTCGATGTCTGTCTCCGGGTCTCCGACGATGATCTCGTACCCGAGGGGGGTCGCACGGGTTGTGAGGACTTCGATGGTCTGGGGGTGGCAGTCCTCGTCGACGAAGAACGCCGTGTGCTTGTTCTTGCCAACTCGTTTGATGAGGGTCATCGCTTCGGCTGCAGCCGTCCCCTCGTCGAGGAGTGACGAGTTGGCGATCTCGAGCCCTGTGAGGTCGGTGACTGCTGTCTGGAAGTTGAGGAGCGCTTCGAGCCTGCCCTGGGAGATCTCCGGCTGATACGGCGTGTAGGCGGTGTACCACCCGGGGTTCTCGAGTACGTTGCGCTGGATCACGCCGGGCGTGATCGTGCCGTA
>CAYLVM010000008.1:25419-41101 GCA_964387145.1 uncultured Acidimicrobiaceae bacterium
ACCCGGGGTTCTCGAGTACGTTGCGCTGGATCACGCCGGGCGTGATCGTGCCGTAGTACCCCATGCCGATGAACGACCGGTACACCTCGTTCTTGTCCGCGGCTCTGCGTATGCGGGCGAGGGCATCGACCTCAGAGAGCGGACCATCGACCGTCGGGAGCCGGTGCGATCGGATCGCATCCGGTACTGCCGCATCGATGAGCGCGTCGAGTGACGGCTGCCCGATGGCCTCGAGCATCGCAGCGACGTCGTCGTCGCGGGGTCCGATGTGACGGGTTGCGAACGCTCCGAGCTGGGGGATTGACATGGGTTGCTCCTGACGGCACGGCGAAGACTCTTCGTGCCCCGTCTGTCGGAGAACCTGAGAGATTCACCACCTCACGGCGGCTTTCCCCTTCGGTGAGGGATGAACCCTGCTTTCCAGAGGTGCCTCGTCCTCGCGGTCCGTGTGCCTGAGAGATTCCCGGGGCGGTTGCTCCTTCGGCGCCGGCTGCCGGCTCTCCCGCGAGGCGTCACCAGCCCCCCAAGCGTATCAGGACTCTGGCGCTGAAACAGCCCGTATCCGAGCCGTACTAGCGCCAGAGTCCTTGGGGTGTTCCGGGGCCAACTATGCCGCTCTGATCTCGCGGTGTGCAATAACGGCTACGAGATCCGATCAAGTAACTGCAGCAACGTTGCTCGTTCCTGGGGACTCAACGGCTCCATCGTCTCTGTGGTTATCTCGCGGGCAGCCACGACCATCTTGTCGAGCTGACGCGAGCCCTTCGGAGTCAGTTCTGCAAGCAGCCGCCGACCGTCTTCAGGATGCTGACGGGTTCGGACGAGCCCCTGAGCAACGAGCCGATCGATAACCCCCTTGATGGTTGCCGCATCCATCGCCGTCATCCTGCCCAGTTCGTTCTGGGACGTCGGGCCCTGCTCCGCGAGTTTCACCATCGCAGCGAACTGGGCCGGGGCTATCACCGGGTCCATCCTCTCTGAGAAGATCATACGATGCCGCTGGTTTGCCTTGCGAAGGACGAAGCCGATCTGCTCTTCGAGCGTGTAGTCATTCATAGGATGTTGCTCCGTTGGGCATCTGAGCCTAACGCCGGCCCACCGACACCCGTCGGGTCGCCGACCCGGACGATGCGTCCGGCGAGCACCAGGGCGGCCGCCGCGATGCGGTCGTCCGAGACAAGGGTGCCTGCGAGACGCGCGCCAGCGGTGAGAGCCCTCTCGACCTCGCGATCTGAGAGCGGTGCGACCTCTGTGGTGACCATCCTCTCGCCGAGATCTGTGTCGGGATCCAACTCGCCCGCAGCGACCCTCTCGACGCCAGGGTGTCCCGGAAGATCCACGGCGTTGGCGATGATCGTGGCCGCGGCATCAGCGGCGGCCGCAGTGTGAGCGAGCACGGTGACGGAGTCGGCGATACCGAGCGATAGGCTCCGCCCGTGTCGACCGCTGGTCGCGATGCCGCGCACAGGATCGTTGGACGTCACCACCATCTTGCCGACGATGCTCGGTACGCGTGGATCCGGGACGAGACCCACATCGAATCGGGCTCCGGATCCAAGATGCAAAGCGATATCGCCACCGTTGTTGACGAAGGCACGCTTGATCTCTTCACCCGCTTCATGCTCGTTCACCGATGCAAGAATCTCGTCGGCGACCGCACCCGCGACCGCAGCCATGGGTGTGATGAACGTCTCCGGGAACAACTCCACAGCTGTCGACATCCTGCGACCGACGGGACTCTGCGGCAGGATCGAGCCGAGGGGACGACGAAGGAGGTCGAGTTCCGCGACGAGTTCGTCGAGGATCGTCGCGAACCGCTGTGTCGCTCGTTCGTGAGCGCGTACCCGCACCGCGTCGTCTCCCGAGACCTCGATGATGAGATCGATCGGCCCGTGGTTGAGATGGAGGCGCATTCCGTCGGGCGTCGTTGCGGCGGTGGGTCCGTTCACGCCTCGATCCACGGATCAGGCACCGGGTCGAGCGGCCACGGTTGGTCGGAGGCTGCAAGGCACTCGACGCCCGGCCCGGCGATGACGTCAGCGAGCGGTTGGATGGCCTCGAGGTGTCCACCCATCGCCGCGTAGTCCTCGAGCGGCATCGTGAACTCGAGCGGGGCGACCAGAGCCGGTGTGGGAACGTAACCGAATGATCCGGGAGGAAGCGTCGTCACATCGACCATTACCGTGATTCCGCCGCCCGGCCACACGTACACCGGGGCGCCACCCATCGTCACCCTCGTCACCGCATCTTTGACGGAGCGTGTCAGTCGTACAGGGTTCTCGGTCGCCCCTGCACGCAACGACCCGCCCGCGCCGGCCATGAACAGCACGGAACTCAGAGCCGGCTCACAGTTCTCCCGGATGCGCTCGACCGACACGGCGAGGCGATTGGGGAGGTCCCCTTGCCGAGGCACGAGGTCATCGTCGAGTTCGTAGAACGCATGGTGCTCGCCGGTGGTCCCCACCATCAGGATGGTCATGCCGGGATGAGCGACCTTTGGGTCGAACCCATCAACGATCTCCAGGGGATCGTCGATATCGGTGCCACCCCACCCTGTCCCGGGGCTCGCGACGTTGAAGTATCTCCCCGGCGTCGAACGCCGACCCCTGATCTTGATCCCGGACGGCATCGTTCCAAGCATCTTCCCCGCCTGGTGCTCGGAAAGCACACCGGTGATGTGATCGTCGATCACGACGACCTCGTCGACTTTGCCGTACCACTGCTTGGCGAACATGCCGATGGTGGCCGACCCGCATCCGACCCGCATCCGCTGCTCGACCACGCCGTCGATCGTTGGAGGATGGCCCGCCTGAACGATCACAGAGGAGCCGCCGTCGACCTGCAACTCGGCCGGCTCTCCACGACAGAGAGCGAGCAATGTGCGCATCGTTGTGACACCCTCTCGATTGGATCCCCCTGTGAGGTGGTTGACACCGCCGAGTGACAGCATCTGTGATCCGTACTCGGCTGTCGTGACGTGCCCGACGTGCTCACCGTTCGCGTAGACGTCTGCCTTCTCGGGGCCGAGATGACGGTCGGTGTCGATCTTCACCTTGACGCCGCAGTACGAGAAGATCGCCTCGGTGACCACGGTCACAGTGTCGACGCCGCGGACCACGCTCGACACGATGAAGGGGGCGGGCTTGTAGTCGGGGTACGTTGTTCCGGCCCCGACGCCTGTCACGAACAGGTCATCGCGCGCTACGAGGTCCCCCGACCATCCGTCTGCGACGGCTGCGAACGGGACCAGCGCTCCCCCTGCATCTGTCGTCCGCTTGAGCACCACGAGGGGATCCATGCGTGTCAGGACACCATCGACGTTGCCGTAGCGGTCGCACGCACCGGTACGCCCGGGCTTGATGAAGCACATGATGGGGCAGGCGTCGCAGCGGATCTTCGAGTCGGGATCGACGACGGTCATCTACGTGCCTCCCTGATCGCCTCGAGGACCCGCTCAGGAGTCGCAGGCACGCTGCGTACCGGTGCGCCGACGGCGTCGCGAATGGCGTTCAAGATTGCCGGCGCCGTCGGAACGAGAGAGTGCTCTCCGATTCCCTTCGCGCCGTACGGCCCGTGCGGGTCACTGGACTCGACGAGGATGTGCACGATCTCGGGGACGTCACCCATCGTGGGGATGAGGTAGTCGTGCAGGTTCTCGGTGCGGCCAGGTATGTAATCCTCCATCAGTCCCAGACCGATCCCCTGAGCGATCCCACCCTCGATCTGGCCCTCGAGCAGTGTCGGGTTGATCGCCCGACCCACGTCGTGCGCCGCGGTGACTCTGATCAGGTGCACGGTGCCGAGCTCGGGGTCGACCTCGAGCTCAACCATATGCGCGCCGAATCCGAACACCGCATACGGGCTCCCTTGACCATTCTCATTGAGTGGAGTCGTCGGCGGGTCGTACGTCCCTTCACCGACGGCAACGAACCCCCGATCGTCCACCGGGACCGTCGACAGATCGATCGTCTCGGTCGCCTCACCCCGATGGATGACAAGCCGACCCGATTCGATCGCGACGTCAACGCCTTCCTCAGCACCCACAGACGATCCCAGCGCCGCGAGCAGGTCGGATGCAGCGAGCTTCGTTGCGTTCCCTGTGACGTACGTCTGGCGTGACGCAGATGTCTTCCCTGCGTCGGGTGTCGTATCGGTGTCTGCGCCGATACGAACGATCACGTCCGAGCTCACACCGAGCGCGTCGGCACAGATCTGCGTCATGACGGTGTCGGCACCCTGGCCGATATCCACGGCGCCTTGATACAGAACGACCGTTCCATCGGGACGGAGTCCGACACGGATCGTCGAGGGGTTCGGGAGGGACGTGTTCCCACATCCGTACCACACCCCGGAGAGCCCGACACCGCGCACCCTGGTGCCATCGGTGCCGGCGGATCGCTCGGCGCGTGCACGCTGCCAGTGGGGCTTAAGCGCCTCGAGGCAGTCCTTGTAGCCGACACCGCCATCGAAGACCTGTCCGGTGACCGTGGGCAGGCCGACGTCGAGCGCGTTGTCGAGCCGGAACTCGAGCCGGTCGATGCCGGATGCATCGGCGAGCTCGTCAAGCAGGCACTCGAGCGTGATCGTGGCCTGGGGGACCCCGAAACCCCGGAACGCACCCGACGGTGGGGCGTTCGTGTGTACCGCAGTCGCCTCTGCCCGGTACGCCTGATAGAGATACGGTCCGCCCGCGTGTATCGGGACGCGGTTCGCCACCGTCGGCCCCCATGAGGCGTACGCACCCGTATCGAACGTACCCTCGAACTCCATGGCCGTGAGCTTTCCGTCGGCATCTGCCCCGATGCGTGCACGCATCGATGCAGGGTGGCGCTTTGTGGTACTCATCATCGATTCGGGTCGTGTGTACACGATGCGGACGGGCCGATCCAGCGCCCACGCTGCGAGGGCCAGGTACGGCTGAACCGACAGGTCGAGCTTGGTGCCGAACCCTCCTCCGACGGCCGTCGGGATGATTCGGACCTGGTGCGATTCGAGTCCCATGATCTCGGCCACCGCCGTGCGATCCATGTGCGGAGACTGCGTGCTGACGCGTATCTCGAGTCTGTCACCGATACGTCGCGCCGATCCGGCCTCCGGCTCGATCGGCGCGTGCTCAACGAAGGTGGTCTCGAACATGCCCTCGACAACCGTATCGGCTGCATCGAACGACCCGTCGAGATCACCCCGCCGGACCATCCCCCTCGTCAGGATGTTCCCCGGCCGGTGGTCGTGCAAGATCGGGGCATCCTCGTCACAAGCAGCGACAGGATCAAGGACCGGTTCGAGTTCCTGCCACTCGATGGGGAAGACCGCTGTATCGAACGACTCCATCGTTGCCGGCTCACCCACCACCATCGCTACGGCTTCGCCACGGAATCGTGTCTCGTCGACCGCGAAGACGGGTTGGTCGACCGCTGCGGGGATGACGCCAAAGAGGTTGCGTCCGGGCACGTCGGAAGCCGTGAACACCCCGACGACCCCCGGGGTATCCGTGACCCACCGGTCCAGATCGCCGAGCCCGAATCGGGCACGGTGGTGAGGCGAACGAACAACCTTGATCACCAGAGTGTCGACGGAGGTGTCGTCCGCTCCGAAACCCTGGCTCCCGCGGATCTTCTCCTCACCGTCGACACGAGCCATGCGTGCTCCGACCGCTTTCCCCACCTCGGGCGCCACCGCGTGATCGTCGTTCGTTCGAACATCGAGCACTGCATCGATGATCTTGCGGTATCCGGTACAGCGGCACAGCACCCCACCGAGCGCTGTGTGAACCTGAGAAGATGTCGGTGACGGGGTGCTCCGTAGCAGTGCGACGGCGGACACGAGCATTCCCGGTGTACACATCCCACACTGCGCCGACCCGTGCCGGAGAAAGGACGCCTCGAGAGCATCGAGTTCACCGGAGGCACTCAACCCTTCGACGGTTGTCACCTCGGCTCCTTCGAGGCGGCCGCTGGGAACCATGCACGACGCCACGGGCTCACCGTCGAGAAGGACGGTGCATGCACCGCAGTCCCCCGCATCACAACCCACCTTCGTCCCGGTGAGACCGAGATCGTCGCGCAGGACGTTCGAGAGCCGTCTCGTCGGAGGAACCTCGACGGTCGACAGAGTGCCGTTGACGGTGAAGCGCATCGGTTTCATCGCAACCCCCCGGCGTCGGCGAGACCCCGTTCGATGAGCGTGAACGCTGCCCCGGTACGGTACGCGGCCGTCGCCCGAACGTCGTCGATCGGGCTGAGCGGGGCGAGATGCTCGGGGCGAGGGACCATCTCGAGCGATTCTGCGGTGTTGCGCCCGATCAGTTCGGACTCGAGAGCGTGAAGTCGCGTCGCTACCGGGGAGCAGGCACCCACGGCGACCTTCGCGGTCATCACGGTCCCATCCGGGGCCGTGTCGAGCAGGACGGCGACCATCACGATGGAGATGACCAGGTGGCTGCGCGATCCAAGCTTGATGAAAACACTTGATGCCCCGTCGTGATCGTCCGGAACGAGGACGGCCGTGAGAATCTCATCGTCATCGAGCGCCGTTGCGCGGTACCCCACGAGGAACTCCTCGATGGGGAGCACCCGGGACCCACGCACCGACGTCAGTTCGACGAGGGCGCCGAGTACCAGGAGCGGGGGAACACCATCCGCCGCAGGCGATGCGTTGACGAGGTTGCCACCGATCGTCGCAACGTTCTGGATCTGGACCGATCCCACCTCACCTGCCGCCCGACGGAGCGCATGGAAGGATCCTGGTAGGCGCCCGGCGTTGGCGATCTCGGTCCAGGTCGCGAGTGCGCCGATGCGGTGGTGCCCTCCGACCTTCGTGATTCCCCGGAGCTCGTCCACCGAGGAGAGGTCGACGAACGACCCTGATGGGATCGTGGCCCCGGCCGCCGGGTACACGTCCGTGCCCCCGGCGATGACGGTCCTCCCGCCATCGGCAAGGATCCGGAGAGCCTCCTCGAGACTCTTCGGTACCGCGTATCGGGTCGTTTCGTTCACCGCGTTCGATTTCATATGTATACGAATGATAGACGGGGAGCCCCTCCGGCGAAAGGTGTCGATTTCGTTTGTATGCGAACGACTTGGTCGCTACATTGAGAGCAGAATCGAGGGCGTGTCAACCAGCGACGGAGGAGGGTTGGATGGAGCCTCACGACCGCACGGTCTTCCCGCTCCTCTCTGCACGCATCCACCTCGCACACTGTACCGAGTTCACCTCAGATCGATGAGATGAGAGGAGACCGCATGGACATCAGGAAGATCGTCAGCATCATCGACGAGATCCACCGAGAGGCAGGCAGGGGCATCAACCCGCCGATCCGCAGGGTCATCACTGCCGCGATCCTCACCAACCCGCACGCCGGACGGTACGACGAGGACCTCTCGGATCTGATGGATGCGAGCGCTGACCTGTCCGGACATCTCGCAAGCATCGCTGTCGGACTTCTCGACGGTCGGCCCGTGCACTCCTACGGCAAGGGCGGCATCGCTGGAATGTCCGGTGAGCTCGAGCACGTTGCAGCCATGCTGCACCCGAAGTTCGGGGCAGGACTCCGCGAGGCCTGCGGTGGTGGCAAGGCCATCATCCCGTCGGCCAAGAAGCGAGGAGGCCCAGGCGTCACCCTCGACATCCCGCTCCACTACAAGGATGCTGCGTTCGTCCGCAGCCACTTCGATGCTGTCGAACTGCACATCGTCGATGCGCCAGGCAACAACGAACTCGTCATCGCCGTCGCCGTCACCGACGGGGGTCGACCACTTCCGCGCGTCGGTGGACTCGAGGTCGCCGACGCCAAGGGGGAGGACGGCCTGCGATGAAAGACCTCGTCATCACCAACATCGGTGTGATCATCTCCGGAGACGTGACGTCTCCCATCGCTTCCGGTGACACGATCGTCGTACGAGACGGCACGATCGTGGCGGTCGGTTCGACCGGTGACGTCGACATCACCGGAATCACTGCGACCATCGACGCGGGTGGAGCCACTGTCCTACCCGGACTGATCGACAACCACGTACACCCCGTCATCGGGGACTACACCCCGAGGCAACGTCAGGCCGACTTCATCGAGTCGTGTATGCATGGAGGCGTCTCCACGATGATGTCGGCGGGGGAGCCCCACACCCCGGGGCGACCGAAGGATCCCGCCGGGGTGAAGGCTCTCGCGGTCCTCGCTCACAAGGCGTTCGACAACCTTCGGCCTGCAAGAGTCAAGGTCCATGCAGGGGCCGTCATGCTCGAACCGGGCCTCACAGAGGCCGACTTCGAGGAGATGGCGGCCGAGGGCGTCCACCTCGTCGCAGAGATCGGGATCTCAGGGATCAAGGATCCGGACGAGGCAGCCGAGATGACCCGTTGGGCCCAGACCAACGGGATGAAGGTCATGGTGCACACCGGGGGAGCATCGATCCCGGGCAGCGGTGTAATCGGCGCGGACTTCGTCGTGGCCGTTCAGCCGGACGTCGCCGGACACACCAACGGTGGCCCGACGGCCCTACCCCTCGATGACGTACGCCGGATTCTCGACGAGACGTCCGCACACATCGAGGTTGTCCACAACGGCAACGTCAAGGCTGCCGCCGCCGTGGCAGCCCTCCTCGCCGAACGGGACGAGCTCGACCGGCTCGTGATCGGGACGGACAGTCCCGCCGGATCCGGCGTCCAACCGCTCGGTGTGCTGCGTGTGATGTCGTGGGTCGCCTCCCTCGGAGGGATCGCCCCCGAGGTTGCCGTTGCCGCGGCAACCGGCAACACGGCAAGTCTCCATGGCCTCGAGCAAGGGATCATCGCCGTCGGCAGGCCGGGTGACCTCGTCGTGGTCGACGCCCCCCTGGGATCTCAGGCTGACGATGCCCTCGGGGCTCTGACCATCGGGGACACGATCGCCGTCGCGTCGACAATCATCGACGGTGAGCCGCTCTTCTCCAAGAGCAGGAACACGCCCCCTCCGGTACGAACGATCTCGATCGAGAACTGAGGAGACGAACATGGCCAGATTGAAGAACTACGTCGCAGGGCAGTGGGTGGACGTCGCAAGCGATCGGGACATCCCCGTCACGAACCCGGCAACGGGCGAGACGATCGCTGTCCATCCCATGTCGTCGAACGATGACGTCGATCGGGCGATCGCCGCAGCCGATGCCGCTTTCTGGGAGTGGAGGATGACACCCGTTCCGACGCGCTCTGCGATCCTCTTCCAGTACCGGCACCTGGTGTGGGAGCACCGCGAGGAACTGGCTCGGATCATCGTCGACGAGAACGGCAAGACGTTCTCCGAGGGTCTCGGGGAGCTCCTGCGAGCGCTCCAGTACATCGAGCACGCCGCCGCCGTCACCGAGACGATGAAGGGATCTGTGACCGAGAACGTGGGATCGGGCGTCGACATCGAAGCCATCCGTGAGCCGCTCGGCGTATTCGCGGTCATCGCCCCGTTCAACTTCCCCGCGATGATCCCCCTCTACTTCACCTGGGCTGTTGCGACCGGAAACACGGTGATCGTCAAACCGTCCGAGCACTGCCCGCTCACGACCATCCGCCTCGTGGAACTCGCCGAGGAAGCCGGGTTCCCTCCCGGTGTCGTCAACATGGTGCTCGGCGGCAAGGAAGTCGTCGAGAGGATCGCAGAGCATCCCGACATCGTCGGTGTCTCCTTCGTGGGATCGTCCGAGATCGCGAAGCGGGTCTACACGATGGTGACGTCTCACGCCAAGCGCTGCCAGTCACAGGGAGGATCGAAGAACCACCTCGTCGTCACCGACAGTGCTGAGATCGACCGATGCTTGCCGAACATCGTGTCGTCGATGCTCGGCAACGCGTCGCAACGATGCTTCGCAGGGTCGAACCTCCTCGTGTACGAATCGGTCTATGACCAGTTCGTCGAACGGTACCTCGACGCTGCACGGGCACTCCGACTCGGGCATGGCATGGATGAGGCGACGACACTCGGCCCCGTGATCTCACAAGAGTCCCACGACCGGCTGTCGGGCGCCGTCGACACCGCCGTCGCTGAAGGCGGGACCGTCCTCCTCGATGGGAGAGGGGTGTCGGTCGAGGGTTACCCGAACGGCAACTGGCTCGGAGCCACGATCATTCATGCCGGACCGGGCATGGAGGTCTGGGACCGGGAGCTGTTCGGTCCCGTCCGCGCCGTGCGGGCGGTGAACGGACTCGATGAGGCGATCGACGTCGTGAACGCATCGACCTACGGCCACACCGCAGCCATCTATACGGAGCACGGTGGCGTAGCACGCGAGTTCCGCCAGCGGGCCCAGGTCGGGCAGGTCGGGATCAACATCGGGACACCCGCCCCGATCGCGTTCTATCCGGTCGGCGGGCGCAAGACGTCGTTCTACGGGTCGCTGCGCGGCCGGGCGAACGACGCCATCGATTTCTACACAGATAAGAAGATCGTGGTCAGCACATGGCACATCGACACGACGCAGGCATCGGGTGTCGACCCGGCCTTCGAAGGATCGTCGTGAGCTACACCGGCCACACATGGAACGCATCGCCGGTCGCAGCAGCGGTTGGCACAACCACGGGAGGTGGGACATGAGAAGGAAACTGATCGTATTCGGATTCGTGATGGCCCTGGTCGCCGCAGCGTGCTCGAGTTCCGACGGCACGACACCGGCAGAGACCGGTCCGATCAAGATTGGCATCATCGCCGACCTCACCGGACCGTTCACCACATACGGAACCAGCCTGTCGAACAGCGCGCTGCTCGCGATCGATGAGATCAACGCCGACGGCGGGATCGCCGGCCGCCAGATCGAGGTCATCGTCGAGGACATCCAGACCGACGTGACCGCGACCGTCGAGAAGTCGCGCAAGCTCGTCGAGAGCGACAACGTCGATCTGGTCGTTGGGCCCATCGGCTCAGACGCCAACGACGCCGCCTACAAGACCGTCGTCGTCGACGGCGGCAAGCTGCTCTTCTACACCGAAACGTACGAGGGTGGCAAGTGCGATGCAAAGTACTTCTCCTTCGGAGCGGTTCCCGCACAGCAGATCCGCCCCATGATCCCGATCATGCAGGCTGAGTACGGACCCAAGGTCATGTTGTTCGGAGCGGACTACGTATGGCCGCGACGGAGCTTCGAGATCGCAAAGCCCATCATCGAGGAGAACGGCGGCGAGGTCGTATCCGAGCTGTACCTGCCACTGATCGCCGACGACTTCTCCGAGTTCGTCCAGCAGGTCCGCGACACATCGCCCGACTACATCTTCTCGCTCTACCCGGCAATCTGGGGAGCGGCACTCAAGGCGCTCGACGACGCCGGCCTCCTCGACCAGGTCGGGATCAGCACGACGTTCCTCGGTGACCCGGACTATCAGGGAATCAAGGATCTCGCTGAGGGCAGCTACACGGCACTCCCGTTCTTCACCGTGGCCGACGGTCCCGGTGTCAAGGAGTTCTTGGCCTCATACGCGGCCAAGTACGGTGACGGAGCCATCCCATCCGGCGGTGAGGGCATCGGAGCGTACAACTCCATCTACATGTACAAGGCAGCCGTCGAGAAGGCAGGCACGACCAACCCGGACGCGGTCGCCGAGGCCCTCGTCGGCCTCAAGATCGACGGGCCGACGGGCGAGGTCGAGATGATGGACTCACATCATCTCAAGCAGACGATCTACATGGTCCAGGCCAGGAACGGCGAGTACGTTCTCGTCGACAGCTTCCCGAACATGGATCCAGAGGAAGATTGCAGCCTGTAACGCAAAACACCCCGGGTGCGTCGGAGGACCGACCACCCGGGGTCACCACAGTCTTGAAATCGCGGCGGTTCGTCGAAGCTGCCGCGCTCGCCGCACTCATTCTGCTGCCACTCATCGTTCGCGATACCGCGACGGTCGAGCGGTTCGGCGGCTATCTGCTGCTCGCGATCTTTGCCATCTCCGTGGACCTCATCTGGGGGTACGGGGGCCTGTTCACCTTCGGACACGCCGTATTCTTCGGCGGCGGAGGATACGTGGTCGCCATCCTCACGACCCGCACCGGGTGGATTCTGCCGCTCCCGTTCTGGGTCGCACTGATCGGCGCTGCGGTCGCCAGCGCGGCCCTGGCGCTCATCATGGGGTATTTCACCTTCTCAGGGCGGCTCGCTCTTCGCGGTGTCGAGTTTGCCGTCGTCACGCTCGCTGTCGCTGTCATGGCGGAGCGTCTTGCACGTGCTGGAGGAACCGTATCAGGTGGCCAGAACGGAATCCTCACATCAACACGCCTCGGAATCCCCGGTCTCATCTCGTTCCACAAGGGAACCGGGTACTACGTCTTCGCTCTCATCCTCCTGGTGATTACCTACCTCGGAGTCCGGTGGTTCCTCGCATCGCGATCCGGCCTCGTCGTGCGCGGTATCCGCGACAACGAGGATCGTGTCGATCTGCTCGGCTACGACGTCCCACACGAGAAGCGTCGGGTCTTCGTTCTGTCCGCCGTCCTCGCCTCCCTCGCAGGTGCCATCTACTTCACCCAGTTCGGCATCATCTCACCCTCTTCTGTCGGCGTTGCCGCCTCGACGCTCGTCCTGCTGTGGGTGGTGCTCGGTGGACGCGGGACGCTGATCGGCCCGGTCGTCGGTGCGATCCTCCTGCCGGCGCTCACCAACAGCCTCTCCCGTGGGCGGTTCCTCGACGTCTGGCTCGTGATCGTCGGCGTCGTGCTGGTCCTCGTCATCCTCGTGATGCCATCGGGCATCTTCGGTTTCTTGAATCGGAGCAGGGAATGAGCGTTCTCCGGGTCGACAACGTGGTCAAGACGTTCGGTGGGTTCAACGCCGTCGACGGGGTGTCGCTCGTGCTCGAAGACGGTGAACTCCGTGGCCTCATCGGCTCGAACGGCGCCGGCAAGAGCACACTGCTTCATCTCATCTACGGGAAACTCCACGCAGACGGTGGGAGCATCCGTTTCCGGGATGAGGACGTGACGCGAACTCCTGCGTACCGCCGGGCCCGCATGGGAATGGGACTGGTCTTTCAGGTGACGAGCGTCTTCGGTGGTCTCACGGTCGAAGAGAACCTCCACCTCGGAGCTGCACCCAAGGATCGACGATTCGAGCCTTCGGCATCGGACCAGGACATCGAGGATGTGCTCGACCTCATCGACTTTCGCGGTGTTCGGTCTCGACAAGCCGGTGAGCTGAGCCACGGACAGCAGCAGTGGCTCGAGATCGGCATGGTCCTTCTGACCCATCCGAAGCTCCTGCTGCTCGACGAGCCGACGTCGGGAATGACCAGAGCCGAGAGCCGGCACACGGCGGATCTCCTCAGAGAACTCCAGGCGCGCAAGGCCGCCGATGCGATCATCGTCGTCGAGCACAACATCGAGTTCATCGAACTCGTCAGCGACCGAGTGACCGTCATGCATCGTGGAAAGGTTCTCGCCAACGGCAGCGTCGCCGAGGTCCAGGCCAATACCGAAGTCCAGGCCTCGTACCTGGGGAGGTTGCGATGAGTACGGCGCTCACCGTCGAAGGCCTCTATGCGGGCTACGGTCGATCCACGATCCTGCGCGACGTCTCCCTCGAGGTCGACGTCGGCAAGGTGATCTGCCTCATGGGTCGCAACGGCGCGGGCAAGACGACGTTCCTCCGGGCGATCATGGGTGTCCTCCCGAAAGACGGGACCGTGCGCCTCGACGGCGAGGACGTTACGAGGTGGAAGGGCCATCGGATCAACGCCGCGGGCATGGTCTGGCTCCCTCAGGACGACACGGTGTTCCCCGGGCTCACCGTGCGAGAGCACCTCACCATCGCGCTGGCGGGTCGCGACCTCAATGCGGGTATCGACGCCGCTGCGTCGCTCTTCCCGATTCTCGGTCGCCGGTTGGAGCAGGAAGCCCAGACGCTCTCGGGGGGTGAACGTCGCATGCTCGGCATCGCGCAGGTGTTGGTCGTCGAGCCGAAGGTCGCGCTCCTCGACGAACCGACCGAAGGGGTGGCACCGGTCGTGGTCGAGGAGATCATCCCCGCCATCGCGACCGTCGCCGAGCGATC
The DNA here is from genome assembly GCA_964387145.1 of uncultured Acidimicrobiaceae bacterium. GTDB lineage: Bacteria > Actinomycetota > Acidimicrobiia > Spongiisociales > UBA5794 > JAMBLL01. The sequence goes on from CAYLVM010000008.1 coordinate 39,411, forward strand.
AGCCGTGCTCCTGGTCGAACAGAACGTCGACACGGCTCTGGCCGTCGGCACGAGCGCGTACATCCTCGAACACGGGACAATCGTCGAGGAGGGCGAGATCTCCCAACTCCACGACGACGGGATCCTGGAGCGGAGGTTGTCCCTGTGATGCCCGTGTTCGCCTTGTTCCTTCCCGTCGACTCGTTCAGCGCGGTCGTGCTCATCGCCGTGTTCGTTCTCATCTCGCTCGGGTTGTACTACACGTTCGGACTCCTCGGGGTCGTGAACCTGATGCACGGTGAGTTCATCCTCGTAGGTGCCTATACGGCGTTCCAGATTCAGGAGACGACCGGGAGCGTGATCCTCGGGATCGTGGCCGCGGCACTCGTGGGTGCCCTCCTCGGTCTCGTCACCGAACGCGGGATCCTCCGCTTCCTCTACGATCGGCCGCTCGACACACTCCTCGCCACGTTCGGGACGGCGATCATCGTCCGCCAGCTCATCCAGCTGATCTACTCCGCGAACCCCCGAACAGTCACCGACCCTATCGGTGGATCGTTCGTGCTCCTCGGTTTCAACATCCCGTGGTGGCGCTTCGTGATCGTGGTGTCTGCGGTCGTTCTCGTCGCTCTGATCGCGGCCGTGATGAACCGCACACGTTTCGGTCTGTACGCCAGAGCGACCGTTCGCAACCCTGACCTCGCCGAGACGATGGGGATCAACGTTGGGTTGATGCGCGCCGCTCTCTTCACGATCGGGTCCGGTCTCGCTGGTCTCTCCGGAGCACTGATCGCACCCATAAGCACTTTGACTCCGTCGTTCGGTCTCCTGTTCCTCGTGAACGCGTTCCTCGTCGTGATCCTCGGCGGCCAGGGATCGCTTCGGGGACTCGTCGTCGCTGCAGCAGTACTCGGTGGCTCGCTTGCGGTCCTCCAGTTCCTCGTGTCGACGGTGACGGCACAGATCATCGTCCTGGTCGTGGCCATCGTCGGTGTCCGAGTCCGGCCGATCCTCTCGGAGTGGCTGAAGCAGCGAAGCCACGGGAGTGGGCCCTCGGACAGCCGATCGGAAGGAGTTCGAGAAGATGACAGAGCCTGATGGTCACGAGACGACGTTCTCCGAACGGCGGACCCACCACTCGTTGGAACTCGATCCGGAGTGGACCGCAGTGCTCGTAGTCGACATGCTCAACGACTTTCTCGATGCGGACGGTGCGATGCCTCTCGAGGGAGGCGACGCGCTCTACGAGCCACAGCGGCGACTCATCGACACCGCCCGCGCCGCTGGGTCTCGGGTCATCTGGGTGTGTGACGAGCACCCCGAGAACGACAGCGAGTTCGACAAGCGCTCGGTGCATTGCCTCGCGGGCTCGTGGGGCGCGCAGATCGTCCCGCAGCTCGATCCCCGCCCAGACGAGTACCGAGTGCCCAAGCGGCGTTACTCAGGATTCTTTGAGACCGATCTCGACCTGCGTCTTCGTGAGTTCGGGATCCGCCACCTCGTGATGATGGGTGTGGTCACGAACATCTGTGTGCGCTCGACCGTCCACGATGCGTTCTTCCGCGGCTACGACGTCATCGTCCCGACCGAGTGCGTGATGGCAACGGGTGAGCGAGAACAGGCATCGACTCTCTACGACATCGACACCCACTTCGGCACCGTCGTACCCCTCGCCGACGTCCTGAGGCACCTGGATTCCTAAGCGTCTTGCA
>CAYLVM010000008.1:41201-45159 GCA_964387145.1 uncultured Acidimicrobiaceae bacterium
ACCGTCGTACCCCTCGCCGACGTCCTGAGGCACCTGGATTCCTAAGCGTCTTGCATCCAGATAGCCCGCATGCGAGCCATTTCGGCGCCAGAACCCGAGAGAAACGTGCAACGCTGGGGGTGTGTCGAGCGTGGAATGGGTGTGGGCGACAAGGACGAGATGATCTACAACACACTCAGCGGAGAACTGGTGCGGTACGCAAGTGCCCTCGTCGGGCCAGACGACGGACCGGACCTGTTGTCCGCTGTGATCGCGCGTGTCCTAGCGAAGAAGCGTCTGGCGGATCTCGATGACCCACGCTTGTACCTGTTCCGCGCTGTCGGCAACGAAGCCCGGTCGCACAAGCGGCGGTACGCGGTTCGCCAGGTGGTGCAACTCACACCACGGGAGGTCGAGCCTGGCTATGAGATAGACACGGCGCTCGAGGCGGTCATGAACCTGCCCACCCAGCAACGATCTGCAACGTATCTCGTCTACTGGATGGGGTTCACTCCAACGGAGGCCGCATCTGCCATGGGATGTCGCCCCGCAACGGTGCGCCGCTACCTGCATCTCGCACGCACGAAACTCGAGGAGGTGCTCGATGACCCGCGATGAGGACAGACTTGCCGAGGCGTTCCGGGACGTCTATCAACACACCGATGCTGAGGCACCCGAAGCCCCGAGGTGGTCCACCATCCCGAAACGCGATCTCGACCGCGGCGTGGGTTGGCATGGGCCCCTCACTGCGCTTGCGGCGGCTGCGGTCATCCTCGTCGTAGTCGGTGTCGCCGCGATCGTCGCTCCGTGGCGGGGATCGATCTCCGCTCCCGTCGGGAGCGCCGACGTCGAAGGTGTCATCGTGGCCGTGTACCTCGCGGACAACATCGATTCCGGACAACTCGCGATCGTCACCGAGACATTGACCGCCGCACCCGGCGTGATCGACTGGCGGTACATCTCCAAGACCGAGGCCTATGAGGAGAAGATGGTCGAGTGGGCCGACCGGGAGGACTACATCGAGATCCTGCGCGACAACCCCGACATCCTTCCCGCGTCGATCCGCCTCCTCACCGGAAACCAGACCGAGGCGAAGACGATCAAGACCCTCATCCACAAGACGCTCCCCATGCCCACATCGGGCATCATGGGGCTCGCCGTCGCACGCGGCACTCTGTCGAACGTCGAACTCGGGTTCGGATATGACGGGAACAGCCCCTTTGCAACCCTCCACACGATCACCGAGGGCTGGGTAGCCCTGGTGCTCCTCGATGACGGCATCACGGTCGACCAACGAGACCGCGTGATCAACACACTCGGCACCCAGCGCGGGACCATCGAGGTGCTCTACGTCGACAAGGCCATGGCCATGGAGGAGGCGCGCGTTCTGTTCGCCGCCAATCCGGACCTGATCCGTGTTCTCGAGGACAACCCCGATCTTCTCCCAGCTTCGATTCGAGTTCTGACCGAGGCGAGGCGCCAGGCGGAAGCGATCGCAGCCACCGCCGACACACTGCCGGGTGTCATCAAGATCGACGTGTACCACGGTCCCCTCGTGCGAACCGATCCCCTGCCCCCGGCGATCCTTGAATCGCCGTGACCGACAACCCCTGCCGGCACGACAACCAGTATCGCCACAGCAGCGGATCCGCTGTTCTCTGGCGAGTCACCCTGGATATTTCTCTTCGAAGACGGGCCCGTCGTGGCGTGGGGTGAGATATACGCATACAGCCTCGACGAAGGTGTGTCCACACCGATCGGCGATGCGCTGATCTAGGTCCCAACGACACAGGACGGCGTGGTGTGGTCCTCCGACCGAAGCAAGGTCTTCGTTTCCACATGGCCCTATGGGTACTCCAACATAACCATCGCCCGCTACGACCTCGCCACCGGCGATCTCGAGATGTCGACGCTGCCGTACGGTGGTGGAATCGGTTTCGTCGTCGTCGATCGGAATATCATGGAACCGTGAGCGAGGCAGGCTGCGTCACAGCATCGAGGAGGAGCAAGGTGTTGTCCAACCATCGCAACGGGCGTATCCAGATACTGGTCGGTCTTATCGCGTTCACTCTCGTGGCGGCAGGATGCGTCGGTGGCAACGCGTCGCCGTCTGCTGACACCGAGACCGCAGCACCTCCACCTCTGACGGCAACGGAGAAAGCTGAGCTCTCAACACTGGCACTGACAAGGTTGTGCGGGCAACTGTGCAACACATACGACGTGTACGTCCACGACTCCATCTTCACGGCGACGACGCTTGCCGGTAACGAGAAGCCGATGCCACCCGAAACGAAGGACGCTATCCAGGGAGCCTTTCCTGACGCGACGTTCGTGACCAACGAAGGCGCAAACGCCCTGTTCGGTGCAGACGCCCTGGTCGAAGGTGGGAACGGTGTACTGCTGAGTGTCGGGCCGGTGAGATTCCTTCGTGACGATGTCATCGGCATCGAGGTTGGCATGGTGACCGCACGCGACGGTGGCCACGGGCAGGTCGAGCAGTTCCGCTGGACCGGTGAGGCGTGGGAGCCCGCAGATTCGACCGTGACCGGCGTCACCACCACCTCCTGGGTCTCCTGACCCCCCCACCTCCAGGCGTCTGGCGCCGAAACAGCTCGTATCCGAGCCGTATCAGCGCCAGACGCCTATGGCAGCTAGTTTCCCTGGAGGCTGCCTGCGATCAGTGCCGAGACGAAGAACACGATCATGATCCCCCACATGATGAGGCCGATGAGCACGATGATGCCCTGGACCTTGAAGATGGTCTGGAGCTTGCCTGTCGCCGTCACCGCTGCAGCTTCGTCCCCCGATGCGTATGCTGCCTGCGCCTCCACGGCTGCCCCACGCAGCAGGATGCCCATCCAGATCGGGAGCCAGGCGAAAATCAGGCCGATGATCGTCAGGCCCATCATCACACCGTAGATGATGCCGAGCGTCCCGATGAGCTTCATCCAGCCGGCAGCGTCACTGAGCGGCCGCATCACGTTGGCAACTGTCGGACTGTTTCCCGGTACTTGTTCGACGGTCATCGATACCCCTCTGGTCGTGAGACCTGACAATCTAGACAGTGTCTCCACAGAACGACGGCATCGGGCCTCCAGGAGCTACCCGGTCGACCCCTCGAGTGCCAACGGCTTGCCGTACTTGCGCTTGAAGAACAGGTAGGCGATGGCTCCGGCAGGGATGGGTAGCCAGAACTGGAACAGCCGGTACGCCAGCGTCGCCAGCGCAGCATCAGGACCGGGGATACCGGCGGCTACGAGCATGGCGGTGAGACCGATCTCGACGAATCCGAGGCCACCGGGCGTGAGCGGGATCATCCCGAGCACCGCAGAACCGGCGAACGCAACCAACACCAGACTGGCGCGCGGCTTGGCACCCACGGCGTACAGCGCCGTGAACAGCACCATGTAGTCGAGCATCCAGTTGAGCACAGCAGCTCCGAGTGCCTTGGGCCAACGCTTCCCGAGGGCCTCGACGACCTCGATCCTGTGGTCGAGAAAACCCTGCGCAGAGAGTTCCCACTCCTTGTGGAGTTTCCGACCGAGCCAGCCCCCGACGCGTTCGACCACCCGGCCGACGAGCAGCAGGGGCTTGTCCCACTTCACGATGGAGAACACGACCGAGAACATCAACAGGAACAGCACAGCACCGGCAAAGACGACGGGCAACAGGTCGCTTGGGATCGGGGCGGACATCGCAGCAACAACGAGGGCGACGGCAGGTAGGGAGAACAACACGAGGTTCGAGATGAACGAAACTGCAGCGAGAGCTGCGGCGGCCTGGCCGCGGGGAACCCCCGACACGGCAAGCATCTGGAAGTAGGTGGCTCCAGCGGCAACCACCCCACCGGGAACAACCTTGGCAAGTGCGTTCGACACGAGCTGACTCGTAGCGGCGAGGAAGCGAGAGATATCGGGCACAGCGATGTGTGTGAGCTCCCACGCAGAGGCGAACGCACCTGTCATGAGGACACCCATGA
>CAYLVM010000009.1:157-35617 GCA_964387145.1 uncultured Acidimicrobiaceae bacterium
ACAGAGAATCGCAGAGCGTTCACCGTTTACCGGATACGCTGTAGCACGGACACCCGACCCAGGAGAACCTCATGGAACTGTCAGACACCGTCAAAGGCCTGCTCGATCAGAAGGTCTACGTGCACCTCGCGACGATCATGCCCGATGGATCCCCTCAGGTCTCGGTCGTCTGGGTCGCCAGGGATGGCGACAAGGTGCTCTTCTCCAGCGCACTCGGACGCGTCAAACCCAGGAACATCGAGCTCGATCCCCGGGTCGCGCTGTCGTTCACTCCCCCTGACAAGCCGTACGAGAACACCGTCCTGCGAGGCCGTGTCACGAAGACGGCAACCGACGGAACGTGGCTCATCGACCAACTCGCCAACAAGTACCTAGGGCACGAGAGCTACCAGTTCGCCACCCCCGGCGAGGTCAGGGTGAACTACGAGATCGAGATCGACGCTGTGAGCCAGTGGGGATAGATGCACATCGGTTCTGACGATCTGATCGACCATCTCCGGGCGCAGGGTCTGCGGGTCACCGAGCCCCGACGCCTGGTCTGTGAGGTCATCGCCAAGCGGCACGCCGATCACCTCACGGCAGCAGCCATCTACGACATCGTTCGATCCGGTACCGACGGGCGACTCGATCGAGCAACGGTGTATCGGACGCTCGATGCCCTCGAGACCGCCGGAGCGATCAGACACAGCCACATCGGTCACGGACCGACCGTCTACCACCTCGTAGAGACCGTCGAGCACCAGCATCTTCTCTGTACGAAGTGCGGAAGAACGGTCGCGGTCGACCGCTCGGTGATCGGCGAGATGCTCGACGCGATCACGAAGGAAACCAGCTTCGTACCGGATGTCGAGCACTTCGCTCTCGGTGGGCTCTGCAGCGACTGCATCGAGTAGTACCGATAGATACTCGGCAACACGGTGTACGGGCCGGTGTCGTCTTGTCGCACCGAGCACGGTCGGGTATCCTTATTGCGAATCAGTCGCAACAAGGTAGGACCATGCACATCCCCGATGGCTTCATCGGTATCGGAGCCTCTGCAGCGGCCGGAGCCGGCGCAGCAGGTGGGTTCGCATTCGCAGTTCGCCAGGCCAAGAAGTACCTGACGGATCGCCTGATCCCGCTCGCGGCACTCGTTGCAGCGTTCGTGTTTGCAGCCCAGATGGTCAACTACCCCGTGCTTCCCGGTGTCAGCGGTCACCTCATCGGAGGGGTCCTTGCTGCCGTACTCGTCGGTCCATCGGTCGGGTTCCTGGTCATGGCAATCGTTCTGATCGTCCAGGCCTTCCTGTTCGCGGACGGTGGTCTGTCCGCTCTCGGTTTGAACATCCTCAACATGGGGGGCGTCGCCGCCGTTGGCGGGTACTTCCTCTATCGCTCGATCTTCCGATTCACCAGTCGATCACCTCGCAGTGTCGCCGTCTCGGCCGGACTCGCCGCCTTCCTCTCCGTCCCGCTCGCCGCAGCCGCCTTCGGTGGTGAGTTCGCCGTCGCGGGAACGACATCTTCGATCAGTATCGACTCGATACTCCTCGCTCTCGTGGGGGTGCACGTGCTGATCGGCATCGGCGAGGGCATCCTCACCTTCCTCGTGGTGGGAGCCGTGACGCGAGCGAGGCCGGACCTCGTCTACGGCGCCCCCACCTACACCGGGGACCGTACCGAGGAGTTCGTGCAGTGACCCGGAACATGTGGCTCTCGATCGGGGCGATCGTGATCATCCTCGCCGTCGGTGTCGGGCTCAGCCAGATCGCCTCGAGTCAACCCGATGGCCTCGAACATGTGGCAGAGCAGCAGGGCTTTGCCGTAGCGGCCGGTGAGCACGTACTCCAGGATGCTCCTCTCGCTGGATATGGAGAGAACCTCGATGGCTCATCCGGGACTGCGACTGCGGTTTCTGCCCTCATCGGCATCGCTGCAACCGCAGGACTCGGCTTCGTCGTCTTCCGTATCGCAAGGAAGAAACCCGATACGCATTCGACCGCCTGACCGTGTCCGGTGGACACGCGCACGCTCTGTACCTCCACGGAGACACCGCTGTGCACCGCGCTGCACCACAGGTCAAGATCGCAGCGGCGTTCGGTCTCGTACTTGCGATCGTGGCCACGCCCCGTGAAGCTATCTGGGCCTTCATCGCATACGCAGCCCTGATCATCACTGTCGCGGCCATCGCAGGAATCACACCCGCTTTCGCAGCCCGAAGGCTCCTCGTTGAGGTTCCGTTCCTGTTCGTCGCCCTCTTCCTGCCACTCCTCGGGGGAGGCGATACCGTCACCGTTGTAGGCATCGAGCTGTCGATCGCAGGCTTGTGGGATGCCTGGAACATCCTTGCAAAGGCGACCCTCGGGCTGAGCGTCGCGATCGTGCTCGGTGCCACGACACAGGTGACTCAGCTCCTCTCAGGACTCGATGGGTTGCGTATTCCGACGATCGTCACGGCGATCGCCGGGTTCATGGTCCGCTACATCGATGTCATCGCCGACGATTGGTCGAGGATGCGCGTTGCGATGGCATCTCGTGGTCACGATCCACGATGGATCACCCAGTTGGGGCCGTACGCTCGGATGATCGGTGTCATGTTCGTACGGACCTACGAGCGTGGCGAACGCGTCTACCTGGCGATGGCTGCTCGTGGATACTCCGGTTCCATGCCCCTTTCGCTCCAGCCGTCGACACCCGCGGTCCAGTGGGTCGGTGTGGCGACGATGCTCACTCTGGTCTGGTTGGTCACAGCGACCGCGTGGATGATCCGATGAGCGAACCCGTCATCACCGTCGACGAACTCTCCTTCACCTACCCGGACGGAACACCTGCGCTCCGCAACGTGTCTCTCCACATCCATCCGGGGGAGAGGATCGCCTTGCTCGGACCCAACGGTGCGGGAAAGTCGACGCTCGTGCTCCACATGAACGGGATCCACCTTCCCCAGCAGGGCTCGGTCACGGTCTCGGGCATCCTGCTCGACAAGCGTTCCGTCATGGAGATCAGACGACGGGTGGGTGTGGTGTTCCAGGACCCCGATGACCAACTCTTCATGACGACCGTGATCGAGGACGTGGGGTTCGGACCGAGGAACCTCGGGATGGAGGGAGAAGAACTCGACCGTCGTGTTGCCGAGTCGCTCGCTGCGGTCGATGTCTCGGACCTCGCAGACCGCCCTCCGAACCACCTGTCGTTCGGCCAGAAGCGGCGAGTGGCCATCGCCGGTGTGCTCGCTATGCGACCCGACATCATCGTGCTGGATGAGCCGACTGCCAACCTCGATCCTGCATCGCGGCGTGAACTGACACAGATCCTCCACCAGCTCGACATCACCCAACTCATCGTCACCCACGACCTTCTGTACGCGCTCGAGGTGTGCGACCGCTCAGTGATACTCGATCGTGGTGAGATCGTTGCAGATGGGGCCACACTCGAGATTCTCAAGGACACCGACCTCCTCGAGAGTCATCGCCTCGCCCTCCCCTACGGAGTGACTCTCTGAGCCGACGACGCCATCGGATACATCGGGTCCAACAACTAGAGACCGCCACCGTCGCGCTGGTCTCGTGCCCGCTGCGCGGCCGACGCCTCACGTCTGATATCTGCCTGGCGGGATCGTTGCCGGGACCGCTCAGCGGCCTCCTGCTGTTCTGCGACGAAATGGAGGAATGCGCGCCATCGGTCCTCGGACAGTGAGCCTTCCTCCATGGCCGCTCTCACCGCACAACCGGGCTCGGTTCGGTGAGAGCAGTCCCGGAACCGGCACGCAAGCGCCAGCTCTTCGACATCCGAGAAGAGAGCCTCGACCCCCTCACCGTCTGGATGGAGTCCGAGTGCCCGGATGCCAGGGTTGTCGATCACCAGGCCGCCGCTGGGAAGCCGATGCAGCTCTCGATGCGTGGTCGTGTGCCTGCCCTTCGAATCCTTCGTACGGACGTCACCGATCCACGCGACCTCGTCCTGCATCAGAGCGTTGACGAGAGACGACTTGCCTGCCCCCGATTCACCGAGAAAGGTCCCGGTCCGGCCCGCGAGCAGATCCGCGATCCTCCCGACACCTTCTCCAGTCTCGACGCTCGCCGGTACGACCTCGACACCCGGCACCCACGGCTCGATGGTGGAGCGCAACTCCCCGGGATCGTCTGTCAGATCGATCTTGGAGAGGATGACCACCGGTGTCGCTCCGATATCGCCGGCGAAGGCGACGAACCGCATCACCTTGCGCTGCCGCAGAGGTCGATCGGCACCGAACATGACGAGTACCAGATCGATGTTGGCTCCGATCACCTGGGTCCCGTACTCGCCGGTATCGCGAACCAGGGATGTGTCGCGCTCGAGGACCGCTGTGACGGTTTCGTTCTCGATGAGTACCCAGTCGCCAACGGCAAGGGACATCGACCTCGGGAACGTCACGTGCTCGACCGATGTGCCGGTCGCGACGAGTACCTTCACCGCGTCGTGGCGCACCACCCGCGCCGGCTCACCGTCGACGCCCAGAGCGCGGCACTTCGCCTCCCAGTGTTCGTTCCAGCCGAGTGTGGCGAGGTCGGGGTGCGTCACGGTGCCGATCTGTAGCGGTCGGTGGCAGCGTACCGGAGGATCGGTGCAGGCTCCTAACCGAGAGCCCGATCGAGATCGGATATGAGATCGTCGACGTGCTCGATGCCGACCGAGAGTCGAATGAGCTCGGCGGGGACCTCGAGGTCGGTTCCTTCGACGGATGTGTGGGTCATCGATGCGGGTATCTCGATGAGGGATTCCACCCCTCCGAGACTCTCTGCAAGAAAGAAGAGGCGGGTGCGGGTGACGACGGCGTTGGCTGCTTCGACCCCTCCAACCGGGAGGAACGAGACCATCCCGCCGAACCCCGACATCTGGCGTGACGCCACCTCATGTCCTGGATGCGATGCGAGGCCGGGATACCACACGGTCGCGACCCTTGCGTCGTCTTGGAGGAAGCGGGCGATCATCGCCGCGTTCTGTGCATGACGTTCCATGCGTATAGCAAGTGTCTTGATGCCGCGAAGGAAGAGGTACGCGTCGAATGGTCCGGGTACCGGCCCGACGGCGTTCTGGAGGAACTTCAGACGGTCGTAGATCTCCGCGTTCCCCGTCACGAGTGCACCGCCGACGGCGTCGGAGTGACCACCGAGGTACTTCGTGCTCGAGTGCAAGACAACGTCGGCACCGAGCTCGAGAGGTTGCTGGAAGTACGGTGTGGCAAAGGTGTTGTCGACGACCACCATCGTTCCTGTGGACTTCGCGAGGTCGACCACCCCTTCGATGTCGACGATCCGCAGCAGTGGATTCGTCGGCGTCTCGACCCATATCAGCTTCGTTTCGGCTCGCACCGCTCCGCGCAGCTCTTCGATGTTCGTCAGGTCCACGGCCGTCCACTCGATGCCGTGCCCCGACAGGACCTGGGCGAAGAGACGGAATGTCCCGCCGTAGACGTCGTTGGACAGCACGATGTGATCGCCCGGGGCGAGCATGTGGCCGAAGAGGCTCGTTGCTGCAAGCCCGGAGGACGTCGCGATGCATCCACCACCAGCCTCGGGAGACACGCCTTCGAGCGCGGCGAGCTGTGTCTGGAGTGCGGTCCTTGTTGGGTTGTCCGTGCGGGAGTACTCATACCCCTTGTGCTGTCCCGGTGCATCCTGTACATACGTCGATGTCGCGTAGATCGGTACGACGGCAGCACCCGTCGTCGGATCGGGATCCTGGCCTGCATGGATCGCGATCGTTTCGAACCTGTCCTCAGTCACGCCGACCTCCCGTGTCCCGTGGTTGCGCAACGCCGAGCCATCGGTGACGTGGCGCTCCGCGAGAACGGATTGTACGGGTTGTGGGTCATGTCAGCCGCCGACGGGAGCAAAGGCGCGAACCTCGATGGCCCCGGTGTTCCCACCGGTCGATGCAACGACGTTGAAACGCAGAACCTGGCCGGTGAACACCGCCTCGGCGAACCGGTTGTCCATGGGGTCGCCTGCGGTGAACGGCCCGAAGGTCTCTCCACCGTCGACGGTCACCGTGTACTCGGTCGTTGTTGCCGTGCCGTCGCTCATCGTTCTCGTGATGAACTCGACGCCGACGACGTCCTGTGCCGACCCGAGATCGATCTCGACGAACGCATCGTCGCCGTTGCCCGCCGTGGCCCACTCGGTCGCCATGTCACCATCAATGGCGTTCTCACCGGACCACGATGGAGAGAACATCGAGCTGACGTCTGTGACCGTCGCACCCTCGGCGAGGTTCGATCCATGGTCGGCCATACCGCCATCATCACCGCCCATGGCGTCGTCTCCACCGGTGGCGGCCTCGGGGAGTGTGAATGTCGACAGTTCGCTCTGGAAGAGTGTCCCGTCGGGCGTTGCACCCTGGACCCTGAAGCTGTAGCTCTTGCCCGGCTCGGCACCCACGAGGATGACCTCGTGCTTCTGGTGGCCGCCGCCGGCCATGTCGAGGTCGGTGTTGAGGAACCCGAGGTTCTCGTCCTCACCCCAGGCGATCGAACATGCTGCTTCGACGTCGGTGGTGACGGTCATCTTGGCGACACCGTTCTCGTCGACCGTGAAGTCGAAGTCGCTCGCTGCGATCTCCGAGAAGTCACGGACCTCACTGTCGTTCCCTGCGCTCGAGCATGCGGCTGCCACGAGTACAAGCGCTGCGAACAGGGACAAGAGCGCGAGCCTACGTTGTTTGGGGTGGGACATGTTGGGGGATCTCCTGGTCGGTTGCCTGTACGACGCGTTCCGACCACGGAAGGTCACACCATCAGCCCTACACCGTCGCACTCCCGACAAAGTTCCCCAGCCCTCCCCATTCTGTGGGCCCCCTGCGGCATATATCGGACGAGCAACCCTGGGTATGGGGCCACGCACCGACATCGTCTTTCTGTGGGCCCCCTGCGGCACATACCGGTTCCACAACCCAGGGTTAGCTGCGGCATATAGCGGGTCCACAACCCTGGGTATGCGGTTGGGGGGGGTTAGGGGAGGGGGAAGTGTTGGGCGAGCATCCAGTCGTCGTTGAAGATCTTCGAGAGGTAGCTGCGGCCTGAGTCGGGGAGGATGACGACGACGAGGCTGTCGGGGTTCTCCTCGGCTACACGAAGGGCTCCAACCAGGGCCATACCGCAGGAGCCGCCGACGAGGATCCCCTCCTCTACGGCGAGGCGGCGGGCCATGAGGAAAGCCTCCTCGTCGCCAACCATCTCGTAGGCATCTGTCAGATCCGGGTCGTACGTCTCGGGCCAGAAGTCCTCGCCGACACCTTCGATGAGGTAGGTGGTGACGTCCTCTTCAGAAGGCGCCGTGTAGATGGACCCTTCGGGGTCGACGCCAATCACCTGGAGCTCCGGATTCTTCGACTTGAGGTACCGGGCTGTCCCCGAGATCGTCCCCCCGGTGCCGACGCCCGCGACCAGGATGTCGATCTTGCCTTCGGTCTGCTCCCAGATCTCGGGGCCGGTGCCCTCGACGTGTGCCTGGGGGTTGGCGGGGTTCGAGTACTGGTCTGGGCGGTAGTGGCCGGGACGCTGCGCGAGCTCGTTCGATACCGAGTAGTACGACCTCGGGTCCTCGGGAGCAACGTCCGTGGGACACACGATGACCTCGGCGCCGTAGGCACGCAGAAGGTCCTGCTTCTCCTTGGATTGCTTGTCCTGCATGACACAGATGAGCTTGTAGCCCCTGATCGCAGCGACCATGGCAAGGCCGACTCCGGTGTTCCCCGAGGTCGGCTCGACGATCGTGTCACCGGGCTCGAGCCAGCCGTTCGCCTCGGCACGCTCGATCATGCCAACTCCGATGCGGTCCTTGATGGAGCCGCCAGGGTTCATGTACTCGACCTTGGCGACGAGGTTGCCGTTGCGATGGAGGCGGGCGAGACGAACCAGCGGCGTGTTCCCGATCGCCTCGACGATGTTGTCGTGAATGTCCATGGCGTCAAGAGTACTGGCACACCTACGGTGACCAGCCCGTCACGAGTGACCGAATCACCCTTCGGAGGACACCGTGATCATGAACCCGGGTACGTCAACGGACCGTTCTGTACCGTTGATGATGTACGAGATTCGAACACCGTTGATCACTCCGTCGCCCGGTCGGAAATGCTGAACACCGAAGACTGTCTGGGCCACGGTGTCGCGGTCATCACAGAGTGGGATCTTGCTGGTACCGAGCGGTTCAGTCTCGACATCGGAAGGGGGGAACCCGTATACCGCACCGACGCGCTCGGAGAACCCCGGAGCTACGATCTCGACTCCACCGATCAGCTTGGCACCACCAGAAACACTGATCGGCGAGACGGCACTGAGCCTCACCCCGGGGGCGGTCGCACACACCCCGTGGCCGACGGATCCTGCCGAGCCGACGGCGAGCCGACGGCGAGCCGATCCAACCCGATGGTCACCGTGCCCCCAGGATCGAGTGCCGCTTGAAGGCCACCGCCGGCGGAACAGGCGCTGATCATCACCATCGCCAGCAACGCCACTGCGGTAGCTCGGCATGGTCGACTATTCCTGTTGCCCGGCTTCCTGGTCTCGTACCGCGTGACTTCGTTCCGCATCTCTCGAAGGTATCACGGGTCTGTCGCGCCGTCGATCAGACATGGATCAACGGCCGGGCGGATACCCAGGACCCGACCGAACGTGTGATCATCCTGTGTGCGGCACCCGCCCAGCGCGATGCACCGCACACAGGGTTGGATCAGGCAGACTCCGGGACCGTCAGGTCCGCACCGATGGAATCGGAGGGCCTTGCCGGTTCTACGACAAGGTTCGGGAGAACCTTGTCCAGCCAGCGGGGGATCCACCAGTTCTTGTCACCGAGGAGCTGCATCGTTGCGGGCACCAGCAACATCCTGATGACCGTCGCATCGATCGCCACGGCAGCAGCAAGCCCAAGGCCGAGGATCTTGACGGTTCGGAGATCCTCGAGCATGAAGCTACCGAACACGAACACCATGATCAGGGCAGCTGCGGTGATGACCCTGGCCGTCGCTGCGAGCCCGTCTGCAACCGCAGCACTGTTGTCGCCGTGGGTGTCGTACTCCTCACGGATTCTCGTCAAGAGGAACACCTCGTAGTCCATCGAAAGCCCGAAGACGATGGCGAAGAGCATCATCGGGATGAATGGCTCGATGGGACCAGGAGAGATTCCGAGCAGGTCGCCACCCCACCCCCACTGGAACACCGCGACCACGATGCCGTAGGCCGCACCTATGGCGAGCAGGTTCATGCCGACCGCCTTGAGTGGGACGAGCACCGAGCGGAAGACGACCATGAGGAACAGGAAGGAGATGAGCAGGACCGCTCCGTAGAAGTACCAGATTCGCTGGGCGAGGTACTCGGAGAAGTCGATGTTCGCTGCCACAGGACCGGTGACCTTGATGTCGGTGCCGGCAGCATCGTTGATCTGCGGTACGACGTTGTCACGAAGATCGTGAACGAGGTTGACTGTCGCCTCGTCCTGAGGAGAGGTCTCGGGGATGACCTGCCAGAGCACAGCCGTCGGCTGCTGGGGATCGTTGGGGATCGGCATCGACACCTTCACGACACCGTCGACGTCCTCGAGGAGCTGGGTCACCTGCTTGGCTCCTGCGAGGTTCGCCCCTTCGGGCAGTTCGGTGACGAGGAGGAGTGGCCCGTTCGCTCCCGGCCCAAAGCCTTCCTCGAGCATGTCGTAGGCCTGTCGTGTCGTCGTTCCTTCAGGGTCATTGCCTGCGTCTGCGAACCCGAGCTGCATCGAGAGGACCGGGATGGCAACGATGAGCAGGATCACCGTCGCCGAGATGGTGATGATCCAGGCGCGGCGCTGGACGAAGCGACTCCACTTGTAGGAGAACGTCTCTTCCATCGGCTTGTCCGACGAGATGTTCACCGTGCGCTTGAGAGGACCCCAGAAGCGGGCAAGGATTGCCGCAACCAGCGCGAGCACCACGCCGAGGCGGAGCACCGGGATGTCGAGCGCCACACCGAGGAGGGCGATGGCCACGAAGGCCGATGCGAGGAGCCCACCGCGGCGGGTGACCTGGATCCGGTGTCCTGCAACACCGATCAGCGCAGGGAGGAGGGTTACGGATGCGAGCATGGTGACCATCACCGTCACCGACGCGGCGATCGCAAGGCCGGTGACGAACGTGATGCCCATGAGCAGCATGCCGAGGAGAGACACGACCACGGTGACACCTGCAAAGAGCACAGCGCGCCCTGCAGAGTCGAGCGCGGCACCGACCGATGAAGCAACGGACTCACCCCGCGAGAGATGCTCCTGGTATCGCGTCACGATGAACAGGGCGTAGTCGATGCCAACACCGAGACCGATCATGACCCCGATCGTCGCGGCGAAATCCGGCATCTCGATGACGTTGCTCAGCAAGGCAGTCAGCAGAACTCCTGTCCCGACGCCTGCAAGTGCCGTGGCGATGGGGAGGCCCATTGCAAGCACGGAGCCGAACGCGATGATCAGCACGAAGATCGCGAACGCGATACCGAGCATCTCAGAGTTGGGTGGCTCGCGGAAGCGGAACATGTCTCCGCCGAGTGCGATCTCGAGTCCGTCGATCTCGGGGGCAAGCTCGGCGATCTGATCACCGATCGCAGCACCTTCGTCGGTCGTCGTACCAGCCTCGAGGACGAGCTGAGCGTACGCGATCTGCCCAGCGCTGTCGCCGTGTGTCGAGACCTGACTCGCACCGATCGGCGAGTAGGGGCTCAGGACGTTGACCACGCCATCGATCCCCTTCGTCGCGTCGAAGAACGCTGACATCTCCGCCTTGACCTGTGGGTCCTCGACCCCCTGGGTGGCGCTGAAGACGATGGTTGCCGGATCGCCGCCCGCGTTCGGGAACTGCGTCGAGAGGATGTCGAGACCCTCTGTGCTCTCCGACGCCGGAGCCGTGATGTTGGTGGTGAACGCCGGGCCGATACTGACGACCGCGCCGATCAGCATTGCTACCGTGATGACCCAGGCGGCAAGCACCCGCCAGGGATGTGAAGAGGCGAAACGACCAAGACGAACGAGCATGATGAACCTTCAGTATGAGACATTCTGACTTATATGAGACATACTGTATCATGTGTGTAGTGATACCGCATGAAAAGAACTGAGAACCCGATGAACCCGCAGGTACAGCGCACCCAGAGCCTGATGCTCGACGCCGCACGCACACTTCTCGCCGACCATGGCCCGGAAGCCGTTACCCACCTGCGAGTCGCTGAGACCGCGGGCGTTGCGAGGGCAACGGTGTACCGCCACTGGCCCAACCGCGCCGCAATCCTCCTCGACCTGCTCCGCAGTGGTGCAGACCTCCACCTCAGCCCTCCCGGAGAAGACCTCACGATCCTCGAACGTGTCACCGTCGCTCTCACATCTTTCGCGGCAGCCCTCAACGGTGACGGTGGGCGGACGCTTGCGGCGATGATCGGACTCGCCGAGTGGGATGAGGACGTCTTTGCGGCACTCGAACAGATGACGGCGTTCGGGCCGATGTTCCTCCACGGCCTCCTCACCGCTGGCCTCGACAACGGCGAACTCGACGAAGCTGCCGATCCAGCTCTCCTCGTCGATCGCCTCATCGGCCCGCTGTACTTCCGACGCCTCCTCTACCACGACCCCATCACCGGCGACTACATCGACCGACTCGTTACGAGCACCCTCACCCCACTCGTACGAGGCGATGGACCCTCCATCCGGTAAACGGTGAACGGTGAGCACCTCGACCGTCGGGAGCCCTACCGGCCCATGAGTATCCTTCCCTCCCATGTCCAACCCCCTCATCTCTGCCCGCGCGCTCACCAAGAAGTTCGGTGATTTCGTAGCGGTCGACGGGATCGACTTCGAGGTGCGTCCGGGCGAAGCGTTCGGGTTCCTCGGCCCGAACGGGGCGGGGAAGACCTCGACCATGCGGATGATCGGTGCGGTCAGCCCGATCACCAGCGGCGAGCTCACCGTCCTCGGCCTCGACCCGACGACCCAGGGCCCCCAGCTGCGCTCCCGCCTCGGTGTCGTCCCACAAGAGAACAACCTCGACGAGGAACTGACCGTCTTCGACAACCTCATGATGTACGGCAGGTACTTCGACATGTCGCGCTCTGTCATCAGGGATCGCATCGCCGAACTTCTCGAGTTCGTCCAGCTCACCGACAAGCGCGACGCGAAGATCAGTGCCCTGTCTGGGGGGATGAAGCGACGGGTGATCATCGCTCGTGGCCTCATCAACGAACCCGACATGTTCATCCTCGACGAGCCGACCACCGGTCTCGACCCCCAGGCACGACACGTCCTATGGGATCGGTTATACCGCCTCAAGCAACAAGGCGTGACGCTGATCATCACGACGCACTACATGGACGAGGCCGAGCAACTCTGCGACCGGCTCGTCGTCATGGACAAGGGCAAGATCGTCGCCGAAGGCTCACCAACCTCACTCATCGCGCAGCACACACCGAGAGACGTCGTTGAGTTGCGATTCCCCGTGGGCGTCCTTGAGACCGTGGAAGACCGCGTCGTCGCACTTTCCGACCGTACGGAGATCCTTGCAGACCGCGCCCTCGTCTACACCGACGACGCAGACAAGACGATCGCAGTGATCGCCGAATCCGCGCTCGAACCAGAAACCGTGCTGGCCAGGCGCTCCACGCTCGAGGACGTGTTCTTGCGCCTCACCGGCCGGACACTCGTCGACTGATGGCGACGCCGCTGTCCTTGCGCGTCCTGGAAGCCGAAGCGCGGACCTACCGCCGGACGTGGCGAGGATCCGTGTTCACGAGCTTCCTCAACCCCATCCTCTACCTCCTGGCGATGGGTGTCGGACTCGGCTCCCTGGTCGACGCGAACCTGCCTGCGGGCCTCGATGGTGTGTCCTACCTCACCTTCCTCGCACCGGGCCTCCTCGTGGCAACGGCGATGCAGACCGGGGCGGGCGAGGGCTCATGGAAGGTGATGGGAGGCATCAAGTGGACCCAAACCTGGAAGGCACGCCTCGCGTCGCCGATCGGGACCACGAGCCTCGTGATCGGCCACCTTCTGTGGTCCGCTACACGAGTGCTGATGGTCTCTGTCATCTTCGCCGTCGTCATGGCTGCCTTCCAGGTTGCACCCCTTCTCCAGTCTCTGCTTGCTGTCGGCCCTGCCATGCTCGTCGGCGTCGCCATGGTCGCGGTGACGACCGCGTTCACCGTGCGGCTCGAGGAACCCACGGGGCTCGCCATGTACTTCCGTTTCGTGGTGATCCCGATGTTCCTGTTCTCCGGCGTGTTCTTCCCCATCACCAGCCTTCCGGGCTGGTTACAGCCCGTGGCCGTCGTCACACCGCTCTATCACGGTGTCGAACTCGCAAGAGCGATCGTCGTTGGTACCACACCGGCGGTGGTGTGGTGGGCGAGCGTGCTGTACCTCTCCGCGTTGATCCTTGCCGGATCGATACTTGCAATGGCTCCGATCCGGCGGAATCTGACGCCGTGACCTCCAAGACGCTGACCGCCAGGATCATCCCCCCGTTGCCGCGACGATGGCGGGGCCGGTACCTCGTGGAACGCAACCTCGTTGCGACGAAGTCGTTCTGGCCGATACTGCTGTCGGGGTTCTTTGAACCGGTCTTCTACCTCTTTGCCATCGGCATCGGGATCGGACAACTCATCGGGGACATCGACGTCGCGGGCAGGGCAGTGTCCTACACCGCGTTCGCAGCACCTGCGATGCTCGCTGCCTCAGCGATGAACGGAGCCGTATTCGAGTCCACCAACATCTTCTTCAAGTTGAAATTCGGCAAGATATACGAGGGCGTCCTCGCGACTCCGATCGAGCCGACCGACGTTGCATCCGGTGAGATCGCCTGGACGCTCGCTCGTGGAAGTATGTACTCGGGGGCTTTCCTCCTCGTGATGGCAGTGATGGGCCTCATCGAGTCGCCCATCGGCATCCTTGCGTTCCCCGCGACGATCCTCATCGGATTCGCCTTCGGTGCGATGGCCACGGCGGGCGTCACCTACATGCGCACATGGCAGGACCTGGACTACGTGACGCTGATCACCCTTCCCCTGTTCCTGTTCTCGGCGACGTTCTACCCCCTCGACGTCTACCCGGGGTGGCTCCAGACCATCACCTGGATCTCCCCGCTGTTCCACGGCGTCGTCCTCACGCGAGGTTTGACGCTCGGCATTCTCGATTGGACGATGCTCATCAACGTCGCCTACCTCGCCGGCCTCGGCATCCTCGGCTCATGGATCACCGCTCGACGTATCGGGGACCTGCTCCGGCCTTGACAGCACGGCCCTCGATCATCGTGGGCGAACGTGGCCGAGCGCCCTCAGAGATCACTGATCGAGGATTCCTACATCTACACGTTGGAAGTTTCAGCGCAGTCGCGCGAAACCTTGATATCGTGGGTCTCAGCAGTCGAACAGGCGTGACACGACGTGTGCGCTGCCCCACCCAGGGAGGGGTATACTCTTCATCGTGAAAGACGAACACAAGACTTCCGCACTGAACCGCCTCAAGACCGTGCGAGGACACATCGATGCTGTGATCCGCATGGTGGAAGAAGAGCGGTACTGCCCGGAGATCATGAAACAGGTATCTGCTCTCGAGGGTTCCCTCGAAGGCATCAATCGGGTTCTGCTTCAGAATCATGTCGAGACGTGCGTTCTCGAACACGTGCGCGAAGGCCGGTCCGAGCAGGTCGTCGACGAACTGCTCGAGACACTGCGCTATGCGCCAAGCCGCCCAGCTTCGAAAGGCACCCCGTGACCCAGATAACGCTTTCCGTCCCCGACATCTCCTGTGGCCACTGCAAGTCCTCGATCGAGGGCGCTGTTGGACCCATGGATGGGGTCACCAAAGCAGAGGTGTCGATCGGCGACCATACGGTCGATGTCGAGTACGACCCTGAGACCGTCGAGTTGGACGCCATCGTCACCGCTATCGACGATCAAGGATACGAAGTCGCAGGCCTCTGAGGCCTGCTCGATCCTCGCTCCCATCACGTATCGCTCTGTGAGTGACGCGCGCGCACGCCAGGAAGGACCCCAACATGAGTGATACAGAGATCCGGTTCGACGTCGAGGGCATGACGTGTGCGTCATGTGCCGTGCGCATCGAGCGCGTCCTCGGGAAACAGGATGGCGTCGAAACAGCCAACGTCAACTTCGCAGGCCAGGAGGCCCGTGCGACGATCACTGCGGACGCCGATCTCGAAGCACTACGGGCCGCCGTCGCCAAAATCGGGTATGACATCCACGAGATCGATCCCGAAGACGACGATCGCAACATGACCGAGCGCTACGACGCCGAGGCGAAGTACCAACTCCGCAACGTTTCTGGCGCTGCGGCTCTGACGCTGCCGCTCGTGCTCCTGGCCTGGTTCGGCCCCTCAGCACTGTGGGCCGAATGGCTCCAGTTCGCCATCACAACGATCGTGGTGTTCTACTTCGGATCTCAGTTCCACAAGGCTACGTGGAAGCAGGTCAAGTCGATGTCGCCAGCCATGGACACGCTGATCAGCACCGGCACGCTCTCAGCATGGCTGTTCTCCACCTACGTGCTCCTATCGGACACGTTCACGACCGTCGGAACCGAGGGTGACCTGTTCTTCGAGACGGCTGCGGTCATCATCTCACTGATCCTCCTCGGCAGATACTTCGAGGCGAGGGCCAAGGGCCAGGCATCGAATGCGATCGCGAAACTCGCCGAGCTCGGTGCCAAGCAGGCACGGGTAATCCGCAACGGTGAGGAAGTTCTCGTTGATCCGATCGAGCTGGCGCCAGGTGAGATCGTCGTCGTCCTTCCCGGCGAGAAGGTACCTGCCGACGGCGTTGTCGTCGCGGGCCGCTCCGGAGTCGATGAGTCGATGCTCACCGGCGAAAGCGTGTCGGTGACCAAGGAACCGGGCGCGAACGTCTTTGGAGCCACGGTCAACCAGCAGGGTCGTCTCGAGATCGAGGTCACAGAGGTCGGCCCCAACACGGCTCTCAGCCAGATCATGAAACTCGTCGCCGATGCACAGGCGACCAAAGCACCCGTTCAGAAGCTTGCCGATCGGATCTCGGGCGTGTTCGTCCCGATCGTCATCACGGTTGCCCTGATCGTCTTCGTCATATGGATGATCGTCACCGGTGACATATCGCGATCCATGAGCAGCGCTGTGGCAGTCCTGATCATCGCATGCCCATGCGCGCTCGGTCTCGCCACCCCAACAGCGATCATGGTTGGGTCGGGACGTGGCGCAGAGATGGGTGTGCTCTTCAAGAACGCCCAGGTGTTCGAGAGAGCCAAGGGTGTCGACACCGTCGTCTTCGACAAGACCGGCACGCTCACCCGTGGCGCAATGACGCTCGTTGACACCGTGACCAACGGTGACCGGGCGGAGTTCCTCAAACTTGCGGGTTCTCTCGAGTCCGGTTCCGAACATCCGATCGGCAAGGCCGTCGCCCTCGGAGCCGAGGAAGAGGACATCGACCTCGAGCCGGTGGTGGACTTCGAGTCGATCCAGGGCATGGGAGCTCGCGGCATGGTCTCGGGCAAGACCGTCGTGGTCGGCAAACCCGCTCTCTTCTCGGAGTCCGGCTTCACCGGCGTCGAGAACTGGCAGGACACCTTCGACGAGATCTCGATGAAGGGGAACACGACCTTCCTCGTCGGCTGGGACGACACCGTGGAGGGTGTCATCAGCGTCGCCGATACCGTTCGTGAAACATCGGCGGAAGCGATCGCTGCGCTTCACAAAGAGAACATCTCTACGGTGATGCTCACCGGCGACTCGCGTCAGACAGCTGAGGCGATCGCTGCGATGATCGGTATCGACGAGGTCGTGGCCGAGGTGATGCCCGGCGAGAAATCTGAGGCCGTTGCTGCAATGCAGGCCAAGGGCCAGGTCGTCGCGTTCGTCGGCGACGGTATCAACGATGCGCCGGCTTTGACGGTTGCCGATCTCGGCATGGCCGTCGGTTCGGGAACCGACGTCGCCATCGAGGCTGGTGACGTCGTGCTCATGTCGAGCGACCCCGTCACGTCCGTTACCGCGATCAAGCTCGCACGCAAGACGTTCAGCACGATCAAACAGAACCTGTTCTGGGCCTTTGCGTACAACACCGCAGCGATTCCACTCGCAGCTCTGGGGTTCCTCAACCCGATGATCGCGGCAGCAGCGATGGCGTTCAGCTCGGTCTCGGTCGTCACCAACTCGGTGCGTCTGAGGAAGTTCAAGTAACTCGAGTTCACAGTCGGACTTGGATGTCCGTTGCTGTGAACTGTGAACTGAAAGCTGTGAACTTCTCTAGTTCACCCACCACTGGATGAACCGGGTGATCATCCCCGGCTTCTCCAAGCGGGGCGTGTGGACGAGAAGTGCGGGACAGTCCACCGACTCTGCAATACGGTCCGCGAGGTCCGTGACGATCTGGAACCGATGGGTCGGTGCTCCCAGGATCACGAGGTTCGCCCCCCGAGCCAAACCGGCGAGCGTCTCGACGAGGTCATCGGTTGCCTCGACCCTGTCATCCCACGCCACGGTGAGCACCTCACCAAGCTGTTCGTGGTACGCATGGATCGAGTCTCCTTGCGCTGGTGGCGCATCCGCTGGGGTCAGGTGAACGAACCGGACGGACGCGGTCTCGTACCGTGCGATGTGATCGGCCATCTCGATCTTGACAGGATCGTACGGCCCACCAGTCCCGAGAACGGCGATGAGGTCGATGTCCTCGACGGCACGGTTCCGGAGGAACACCGAGTCACACGTCAGGTGTTCCCTCAACCAACGCAGGTCCCTCGTGATGTGTCTCGTCGCCCGCAGATCCTGAGGAAGATCTGCAATGAACAAGTCGACCCCTTCTCGTTCGACGAACCTGTGCACCATCCCGCGACGGTCCTCATCCGTGTAGTTCTCCGACGTCACGCTGATCCCGAGCGCCTCTGCGGCTGCGCGGTCTCGATCGGTGGGGACCATGCCTGCCGTACGGGCATCGAAGTTGATGATGTGTATGCGACCTCCCGGTGCACAGACAAGACGCAGTGCAAGCCTGAAGAGTGTCTGCTGGCGTGCGGGCCTCGTCGGCCGCCTGATCAGAACGAGAACGAGCCGACGTCCTCCGCTCGTCACAGCAGCGGCACTCGACTCCACCAGTCTGGCATCCTCACGCAAGCGCAACGCATCGCGAGAAGCCGACGCTTTCACCGCACGCGACTTGCCAAACGTCCGGTACCAGAACACTCCGACGAACACGAACACGACCGCTCCGACAAGCGGCACGATCCCCATCTGGGTGAGGAGCAACAACGCTGCCACGATTCCGAAGATCTGCGGCGCCGGATACAGCGGTGAGCGGAACTGGGGTGTGTACCAATCGAGCTTGGCTTCCCTGAACGCGACGAGTGCAAGGTTGATCAGGGTGAACACCAGGAGCTGGAACGCAGAGGCGAGCTTGGCGAGCTCGATGAGCGGAACGAACAACACGAGCCCGATGAGCACGACACCCGTGACCAAGATCCCTGCGACCGGTGCACCCGACCGTTTCCCCACCGAACCGAGGAACGACGGAGCGAGAGAGTTCCTCGCCATTGCGAACGGGTACCGGGCAGACGCGATGATCCCGGCGTTCGCCATCGACAACAGGGCCAGCACAGCGACCCCGGCGATGACCGTCACCCCTACCGAACCGAGGAAGGACTGCGCTGCGAGCGTCATCGGCGTCTCGGTGCGTGACAGGTCCTCGGCGGCCGACGTACCGACGATCACCGCGACGATCGCCGGATACAGAAGCATCATGAACCCAACAGATATCAGCATCCCCGTGGGGATGTTGCGCCCGGGACGACGCACCTCCTCGGCGATCGATGCCACCTTGGTGACTCCTGAGTACGAGACGAACACCACAGCTGCAGCCGAGATGAGTCCCTTGATCCCGAACGGGGTGAAAGTCTCGAACGATGCCGCATCGATGTTCGGAACGCCTACCGAAACGAAGCCGATCAGAACGATGATCACGGCGGTGACCAGGGCGATCTGGAGCTTTGCCGTCTGCTTGATGCCCACGAGGTTCACTCCAACAAGAAGTAGCGCCAAGATCGCAGCGACGACACGTTCGGGGTGCACGACGAAGTACTCGAGATACGCCGAGAGTCCGACCAGGGCGAAAGCAGCCTTGAACACCAGTGAGAACCAGACCCCGAACCCGGCGATCGTACCCATCATGGGTCCCATCGCTCGGTCGATGTAGAGGTAGGTTCCTCCCGACTGGGGCATCGCAGTCGCCATCTCAGCCTTCGAGAGCGCTGCCGGGAGGACGACCAGACCGGCGAGGAAGAATGCGAGCACGACCGACGGGCCCGCGATCTTGAACGCAAGGCCGGGAAGGACGAAGATCCCCGACCCCACCATCGCACCGATCGAGATCGTCAGCACGGCGTACAGGCCAAGCGAACGACGCAAAGGGACAGTTCGATCCGTCGATTCGTCGGCGTCAGGCGTCGGCATCACCCTTCAAGCTAGTTGTCCCACCCCGCATGTGCTCGAACCTTTCGCCGGAACAACACCCAACTCGGTACAACAGTTCAAATGTATTTGATATACGGGCGTGGTTCTGCGTACGCTTGCACATGGCATCGATGGCTCCGGCCCTACCGAAGACGACCACCCGAACGGTGCAGCAACGCGTCGCAGTGTTCAAGGCACTCGCCGATCCGTACCGACTCGAGATCCTCGCGATCCTGGCGAAGGAGGTGCGGTGCAACTGCCACCTCCAGGACATGCTCGACCTCGCTCCGAACCACCTGTCATACCACCTAAAGATCCTGCGCGAGGCCGGCCTGATCACCGGAACACGCAGGGGGCGCTGGATCGACTACTCCATCGCACACGGGGCAGCCGATCTCGTCCGTGCATCTCTTCCGTCGCTCGATGACGTCGCTCGGCGAGACGCCGCCGACCCGACGCGATGTGACACGTAGGAGAAGGTAGATGTCGATGCCAACCCCACCTGCCGGAGATGATCTCACGGGTCGTCTGTCGACCCTCGACCGGTTCCTCCCGCTGTGGATCCTTGCGGCCATGGCTGCCGGACTGCTTCTCGGCAGATCGCTACCGGGCATCAACGATCTCCTCGATGCAGCCACGGTCAGCGGCGTATCGCTCCCTATCGCCATCGGGTTGCTCATCATGATGTACCCGGTGCTCGCAAAGGTGAACTACTCGAAGGTTGGAGAGGTCACCGAAGACCGTCGCATGCTCACGACCTCGCTCATCTTGAATTGGATCGTCGGTCCCGCCGTGATGTTCACCCTTGCATGGATCTTCCTCCCGGATCTCCCCGCCTACCGGACCGGTTTGATCATCGTGGGACTCGCCCGATGCATAGCAATGGTGCTCATCTGGAACGATCTTGCGTGCGGAAGCGGTGAGGTCGCCGCGGTTCTCGTCGCGCTGAACTCCCTGTTCCAGGTCTTCGCATACGCCCTACTCGGTTGGTTCTACCTCCAGGCTCTCCCCCAGTGGCTCGGCCTCAGCGATGGAACCACACTCGACATCTCGATGTGGGAGATCGCAAAGACGGTGCTCGTCTTCCTCGGGATACCGCTCCTTGCCGGCTTCCTCACCCGACTGTGGGGCGTGCGGGTCAAGGGAGTGGAGTGGTACGAGACGGAGTTCATCCCGAGGATCTCCCCGTTTGCGCTCTACGGGTTGCTCTTCACCATCGTCGTCATGTTCTCCCTCCAGGGGGACAAGATCACCGCGTTGCCCTTCGATGTCATACGCATCGCTGTTCCCCTGGTGGCGTACTTCGCGATCATGTGGGGGTTCTCGTTCCTGATCGGGTACCGCATGCGATTCAGCTACGCCAAGAACACAGCTTTGTCCTTCACCGCGGCAGGTAACAACTTCGAACTTGCGATCGCTGTGGCGATCGGTGTCTTCGGTATCGCGTCGAGTGAGGCGCTGGCGACCGTCGTCGGGCCACTGATCGAAGTGCCCGTCCTGATCGGCCTGGTCTACGTCGCCTTGTGGGCCCGCCGACGTTTCTACACACCCGATGGCGTTCCGAGCATCAGTGAACGGTCACACACGTGAGCGACCTCCGCATTCCGGGAGATCCGACGGGTGCCCAGGCCGATGATCCAGCTTCTCTCGAGCGACTGTTCGGAGCCAGCGAGGGGCTTCTCCCTCTCTGGATCGCCGAGCCGTATCTACCACTCGCACCGCCGGTCGTCGAAGCGCTCGCATCGCGTGCCGCACTCGGCTGGTTCGGGTACGAGGTACGGCCAGAAGCCACTGTGGCTGCGTTCCGGGCGTGGTCGACGCGTCGCCACGGTTGGGATCCGGGTGACTTCAGGATCGTTGTGAGCCCATCGCTCGGAACGTCGATCGGTTCGGCTCTCGAACTCGTCACCGATCCGGGTGACGCCGTGATCCTCCAACCCCCCGTGTTCACCGATTTCAAGCCCCTGGTCGCCCGCGCTCACCGCAAGGTCGCCCGCAACTCTCTACATCTCGAAGATGGCCGCTACACGATGGATCTCGAAGGACTCGAGGAACTCGCCGCTCGAGACGAGACGACCGCGATGATCCTCTGCAACCCACACAACCCCGTTGGACGGGTGTGGACGGGCGATGAACTCTCTGCCGTTGCCGGAATCTGTGCAACCCACGATGTCTTCGTGATCTCGGACGAGATCCATGGAGACATCGTCCTCGGGGACTTCACGTTCACTCCGTTCGGTGTGGCCGCCGCCGGGACGGACGTGTCGTGGATCGCTCTTTGCGGCCCGATCAAGACCTTCGGCCTTGCCGGGGTTGCGGACACGCTCATCGTCACCAACGACGGCACCTTCGCCGAGGCCTTCTCTGCCATGAGCTCCCGGCTCCACCTCACACGCAACAACGTGTTCTCGATCGCAGCGACTGAGGCCGCGTACACCCACGGCGACACGTGGCTCGACGACATGCTCGCGCTTGTTTCCCGCAACGTGGCAGCTCTGCGCGATGGTCTTTCCGAACCCCTGGCCATCATCGAGCCGGAGGGAACCTACCTCACGTGGCTCGACCTACGCGCGCTCGACATGGATGTTCCGGAACTCACCCGCTGGCTTCCAGAGCAAGCCCGGCTTGCTCTGAGTCCCGGCCACTGGTTCGGACGCGAGGGTGCAGGGTTCGCCCGTATGTCGATCGCGGTCGAACCAGACGTCATCGACGAAGCGATCGCCCGCCTCACAGCCGCAACCGCGTAGGAGACACCGGACAGTCTGTGCTCTGTCGTCTGTCCTACTACCCGACCGCAACGCCGAGCAACGATCCGATTCCAAAGGTGATCGCTGCGGCAATGAGGCCGAAGAGCGTCTGGCGGGAGCCGGACCACCAGACGTTGCGACCTGTCATCAACGAGATGGCTGCACCGAGGCCGAACAATCCGAGACCGGAGAACAGCAGGCTCATCGAGATCGCGGGAAGACCCGACGTGAAGAAGAACGGGAGAACCGGGAGGATGGCTCCGATGGCGAATAGGAAGAACGACGTGATGGCAGCCTCCCACGGAGATCCACCGAGATCGTCCGGGTCGATCCCGAGCTCCTCGCGAGCCATCGTGTCGAGCGCACGCTCTGCGTCCTGCATCACCGACGCAGCGAGCTCAGCGGCCTGTTCTGGAGGAATCCCCTTGGCCTGGTAGATGAGCGCGAGCTCCTCGGCCTCCTCCTCGGGGAACTCCTCGATCTCGGATCGCTCTGTGTCGAGCTGACGCTGATTGAGCTCTCGCGATGACTGCACCGAGATCCACTCCCCGAGGGCCATCGAGATCGCTCCGGCGAGAAGACCGGCGAGACCGGCGATGAGCACGGCGGTACGGCTACTGCTCGCCCCTGCGATCGCCATCACGAGCGCCAGGTTCGAGACCAGGCCATCGTTCGCACCGAGCACCGCCGCGCGCAAGGCGTTGCCCCCGACCGCAGAGTGACGCCCTTCGAGACGGGCGAGCACGGGGCCGGTCATCGTCGTTGGGTTGTCCTCGGCAAGGGTGCTGAGAATCCGGGCGTGTGATCGCTCGTCGGCCCGCAACGTGGTCCCCTCGGTCTCGGGCTGGTCGTCGTACATGAACTGGCCCGCACGCTCCTGTTGAGCGATGGTTGATACCAGCACACCCGTGCCCATCTTCGACGCCAGCCAGATCAGGATCCGTGCCCGACGCGACACGCCACGGTCACCGGGTTCGTCACCCGCCTCGGCGAGCTTGCCCCGCCAGAGCTCAGCATGGCGTTCCTCTGTCGCTGCAAGGCGCTCGTACAGTTTGACGAGAGCGGGCTCCTCCTCCATTCCTGCAAGTGCCCGGTACATGGCGGCACCGTCGACCTCGTCCTGAAGATTCTCTCGATATCTCGCTACATCTGCTTGTGAAGCCATCGGTCCACCCTTCATCGCTACACAGGAGCACCATTATCGACGCGGAGTACGTCCGGTGTGAAACCCGAGCCGCGCCTCCGGTCAATTCAGTGGTCGAGCAACCAGAATCTCGGAGGGAACGGCCCACGACGTGATGACCCGATGGTGGACGGGCTTCCATCGGTCGGTGAGCATCGTGGCCATGTCGACCGGACGGCAACCGCCGACGAGCCGTGGCGCCGATCTCCAGATACTCCGCCATCCCCCGGCTACGACGCGACTCATCGGGGCCGTGCCCTCGGTGAGGCTCACGATGCACACGAGCCCATCGGATGTCAGGAGACGGAGTGCCTCATCGAGGATTCGACCGGCGTACCCCTCGTCGAGAAGGTCGAACACGAACGTCGCCACGAACCGATCGAAGTGATGGTCGCGCCCGGGGAGAGGAAGATCGCCGGAGACGAGCTGAACCCTCGCACGGTCCGACCATCTCGCGATTCGGTCGGTCGTCATCGAAACCATTGTGTCGCTGACGTCGACACCGAAGTACGTTGCCGCGTCGTCGAGTTCCTCACCGAGGAGTCGAGCAGCCAGCGCACCGGTTCCACAGCCGAGCTCGTACACCGATGTAGCGAGTGGAAAGCCGGAGTGAGCGATCATGTCGCCGATCGGGGCCGTCTCGTAGAAACTCTGCCAGTCCTGGACCCTGCCGATGCGGTTGTAGACGCTTCGGGCTTGTTCAGGAGACAACGTTCGTCCGCGGTCAAGTCCCGTCATACCTCTCATTGTACGAACGCTCTTTTCGGAATCAGTGAACTCCTTGTCCAAGCGGCGTGTCACTGGCAGGATTGGCCTCGTGGACTACAGCGACGAGGATCAGGAAAACTCCCCCGGGCCCAGGATCCTCGTGTGGATCCTGTTGATCTCCACCGTGTTCGCGCTCAGTGGCTTCATCCCATTGATCCTCGCACGGCGGGCACACCCCCTCGAGAACCTGTACCGGAACTGCATCGAGGGCGAGTCTGGCATCCGTCCCGATGACAGTCTTGAGATCACCACGCGGGACGGCATCCCAATCGCCGTCGCACTCGGCGGTATCGAGTCCGTTCCGGGCGACGTACAGCAGCTCTGCTTCGACCTCATCGTCCGCGTTGCCACGTACCGATGATCGGAGGGATCCCCGATCTGGACCGAGGCGATCAGACGATCTGGACCGAGCGTTTCGACAGGCCGTACCAGAAGCCGTCGATCGTGGTCTCGATCGTGGTCTCGTCATCGATCGCTGCGCCGAGCGCGACGAACAGCGGAGCGAAGTGCTCCGTGCGAGGGTGAGCAAGTGACGCGGCGGGGGCCTTCTCCTGGAAGTCGATCAAGGCGTCGATGTCGCCGGCGGTGAGGGTCCGGTCGAGCCAGTCGTCGAACTCACTCGACCAGCTCGGTGGCTCACCGGTGTCGGGAGCGCCGAGGTTCATCTCGCTGAGGTTGTGTGTGCTGAAGCCGCTTCCGAGGATGAGCACGCCTTCGTCACGCAGTGGAGCCAGGGCGCGCCCGAGTTCGAAGAGCTCCGCAGGGTCGAGCGTGGGCATCGAGATCTGGAGCGCCGGGACGTCTGCGTGGGGGTACATCTCTGCGAGCGGGACGTAGGCACCGTGGTCCAGACCGCGCGTTGGATCCTGATGCAGCGTGCGTCCCGGACGGGCGAGGAGCTTGCCGACGGTATCTGCCAGTTCTGGTGCCCCGGGAGCCGGGTACTCGACCTCGTAGTAGCGCTGAGGAAATCCGTAGAAGTCGTAGAACAGCGGAATCGTCTCGGTCGCCCCGACCGTCAGTGGAGCTGCTTCCCAGTGTGCCGACACGACGAGCACGGCCTCCGGTGTCGGGAGTGCATGTGCCCACCTGGCCAGTTCACCGGTCCATATCTCGTCGTCGGCCAACGGTGGTGCACCGTGGCTCAGGAATACCGACGGCATGCGGTCGTGATTGGTGGTGTCGATCTGATCCATGCGTGTCCTTTTCGTGACGGTAGCGGCGACCCCCGGCATCGTCGCCGGTTGCCGCCACCATCCGTCGATCGATTCACAGGAACTCAGGTACGCAACACGGCCTCTGCGTCGATGACGATCTTGATCGTCTTGGAAACGAGCACACCACCCGTCTCGAGCGGCACGTTCCACGTCAGACCCCAATCGGTGCGATCTATCTCGCTCGATGCCGCAAAGGCTGCTCGCGCGTTCCCCCACGGGTCGATGACGGCACCCGTGAACTCGAGATCGAGGCTCACCGGCCGTGTGACATCCTTGATCGTGAGCTCACCGTCGAGCCGGTATCGGTCACCAACGACTTCGAGGTTGCTGCCTGTGAACGTCATGGTCGGGTACTGCTCGACGTCGAGGAAGTCCTCCGACAACAGATGCGTGTCTCGTCCCTCGTCACCCGAGTCGAGGCTCGCGATGTCGATCGTCACGTCGACAGACGACGCAGCGAGTGTGTCCTCGACGCTGATCGTCCCGGTGGATGCAGTGAACGCTCCCCGGACCTTTGCGATCATCATGTGCCGGGCCTCGAACGTCACCGACAGGTGCGTCGGGTCGAGATCCCAGGTTCCCGTGGCCGGGATTTCACGTCCGTCCATGACCCTCGTTGGGGTCAGAGTGGATTCAGTCGTCATGTTCGCTCCTTGCTCGGTGCATGTCCGTCACACCGAATAGGTATGATTAGTAACTGTACTCGCATATCGTAACTTAGTGAGAAAAGATAACAAGACATTTCTTTGACAGCTATGCTCAGACGATGATCGACAGCAGCTCCGAGTCGGGAACACCGGCCGACGGATTCCCCCACGGCGATTACTGTCCCAACTTCCAGCGCACCATCGAGCTGGTCGGTCGTCGCTGGACGGCGAGCATCCTGAGAGCCCTCTTTGCAGGGAAGGAACGGTTCACCGACATCGCCCAGACCGTGCCGGGGCTATCGCACAGGCTCCTCACCGAACGCCTCGAAGAGTTGCAAGAAGCCGACCTCATCACGATCGAACCCGGCACGAAACACGGAACGTATCGCCTCACCGAACGCGGATGTGATCTCCGGCCGTTCTTCCAAGAGCTCGAGGACTGGAACGCTCGCTGGTACGAGCCCCCGGGTGAGGACGAGCCAGCCACATCTGGTTAGATGCTCGTCGATCGCTACCCACTGGTGGAGATGAGAACCCGACCGGTAGCATCGATGACCTCCCGCCACTGCTGGGGCTCCAACCTCTCCATCTCGAGGCTCCACGGCCGGGACAACCGCACCGGGTCCGACCAGGCATCTAGCCGAACGGGCTAGATCCGGGAAGTTCCCAGTACGCGAACGGCAGCCACCCGCCTACCAGGAGCACCAGCGAGACCGCAGCGACGCCCGGCACTCCCACCAGTCCCCATCTCTGCCATCGTCGGCCACGGTTCGCAGCGACCCAAGCAGCGGCCGAGCCGACGGCCACCGCCGCACCCAGAATGATCCAGGCGTTCAACACCACGACGCCGAGCCTCGAAGGGGTGTTCTGTGTCAGCGGCCGGTCGAACATGGGGCCGAACGCGGCGACGATCAGGTAGGTGACGAGGAGCAACTCGACCGCACCGAACACAAAGCCGATCCCGAACGATCTCCACGCGGGTCTTCGAGTGACGATCGCCAGCCCGGCAGCGAGCATCCCCGTTGCGATCGGGAGCATGGAGAGACGACCGATGCTGGGTTCCCCGAGCAAGGGCCAGGTCTGGTTGATGAAGCTCGGGTAGAACCGCATCAGGGTCCCGACAACCACGAGGGTCCACCAAACACAGAGCAACGCTCCCCCCGTGATCAGCGTTCGCCCCCATACCCTCGACGACCGTCGCTCCACGCGTTCACGATCTCGATCCTTCGTCGCCACGATGCCCCTGATCCCGAAGAAGAGGAGGCCGACAGCTGTGAAGAACGCCGCGGCGATGACGCTGTCGCTTCGGAGCGTCAGCGGCCGGGGCCCCGGATATGGGGTTCCTCCGTACCCGTACGCCCGTTCGGGTGCAGGTTTTCCCCGGCCATCAAAGATGGTCGGGCGGCAGCCGTTGGCGGGGTCCCCGATCGCGCTCGGTGGTGTGGGGTCGAGAGAGGCTCCGGTCGGGCAGTCCCACAGAGGAGGCTGGGACACCAAGGCAAACCAGAAGTACATCATGAGGACGCCGGCCACGACCGCAAGGATCGACATCCGCCGTTTCCAGATCACCTTCGACTCCATGGAGGTACATCGACGTGACGACGAGCTGCCTTGAATCGGGAGAACCCTGTTGGTGCCGACGCGTCACCGCAGTCTTGGAGTGTGGCTACGGTTGCGCCATGCCCAACAGACTCGCAAATGCGACCTCCCCGTACCTGCTCCAACACAAGGACAACCCGGTCGACTGGTTCGAGTGGGGCGATGAGGCCTTCGCCGAGGCACGTGAACGCGACGTCCCGGTGATCCTGTCGGTCGGGTACTCGTCGTGTCACTGGTGCCACGTCATGGCACACGAATCCTTCGAAGACGGGGCCACAGCAGCGTTCATGAACGAGCACTTCGTCAACGTCAAGGTCGACCGTGAGGAACGGCCCGATGTCGACCGCATATACATGGACGCCGTCCAG
The DNA here is from genome assembly GCA_964387145.1 of uncultured Acidimicrobiaceae bacterium. Lineage (GTDB taxonomy): Bacteria > Actinomycetota > Acidimicrobiia > Spongiisociales > UBA5794 > JAMBLL01. The sequence goes on from CAYLVM010000009.1 coordinate 28,136, forward strand.
GCCATGACCGGACGCGGTGGATGGCCGATGACCGTGTTCCTGACACCCGACGCCAGACCGATCTTTGCAGGCACCTACTACCCGCGTATCGCGATGGTGGGCCACCCATCCTTCATGGACGTCATGACTGCCGTCGGCGACGCGTGGAGGAACAACCGCGAAGGCGCACTTGACCAGGCAGAGCAGATCACGACGACCATCACACAGCGCAACCCGGCGCCTGCACACCTTCCGACGCTCGGCCAGCTCGACCAGGCGGTCTCATCGCTGTCACAGATGTTCGATCGCACCGACGGAGGGTTCGGGAGTGCCCCGAAGTTCCCCCAGGCCGCCACACTCGAGTTCCTCCTGCGAATGTCGGCGATGCAACCAGACACCGACGCCGGGCGATCGGCTACTGCAATGCTCACCCAGATGCTGACGGCCATGGCCGACGGGGGGATCTACGACCACCTCTTTGGAGGGTTCGCGAGGTACTCGGTCGATGCGGGGTGGGTAATCCCACACTTCGAAAAGATGCTCTACGACAACGCGCTCCTCGCCCGGCTCTACCTGCGAGCCTGGCAGGTGACCGGTATCGATCACTTCCGAGACGTCGCACGTGGCGTACTCGACTACCTCGACTCGACGATGGTCGACGCCACCGGAGGGTTGCACTCCGCCGAGGACGCCGACTCCGAGGGCGAGGAGGGCAAGTTCGCCGTGTGGAGCTGGGATCAACTCGGTGACGTCCTCGGTGACGATCGCGATCTCGCCGCGGCCATCTACGGAGCGACGCCCCGAGGCAACTTCGAGGGTACGAACAACTTGCACCGTCTCACCGACATCGGGGCCGTGTCGAGTGCAACCGGCCTGACGATGTCCGAGATCTCCACAGCGAAACAGCACATCGACGATCGTCTCCGCGCTGTGCGCGCGCAGCGAGTGCCTCCGGGCCGGGACGACAAGATCGTCACCGCCTGGAACGGCCTGGCGATGCGTGCCTTTGCCGAGGCCGGCGCCGTCCTCGACGAGCCCCGATACCTCGATCGTGCCATAGCTATCGCTGAGTTCCTCCTCACCGAAGCATCCCCCGACGGTCGTCTCGTACGTTCATGGCGCGGACGACCCGGCCATCCGGCGTTCGCAGATGACCTCGCAGCAACGGCGATCGGCTTCTACACGCTGTTCGCCACGACCGGGGACAACAACTGGTTCACATCTGCCGAGTCCATGGTCGCCACGTTGCGGGAACGGTTCACGGACCCCGACGGAGGGTTCTTCGCGACGAGCACCGACGCAGGCGATCTCATCATGCGACCGCGAAACACCCAGGACAGCCCGACCCCGTCGGACAACTCCCTTGCTCTCGAAGCGCTCCAGATGCACGTCGCGCTCACCGGTGACCTCGAAGCGACGGGTGAGTTCGAGTCGACGATGGCCTCCCTTGCCGCCGATGCCCTGACCCATCCAGCGTTCGGTGGGTACGCACTCGCCGTATGGCTGACTCACCTCGTCGGCGTCAAAGAAGTCGCTGTCGTGGGTACCGAGAAGGATCGTGACGTGCTCGTACGACCGGTGTGGGGACAGTTTCGCCCGAACGTCGTTCTCGCCATCGGCGACGGCTCCCCATCATCCGTCCCCCTCCTCGAGAACAGGGGTACCGGGGATGGTGCCCTCGCCTACGTCTGTGAGAACCTGGCGTGCGACCTCCCCGTCTCGACCCCCGAAGCCCTCGCCGCCAAGCTCTGATCCCCGGGACTCTGGCGCCGATACGGCTCGTATACGGGCTGTCTCGGCGCCAGAGTCCTGGGGCAACTATGGGTAATCAACGCGGGTATCCCGTTACGCTTGCGGGCATGGACGTCATCCGCCGCTTCGAAGAGCCGGACCTTCGGCAGCCGATCGCCGTCATCGCGTTCGGTGGCTGGAACGATGCCTGCGACGTCGCATCGACGGCGGCCGATTTCATCATCGATGCACACCCCGACCGTACGGTGATCGCCGAGATCGAACCGGACCCCTTCTACGACTTCCAGCAGCACCGCCCGCACATCGACATTCGCGACGGTGTTGGACAATCGGTGTCGTGGCCCCACCTGCAGTTCACAGCGCTCTCGAGACCCGGCGACAGTCGTGACATCGTCGTGGTCAGTGGACCCGAGCCGAACTTCCGATGGAAGGTGTTCTCTCAGAGCATCGTCGAGGTGCTCGAAGCCATGGGTATCGAGGAGGTGCTCCTCATGGGTGCCTACGTGGGGGCCGTGAGCCATACGAGCCCGGTCGTACTCTCAGGTGTCGGCTCCGATGCTGTGAGTGTCATTCGCTCAGGACTGGACTCAGCAAACTACAAGGGCCCGTCGGGAATCGTTGGTGTCGTACAGGCCGACTGCAAGTCCGTCGGTATCCGATCCCTGTCCATGTGGGCTCCAACACCTCCGTATCTCAGTGGGAACCCGTTCCCGAAGGCCGTCCTTGCCCTGGTCGAGAAGATCTCCGACATCACGAACCTGCACATCGACACCTCCGAGTTGATCACGGTTGACGCTGAGTACACACAGAAGGTCGATGAGGCGCTCGAAGACGCCGGAAGCGATGTGAGCGAGTTCCTCGACGAGATCGAGGCGTACGACGAACCCTTCCTCGGATCGCTCGTCAACGATGTCACCGAAGCCGACGATCCTCAACTCTCAGGCATCGACCCGGAGCGAGCCGAAACTCTCGTCGATGAGATCGTCAAGTTCCTCAACGGCGACGCGTAGGCAGTGACCAGCCTCGAGTATGTCAAGTGGGTCCACCTGCTCGCCGCCGCTGTCTGGACCGGTGGACTCATCGTTCTGTCGTTCCTGGTTCTTGCGATCCGGAAAGCAACCGATGACGTCGGCGTGCTACGAGCAACTGCCCGCATGTTCAGCAAGGTGTCGTGGTCGGCCTTCGGTATCGCAGTGATCGCAGGGACATGGCTGTACACGGACTCAGGCCTGCCCTGGTCCCAGTTCGCTATCAAAGGGACGTTGGTCGCCTCGGTCGGCATCCTCACGTTGATCCACCAGCTCACCGCGAAGCGCTCATCGCCGGCGGTGCGAGGAATCGTCCAGCTCGTCATCGTTCTGCTCAGCATCGGGATCTTCGGTGCCGCCGTCGCCCTCGTCCCCGGCCCGTAGACCCGCAACCCGATGGCCGGTGGCCGATGGCCGAAAGCCGAAAGCGAAACGCCCTCCCGACCGGGAGGGCGTTTCTGCGTGAGCTACCTCTTGCGCTTGTGCCGGTTGGCCTTGAGCCGCTTGCGGTACTTGTGCTTGCTCATCTTCTTGCGGCGCTTTTTGATCAGCGAACCCATACGTTGAGAACCTCATTGTCGAACTCGTGGATGTTCCTGTGCGGAACCTCCGAGATCGGGCCGCACTGACTGCACAAGGATAGGCGTTTTGCGATCCTGACGCTCGTCGACGTCGTGGCACCGGCCTCCCTATCATTGGTGGATGCCTCCGATCATCGGTATCACGGGCCGCCCACAGGACGTCCCCGCTGTCACGCTCACCATCACGGCGTACCTCGCCGCACACACCTACACGGACTCCATCCGGCAAGCCGGCGGTATCCCGATCATCCTGGTGCCGGTCGACGAATCCGAGGTCGACGACATCCTCGACCGGGTCGACGGCCTCCTGTTCACAGGCGGAGGCGATATCTCCCCGAAACTGTACGGTGCGGAACCAGAGGACACCGTGCGAGGCGTCAACGAGCACCGTGACATCTTCGAGTTGGAACTCGTCAAGAAGGCACACGCACGGAAGATCCCGATCATGGGGATCTGCCGCGGTCTCCAGGTGATCAACATCGCTCTCGGCGGAACGCTGATCCAGGATCTCCCATCCCACACCGGCGTCCACGGTCACGACATCGTCGGCGAAGGCGTGTATGAGCCGCACCTCGAGGCGATGGTCGAAGAAGGCACGCGTATCGCAGAGATCATCGGTCCCGGCAAGCACTGCATCAACTCGATCCACCACCAGGCTGTCGATGTGCTCGGCGATGGCCTCTCCGTGTCTGCCGTCGCGGTCGATGGCACCATCGAGGGCCTCGAACACGAGGATGCCGAATGGCCGATGATCGCTGTGCAGTGGCACCCCGAGTTCCTCGGGATGCGCGACAACGGAGACGCACACGATCTGTTCAAGGCCCTTATCGATGCCGCGGCCAAGTACCGCGCTGATGCCTAGGTCCCAGATCGACGACGGCAAGCCGACCCCACCTCCAGCCAACATCCTGTTCGTCTGTACCGGCAACACCTGCCGGTCTCCGCTCGCCGAAGTGATAGCTCAATCGATGTTCGACCGCGAGCCGGTGACCTTCTCGAGCGCAGGCACACACGCCGTTCCCGGCACCACCGCAACCCAGCACGCCCGAACGGTCGCCCGAGAACGTAGCCTCGACCTTTCGGGTCATCGGGCGAGGCCCCTCGAACAGTCTGAGCCGCTGGATCTCGTCCTCGGTATGGAGGAGTACCACGTCGACACCGTTAGACGGACCTTCCCGAACCTCGAGATCACCAGGTTCCGTTGCCTCGACGAGCACTCGACAGTTGGGGATCCCTACGGTTGCGACCTCGACGCCTACCGGACTGCAGCAGACCACATCGAGAACGCTCTCGCGATGCTCCTGGCCGACCTCCACGAGATCATCGCCGACACCAGGGAGAGGCCGTAGCCCGTCACCTACTCGGTCGTCTCGAGGAATCCGACGATCGCTGCGACAACAGCACCGGGCTGGGACCGATGCGGGGAGTGCCCGTTGCCGGCAAGCACAAGTCGTTCAACAGGCCCCGCGACTCCGACTTCGATCGCATCGAGCTGGGCGAGTGTCCCGTACGGGTCGTCGGCCTCTTGAACCAGAAGTACCGGCACATCGATCGCCGGAAGGAACCCCTCCAGGTTCCATGCAACGAAATCGGGGTGCGTCCATGCGTCGTGCCAACCAAGGAACGCCACATCGACATTGTCGTGATAGCGAGCAAGGCGATCCCGAAGATCTGTTTCTCGATAGGCCATGCCTGCCTTGCGGATCTCTGTCAGACCGTGTTCCTCGGCAAAGACGTGCGGCGACTCCAACACCAGAGCTTCGAGACCGGGAAATCGGCGAGAGCCCGCAGCGATGATCGCTATCGATGCTCCATCGGAGTGACCGACTGCAACGATCCGTTCGAGGCCGAGGGAATCGATGACGTCGGAAAGGAACTCCGCCTCGTCATGCATGTACGAGATCGGCCACGGCAATGGCAACGGGTCCGACATCCCGTAGGCGCGCCGGCTGTATGCGACGACCTCACAGCCCGTCTCGTCGGCGAGCCGGTGAGGGAACTGTTTCCACAGCGCAACGCAACCAAGCCCCTCATGGAGGAGAAGCAACGTCGGGCGATCCGGCAATGATGCAGGGATACGGAGGACCTCGATGCGTGCTCCGGCAATGGTGACCGTCTCCATGGCCCCGATCGTAACCACACGAGACGCGGGTATGTGAACGACGCGTGTGCCGCGAAACCGGCAGAGCCCAATCCGAATCGTCTCTAGATGAGACCGTCGTAGTCGATCTTGAGAGTGAGAACCTCGCCATCGGGTCCGAGGACACCGCCCATTGCACCGATCACCCGGCCGCTGGTAGCCGATGTCGTGAACGCGAGAACACTCGGGCCCGCTCCCGACCAACATGCATGCAACGCTCCTCCCCGCACCGCCGCATCGATCAACTCACCTGTGACAGGCGACAGTGTGGCCCTCGACAACTCGTGGATCTCATCACCTCGCGCATGGCGTAGGACGTCGGGGTTTGCGTCCCGGAGACCCTCGATCAGAAAGGCAAGCCTTCCAAGGCTTCTCGCGACGGCCTCGATGGGGATGCTCGACGGCAAAGCCGTGCGAGCCTCCGAGGTCTTGAGATGCGCGCTCGGTATTGCGACCACCGGCTGGATCGAGTCATGCACCTCGAGGCGCTTTATGCCCCCATCGACGACAGCGACCGTCCCCCCGAACACGGCGGCCGCTGCGTTGTCAGCGTGGCCTTCGAGCTCCGTCACGATCTCGAACACACGGTCGGTCCCAGCATCGGCACCGACCGCCTTGAGCGCAGCGCCTGCCACTGCAGCGGCAACTGCGGACGAAGATCCGAGCCCACGGGTGCGAGGAACCTGGTTCTCCAGAGTCACATGCATCGTCCTGTCGACGGCCATCATCACAGCGCGGGCGATCATGTCCCCGCTGCTCAAGCGACGGGTTGAACCGTTCTCGGTGATCGTCATGATCTCCGACTCTTCAACAGTTGCGGTACACCGCAGGTCGAGTGCCATCGCGAGCGTGTCGAATCCGGGACCGATGTTGCCGGATGAGGCAGGAGCAGAGGCTGAGCCGATCATCGACGCACCGGTTCGATGAAGATCCTCGTCGCGTCGGGACACGCTGCTCGGATCTTCGCTTCGATCTTCTCGACCGCCTCGACCTCGTCAACGCCGGCGTCGAACGCGACATCGGCAGTGACGAGGATCTCGCTCGGAGCCATCTGCATCGTGAGAAGACGCTCGACATGGTGTACCTCATCAACGCTCAGGATCGAGACCCGTATGGCAGTGCGGTTCTCCCGACTCGCAGACTCGCCGATGAGCAGCGCACTCATCTCCCTTGCAATGATCGATGCGACGCTGATGAGGATGAGACCGATCACGATCGAGGCAAGACCATCCCAGACGGCAGTGCCCGTGAACTCCGTGAGGAGGAGACCGGCCGCAGCGACGAAGAGCCCTGCCACGGCGGCGCTGTCTTCAAAGAGGACGATGATCAGCGCGGAGTCCTTGGACTCCTTGATCATCTGCCACACTCCCTTGGTTCCCCGGATGCGGTTGAACTGCTTGAGAGCTGGCAGCCACGCCACGAAGATCTCGAATCCACCAGCGATGGCGAGCACGACGAGGGAGAACACGAGTCCACCGCCTTCGTGCACCTCCGGATTCTGGATACGTTGCCACCCGTTGACGATGGAGATGACGGCTCCACCAACGAAGAGCACGACGGCGACCATGAACGACCAGAAGTACATCGCCTTTCCGCGGCCGAACGGGTGGGTGACATCGGCCTTGTACCGTGAGACCGCGTCCCCGCGAAGAAGGAACAGCTGGTTCCCCGAATCTGCAACCGAGTGGATCGCCTCGGCAAGCATCGCTGTACTCCCCGAGATCGCCGCAGCAACGAACTTCGTGATCGCTATCGCAACGTTCGCAGACAGCGCGAGCAGTATGAGCTTCTTGGATTCACCGGCCATGAGGGGGATTGTAAGGGAAGTGGATGGTCGAGGAAGAAGCCATCGGCCATCGGCGAAGCAGCGTCTACCGCATACCGAAAGCGAGCGCCCGACAGCGAGGCCCCTAGGCCGAGCGCACCGACAGCCGAAGGCGGCGAGCACAGCGAGCCCACGCCGAGCGCAGCGAGCCTACCCTTGTGTGCATGGCCATCGCGA